>CAYZVJ010000082.1:12912-15240 GCA_964481765.1 uncultured Rikenellaceae bacterium | reverse complement strand
TTTAGGTACAATTTTTGCATGTTATTTACTGGAGTGTTGCTTTACCTGATCCCTGTTTGTTATTTCAATGCATTCAGGGAAGGTGCTCTGGTTGGACAAAAAGAAGAATTTATCCATTCTTTTCTCTTTTTGTTTTGAAAATATTGTGAGAATTCGTTATTTTTAGAGGCTTAAAATTAATCAAGATGGAACTGAAAAAAACTGACCAGGCTAACCTGGAAAAAAGCAAAGGGACTTTCTTTCAGTTGGGGTTGGTTATCGTATTGTCTCTCGTACTGATAGCCTTCGAATGGACCAGCACGGGTTTATCAAAGAATGAATTTGATATTGGAGGTGCTGAAGACGTTGAAGAGGAGATCATCCCCATCACACGTCAGGAACAACCTGAACCGGAACAGCCACCTGAGCCACCCAAGGTGACAGAAATCCTTAATATCGTTGAAGATGATGTTGAAATTGAGGATGAATTGATCCTGGAAGATACAGAGATCGATATGGAAACAGAGGTTGAGGCCATCGCATTTGAAGTTGAAGAAGAGGAGGAAGAGGAAGCACAGATTTTCTTTATCGTTGAAGATATGCCAAGTTTCCAGGGTAGAGGACAGGAAGGTTTCAGAGAGTGGATCGCAAAAAACCTCAGGTACCCGGAAATTGCTGCTGAAAACGGAATAGCCGGAAGGGTATTCGTCCAGTTCGTAGTGGAACCGGATGGAAGTGTAAATAAAGTTGAGGTGGTTCGTGGTGTCGATCCCGCTCTGGATAAGGAAGCCATTCGCGTCGTTTCTGCTTCACCAAAATGGACACCTGGAAAACAGCGGGGTAAACCGGTGAGGGTAGCGTACACCTTCCCAATCGTCTTTGTCCTTCAGTAATCCGAAAACAGATGAACTGAACCCTGATCATTTGGTCAGGGTTTTTTGTTCTACTTTTTCATTATGATATTTATCTATTTATGGTTAATTTAGTTGTCAGGAAGTTAAAAACCATCAATCATGAAACGAATCATTTATCTGTTGATTATTGCCCTTTTCCTTGCCGGATGCGGATCTTCAAAGAAACAACTCCAGAGAGGAAATTACGATGCTGCAATTGACAAAGCGGTAAAAAAATTGATGAAGGATCCGGAGAGTGAGGATGATATTCTTGTCCTCGAGAAATCGTACGAGATTGCAAATGAGCAAGACCTCGAGCGAATCAAATTTCTGAAAATGGATGGCAACCCGAATACCTGGGAAGAGATCCTGAATCACTACCTCCGGTTAAAGGACAGACAAACCGTGGTTAGAACAGTACTACCCCTGCAACTGGGAAACCGAACAATTACTTACGATTATGTTGATTATGACAGCGAGATCGTAGAGGCGAAACATAAAGCTGCAGAATATTTCTTTGCCCATGGTCAGAAATTGCTGGAAAACAACACAAAGGATGCATACAGGCAGGCCTATTATGAGTTTTCAAAGGTTAAGCAGTACTGGGGCGATTATGAAAATATTGATCAGTTGCTGGCAGAAACCCGATACAACGGGATGAGCAGGGTACTGGTAACGGTCGAAAATAAAACAGTGCTAAAGCTTTCACAGGAGTTTGAAGAGGATCTTCTTGCCATTGATCATCAGCGTTTGAACAGCGAATGGGTGGAATACCACACCCGTCACCTGGATGATAATATCGAATACGACTACCTGGTCTATATCAATTTAAAAAACATAGCTGTTTCTCCTGAAGTAGTTGAAGATAAAGACCGAATCGTAAAACGGGAGGTAGAAGACGGATTTGAATATGTACTGGATAAAAATGGCAATGTGATGAAAGACTCCCTGGGGAATGATATCAAGATTAAAAAATTCAAAACCTTAAGCTGCACGGTAATTGAGAGCATGCAGCATAAAGCAGTCAGGATTGATGGAGATGTTGAGATCTTTCAAATGCATCCGCAAAACCTGCTGAAGAAAGATCCAATCGGTGCGGAAACGGTTTTTGAACACCTTTCTGCCCGTGCCATCGGGGATCTGGGAGCACTGGATGCTAAAACCCTTGAGCTGGTTGAAGTGGAGCCACTGCCTTTTCCAAATGATTTTGATATGATATTCCAATGCAGCGAGACCCTTAAACTGGCAATCCGTGATATTCTCATGCAGAATAGAAGGTATATCAATTAGTTCCACTTCCCTATCAATTACTGTGCGTGGATTGGCTTTAATCGCTTTACCTTACCTGTCTCCTCAATTCGTTGTGCGGTGATCGGTGACGAAACCCGCCCCGTGAAATTAGGGTTCGTATTTATACCCCGTCAAATAGAATAATCTATTTCACAGGGCCCGCCCC
>CAYZVJ010000082.1:9427-12812 GCA_964481765.1 uncultured Rikenellaceae bacterium | reverse complement strand
TGAAATAATGTTTCACATTAGTGGCTGTGCCACTATTTCACAGGGCAGGTATCGGAGTTCGTTTTTCGGTTACGAATGGTTTATAAACCATGTTTATAATACCTGAATCTAAATTACAAATTTTGAATACACTATCTTTGTTTCAGTTTTCCGTTTTTGTCTAACGTATCAATTTGAAATAGTACAGGATGCCGGATCTATATTCCAACAAACCAGAACAGGAATCTGCTGTTTTAATTGGAGTGGCGGGACAGTACCAGAATGACCGTGAGGTGAATGAATTTCTTAATGAACTGGCTTTTCTGACTGAAACGGCTGGTGCAAATCCCATCCATAAATTTATACAACGGCTTGACATACCCAACCCGAAAACCTATGTTGGAAGCGGGAAACTGGCAGAAATCGAAGATTATGTGAAGAAGGAGAACATCGACCTGGTAATCTTTGATGACGAGCTTTCCCCAAGCCAGATAAGGAATTTGGAGCGGGTGCTGAACCGAAGAATTCTGGACAGGACCAACCTGATCCTGGATATATTTGCCAAGCGGGCTAAAACGGCGCATGCAAAAACGCAGGTTGAACTGGCACAATATCAATATCTCCTTCCCCGGTTAACGCGAATGTGGACCCACCTGGAAAGACAGAGGGGAGGAATCGGATTGCGTGGACCCGGTGAAACAGAAATAGAAACTGACCGCAGAATAATCCGGAATAAAATAGCCCGGCTCAAACATCAACTTGAAAAAATTGATAAACAGAAGGAAATTCAACGAAAACACAGGGGAAAGCTTGTCCGGGTTGCACTGGTGGGATATACCAATGTGGGAAAATCAACCATCATGAACCTGATGAGTAAGACAGACCTGTTTGCTGAGAATAAACTGTTTGCTACACTGGATACGACAGTCCGCAAGGTGATTATTGATAATTTACCGTTTCTGCTGTCAGATACCGTTGGCTTCATCCGGAAACTTCCGCACCACCTTGTTGAATCGTTCAAATCTACCCTGGATGAAGTAAGGGAAGCTGATATGCTGCTTCATGTGGTGGATATCTCCCATCCAAATTTTGAAGAACAGATCAATATTGTTCATCAAACCTTGCAGGAACTGGGTGCGTTAAATAAACCGACTTACCTGGTCTTCAATAAGACCGATGCATACCATTTCATTGAGAAAGAGGAGGATGATCTCACTCCGGTTTCCAGGGAAAACCTTTCACTCCAGGAGCTGAAAAACACCTGGATGGCAAAGAATAATGCCTCCTCAATCTTTATTTCGGCCCTTCATAAAGCCAATATCAGTGAGCTGAAGGATGTCCTTTATCAACAGGTCAAAAAGATCCATGTTGAACGCTATCCCTTTAATGATTTTCTTTACTGACCAGAGGCTACGTTTTTGCATGAACCACGAAGTGCTCAGCGAAGCTAATAATGCGGGTTAGATCAAGTGGTGTTGTAGTAAATATTCTCCGATCTGGACCGCATTGGTCGCTGCACCTTTTCGCAGATTGTCAGCAACAATCCAAAGGTTCAGGGCATTGTTAGCCGAAAAATCCCTTCGAATGCGTCCAACAAATATTGTATCCTTACCCTCTGAATGAATGGGCATCGGGTATTTGTTATTCTGGGGGTCGTCAACCACAGTCACCCCGCAGGTATGGGATAGAACCTCCCGAATCTTTACCGGGTCGTAATCACGGTCGAATTCTACGTTCACTGATTCAGAATGTCCGACCATTACCGGCACCCTTACTGCTGTGGCAGTAATTCTGATCCCGGGGTCATCCAGGATTTTATGGGTCTCATTCACCAGTTTCATCTCTTCCCGGGTATAACCATTATCCGTAAAATGATCGCAATGTGGAAGGCAGTTTTTATCAATGGGATAGGGATAACTCATTTCTCCCTGAATTCCGGCCCGTTCATTTTCCAGTTGCTTGATTGCTGAAATACCGGTACCACTCACGGATTGGTAGGTTGAAATGACAATTCGCCGTATGTGATATAGCGGATGAAGTGGAGCCAGGATCATCAAAAGTTGAATGGTTGAGCAATTGGGATTTGAAATGATTTTGTCATTTTCTGTAAGCAGATGACCGTTTATTTCCGGTATGATCAATTTTTTCCCTTCATCCATCCTCCAGGCCGATGAGTTATCGATCACCGTTGTGCCTTTTTCTGCAAACTGTGGCGCATATTTCAGGGATATATCAGCACCGGCTGAAAAAAGGGCAAGGTCGGAGCAATGGCTGATGCCTTCATCAACAGGAATCACCCGGGATGCCTTGTTTCGGAACCTGACCTCTTTGCCGAGGGATCCCTCCGATGCAATCGGGATCAGCTCTGTCACGGGAAAATTCCGTTCCTCAAGAATGTTAACCATCATCTGACCCACCAGGCCCGTTACTCCTACAACTGCTACTTTCATAATTCATGGATTATTGTTAATTTGTAATCTGAAGGTTTAGCGGAAAGTCGAACGCATTCAGTCCCTAAAATTAGCGGATTTTCTGTTTTATTTTTCACATTGATGAAGAAACTTTTCTATTTGTTGTTGCTGATTTCCTTTGCTGCATCTGCACAGTTGAATGAGGATTTTGAAAGTGGCACCCTTGCTGGCTGGCAAGAGAGTACCGAACTGCGATGGGGTGTTTCTGCAGATGATCCCATAGCAGGAAATTTCTCGCTGCACCACAGCTTTGACAATCAGGCTGCCGATCATGATCAGATTTCCTATCCGATATATACAATCAGCCTTGATTCAGCTACAACCACCTGGCGATTTAAAATAAGACATGGGTATACTCCTTCAGGGCAAAACCACTGGAGCATCTTTCTTGTTTCGGATCAGTCTGCCGGGGAGATGCACCCGGCAGGATCAGCGAACGGGTATGTACTGGGCGTGAATTACAAGGGAGCCGATGATTATGTTAAGCTGTGGAAAATTTCCTTCGGATCAGCCGATGAAATCCTGAATACGGGATTTAACTGGCAGGGTCAGGTATCGACTACACAGGTGGTAGGATTCCAGGTTTTGCGATCGAAAACAGGATTATGGGAGGTGATGATCGATACCACAGGAGGGTTTGAGCAACTGTATTCACTGGGTACTGTAACGAATTCAGACTGGTCTCTTTTCAATCATTTCGGTATCTACTATAAATATTCCCTTTCGCAGGATATGAAACTCTGGCTGGACGATATTTCCATCGATGGCTTTATCATAGTGGATACCATTAAACCGGGAATCGAAAAGATTAATATATTATCGTCAACCGCCCTTGAAGTTATTTTTACCGAGCCGGTTGATCCGGTAACTGCAACAGATCCATTGAACTACACCATTGATGAACTCATTGGGAACCCGGTTAATGCAATACTCAC
>CAYZVJ010000082.1:0-9327 GCA_964481765.1 uncultured Rikenellaceae bacterium | reverse complement strand
CATTGAACTACACCATTGATGAACTCATTGGGAACCCGGTTAATGCAATACTCACAGAACCCGAAAAAGTGCACTTACTTGTACAAACGGATTTTCTGGATAATACAATATACCGGTTGAATGTTGAACATGTTGAGGATCTTTTTGGCAATGTCATGGAGCCGGATTTTGTAGAGTTCACCTACCATTTTATCCGGCCTTATGATGTTCTGATCAATGAGATTATGGCAGATCCTGTACCTTCAATCGGGTTACCGGAATTTGAGTATGTCGAAATTTTTAACAACACCACCTACACGGTTATAATCAATGGATGGTCACTGCAGGTGGGTAGTTCGGTATACACGTTAGAGGGCATAGAACTGGCTGGATTGAATTACCTCATCTTCTGTTCCGATGCAGTGGTTCAGGAGTATCATTCTTATGGCTCTGTTCATGGAATTTCCGGATTTCCTTCCCTGTTGAATACCGGGCAGTCAATTACTTTACGGAATGAAAAGGAGGTGATCATTTCATCGGTTACCTATAGTGACAAATGGTATGGAGACGAATACAAAGCCGATGGTGGCTGGTCCCTTGAGCAAATCGATCCCAACAATCCCTGTGGAGGAGAAAATAACTGGAAAGTTTCCAATGATGTCAAGGGAGGAACCCCGGGACAGAAAAATTCGGTATGGGGTGATAATCCGGATCTGGACCCACCCCTGCTTTTGAATGCCTATCTGTTATCGGACACCTCTCTATTCCTCTACTTTAACGAACCGTTCGATAGCGCACATGCACTGGATCAGCAGGCTTTTACGGTTGACAATGGTATGGGAAATCCGGAAACGATCTGGCTCATTGCCCCTGATTACCAATCTGTTATACTTTATTTCAATCGGATATTCGAATCAGGGACTATTTATGAGATTACCGTTGGCAACCCATTCACAGATTGTACAGGAAATCTGATCGGTTTTTTGGATTCGCGAAGGTTTGGATATCCTGAACGGATGGATAGCCTGGATATAGTAATCAATGAGGTCTTATTCAATCCTTTTCTCGATGGAGTGGATTACGTTGAGGTGTTTAACCGTTCGACTAAAATCCTGGATTTCAGCGAGCTTAGAATAGCCAGCCGGGATAAACAAACAGGAGTATTAATAACAATTCTCCCCATAACCGGGTATCCCTATCTTTTTTTCCCGGGAGAATATTTTGTGTTCAGCATTGATGCAGGTAAAGTGATTGAACAGTATTATACTCCCAATCCCTGGGGATTCATCGATCTTGAAAAAATGCCCTCGTTCCCTAACGATGAGGGGAGGGTGGTTTTGATTGATCAGTGGTTGAATATTATCGATGAATTCCGGTATCATGAAGAGATGCATTTCCCACTACTTCGGATTGTGGAAGGCATATCACTCGAGCGAATCAGCCAATCAAGACCAACCCAGGATCCAACCAACTGGCACTCTGCATCGGAGAATTGCGGTTTCGGTACACCAGCCTATGAAAATTCGCAGCATATCGAAGATCCTGCCGAACTATCCGACCGAATACGTATTGAGCCGGAACTATTTTCTCCGGATAATGACGGTTATCATGATGTTGTTCAGCTTTTCTACCAATTTGATCAACCCGGTTATGTTGCGACAGTTACCATTTTTGATGCCCGTGGCAGGATTGTAAGGAAATTAGCTAATAATGAGCTGCTGGGCAGGGAAGGATCATTTACCTGGGATGGAATTAGTGATTCAAACCGGTTATCGAATATGGGGATCTATCTTTTTTTCATTGAAATTTATGATTTGAGAGGAAATGTCAGGCGGTATAAGAGGACCTGTGTTCTGGCGAAGAAATTGATCCCGTGAGCTTCTCTTCTATTGGTTTGCCGGATTTTGTATTGGTTTGGACGGCTCAATACCCTGCTGTTTTTTCCCGGGTACCCGTAATGCAAAGAAAATAGCAATGAATGCTGTGCCAGCTGAAAGCTTGTAAGTCAGATCAGGCCCGATTAAATCCCAGGAAACTCCCACAAGCAGGAGCATCAGCGAGCTCATAACAAAATTGATTGTCATATAAATGCTGTTTACAAAAGCGGTATGCTCGGTATCCATTTCATGCACGATCGCCAGGTTAACAGAAGAAGGTGCCACGAGAAAAAACCCGATCAGGATCAGGAGAGGGAGGGTATTCGTAGCTTTCATGGAGATGAATATCCACATGAGGAATGGTGATATAATGGTGATGATCACCAGTGTCATTCGTCTTCCGATCCTGTCGGAAATGGTTCCTGAAAAGTAGGTTCCGATTGCACCGGCAAGCTGGAGCAGGGATAAGGAAATGCCAGCAAACCAGAGGCTCGACTCTTTTTCCATAAGATATACCGGAAGGTAGAGTGTTAATGCGGCTTTCATTCCTGCCCTGAACAGGGTAATCCCTCCGAGGCTGATAAAGACCGGTAAAAATTTCAGAAAGGTCGATTTGTAGCCAATCGCCAGTGGATTTTTCTTAAAATCCTTCCGTATCTCAATGTTTTTCAACCTGTAATAGAGAACAAAGGAAGAGATAATACCGAAAGGAATTAATCTGAGTGATCCGTTCAAGCCCCAGGTTTCAACAGTAGCAACGATAATCAGAGGACCCAATGTCCTGGCGAGTTCTCCTCCCAGCATAAAATAGCTCATTCCTTTACCCAATCGGGGTCCGGCTACCTGTTTGATCATAACCGGAGCCGGAACATGGAAAAGTGTTGAACTGATTCCACTGACGAAAAGCAATACTGCCAGGATGATATAAACGGGTGCCACACCGATCAGGCTCATGGCAATTGTTGTGAAGGCCGGAGCAAAGATTACCAGGAACCTGATCTTCATTTTTTCAGCAAGAATCCCGATCAGGGGATTGAATAGGGAAGGAATTCTTTGAATAACGGATAGCAGTCCTGCCAGGGACAGGCTCATCGATAATTTTTCAATGAGCAGGGGAAGAATGGGGGCAAGAAAAGAGGTGTATATATCGTGTATAAGGTGGGCAGCGGAAAGGGAGAAGACATTGGCAAACTGAAATTTTTTCGGACTGCTCATCAGGATCTGGATGGACTGAGTAATCCTGCAAAGCTAATCATTATAAGGATTCGATCAACTCTTTCATGATCCGTGTCATTTTTTCTTCCGCTCTTTCAGCCACTTCCTGCACTCCCTCATGGGTAATCTTTTCTATTTTACCCGGGACACCGAGATCAGTAATAATTGAAATGGCAAAACAGGGGATTCCCATCTGGTGAGCAACGATTGTTTCGGGTACGGTTGACATACCAACCGTGTCGGAACCAATGATCCGGAAGAACCTGTACTCCGACGGTGTTTCATAGGTAGGTCCTGTAGTGGCAGTGTAGACCCCTTTTTTCAGGGGGATATCATGTTTTGCCGCGATTTGTTCTGCCCGGGCAATCAGTTCGGGAGAGTATGTATTGCCCATATCCGGAAATCGGGGGCCAAACTCTTCGTGATGATATCCGATCAGGGGGTTGGGCAACAGATTGATATGATCCTCAAGCACCATAAGATCTCCTATGTTGTATTCAGGATTCACTCCCCCGCTTGCATTGGAAAGAAAAAGGTAGTTGATTCCCAACTGTTTCAGTACACGAATCGGGAAGGTAATTTGATGTATAGTATACCCTTCATAATAATGAAACCGGCCCTGCATGGCAACCACTTTCTTTCTCCCCAGCAGGCCAAATATTAATTTCCCCTTATGCCCTTCAACCGTTGATACCGGGAAATTTGGAATAGCCTGGTAATCCTGTTCATAATGAATATCGATTTCATTCACCAATCCACCAAGCCCGGTACCCAGCACAATCCCAACTTCGGGTTGGAAATCAGTTTTCTTTTTTATATAGGATGCTGTCTCTTTTATTTTTTCTAACATAACTTATTATCTGGTTATTGAAATTTTCTGCCTCATCATCAAGAAATTGAATACCAACGGGAATATAATACATATTTTTTTTCAGGGTATCTTTTGTATCCTTCAGGCACTGGAATCGCATGGCATCTTTTTCTGTAGTGATGATGATTTTTTTATCGTGATCGATCTTTTCAAATGCAGATGCTATCTCATCGATATCCTTGTTCGAATAGTCATGGTGATCGGGGTATTTTGATTCCGTAATTTTCGGAGATATTCCCCTGAGGTGTTTTTTCAGGTGACGGCTGTTAACAATCCCGGTAACCATATGAAGCCGGTATTTCTCTTGTTTGCATTCGCTTTTAGTTAACCGGGGGGCAACGCTTTCAAAAACGGGGTAGAATTCACCATAAATCATGGTTGTAAAATAGAGGGTCTGATAAGGAAATGGGTTAAGGTCTTTAAGAACAAGCCGACGCTCAATGGGTTTTAGCTTCGGGGGACATTTGGTGACAATGATGATGTGTGCACGCCGTTTTTCATTGGGATTTTCCCGCAGGTTACCCAATGGCAGGAGGTGGTCACCGGAGAGGGGACGGTTATAATCAATCAGCAGTATGGAAAGGCCTGGTGAGATTGACCGGTGCTGGAATGCATCATCTAAAATGATCAGATTCAACTCTTTGAAATCGGCCATCAATTTTCTGACCCCACGAACCCTGTTTGAGTCAACTGCCACGTTGATGTCTTGAAATTTTCGCTTGATCTGTTTTGGTTCATCACCGATCTCTTCGGCAGTCGATTCGGGAGTTGCAAGAACGAAATTCCGGGTCTGCCGTTTGTAACCCCTGCTCAGTGCTGCCACATTGAATTCACCATCAAGCAACGATATCAGGTATTCTACGTGCGGCGTTTTCCCCGTACCTCCAACAGTAATATTCCCAATGGAGATAATTGGGATTCTGAACTCGGTTGATTTCAGAATATTGTAATCATATAGTCTATTGCGGACACCAACAATCAATCCGAAGAATGGTGTCAAGGGAGCCAATAGATTACGCAACGTATTATACCTTACGGGATTCATTGGAGGGATTTTAATAAACCTCAAGGAAATAGGGCATCCTCATCTGAATCCCATTATTTTCAACCAGTTCTTTGAGATCCTGATAATAGCGGTATGATGCTCCGAGTTCTTTCTTCAGGATGGATGTCCTGATGTTCCCGGATAACTCTTTAATTAGTTTCTGATAGGGATCTTCCTGTGCCGGAAGTGAAATGATCCGGTATTGATCCAGTCCTGCCATTTCTGCAGCAAGTGCTATCGCATCGGTCAACCCACCCATGCGGTCTACCAATCCTATTTTTTGTGCATCAATACCACTCCAGACACGTCCCTGACCAATGGAATCAACAGCTTCTTTCGTCATATTACGTCCCAGAGCTACACGGGATACAAAATCATCATAGGTCTTTTCGATGCCGGCTTGAAGATACTCTTTTTCAGCATTGTTCAAGGGTCTGTAAAATGATCCAAAGTCTGCGTATTGATTTGTTTTCACCACATCGAAGGTGATGCCGAGTTTATCATTCAGTAATTTCTGGGCATTCGGGATGGTTGCAAAAGCCCCGATTGATCCGGTAATGGTTGTAGGATTTGCCAGGATTGTGTTGGCAGGTGCCGCTATATAATATCCTCCGGAAGCAGCAACATTACCCATAGACGCAATCACCGGTTTTACACGGCTGGCGAGTTCGACTTCTCTCCAGATCTGGTCTGCAGCGATAGAGATACCCCCGGGTGAGTTGATGCGCAGGATGATGGCTTTTATCGATGAATCCTCCCGGGCTTTACGGATTACCCTTGAAAAGTTAGTAGCTCCAATTCCCGCTTCATTTTCCTCCCCGAAAGTAATGATTCCGGATGCATAGATCATGGCGATTTTGTCCTTAGCCAATCCCTTGTGCTGCCTCTTTCCAGGAACTTTTGAATAGTTTGTCATACTGACAAGGTGAAGCTTTTTATCACGCTCGATTCCTGAGAGTTCTTTCAGGATATCCAGTATTTCATCATAATATCTCAATCCATCGACCAACGATTCCTGAATAGCTGCTTCAGCAGAATTAATAACCAGGTTATCTGCCAGTTCATTCAATTGGACAGTAGTCAATCCACGTTCTTCCGATATTCCATTCAACATTTCATTCCAAATGGGTCTTATAAAACTGAGGGTTTGATCACGGCTCTCCTTACTCATCCTTTCATTGATGTAGGGTTCAACAGCACTCTTAAACTTTCCATGCCTGACAATCTGCATTTCTATGCCCAGTTTATCCAACGCATTTTTGTAAAACGTGACCTCGGAACGCAATCCGAAAAATTGAAACACACCGGAAGGATTGAGAAAAAGACTGTCGGCTACCGTTCCCAGATAATACGTAGACTGAGGCAGGAGATCGTTGGTATAGCAAAGAATGAACTTGCCTGATTCTTTGAAATCAAGCAGTGCATTCCGTATCTCATAGGTGGTCGATATTCCGGGAGAAACCATACCGGTTTCGAGATAGATACCCTTGATGTTTTCGTCCGTTTTTGCTTTTTTAATATTATCCAGGATCTCATTCAATCCAATTTGGGGAGAAAATGACATGGTAAAGGGATTGAAATTTCCCCAGGGATTTTTTGATCCCCGGTCGGGAATGTCCTGATTTATTGGCAAAACAAGAATAGAATTGGACTGGACAATTACCGGTTTATCTCCGGCAGAAATCATTGCTCCCAGGAGGCCAAAGGACAGAAGGAACAGGATGAATGATGACAGGATCACACCAACAATGGTGGCGAGTGTATATTTCAAGAAATTTTTCATGGGTTGGTTTTTGAAATTTGGTGAATGCAAATTTAGAACCTTATGGTGAAAATAAAAATAGGGTCATTTAGAAAAAGATAGCGGGCTTATCGAAATTAAAAGATTAATCTTTATAAATTAACGAATTATTCTTCATTTTGCATCGTTTGAACAAAAAACGATATCCCCATGGCAAGGGCGTATATAATTATAGGAAGTAATCAGGGCGACCGGTTACAAATGCTTGAGCGGACTCTCAATACCATCCATGACGAGATTGGATCCGTTGTTAATCAGTCGTCCATCTATGAAACTGCACCCTGGGGGTTTGACCATCCGGTCGAATTCCTGAACCAGGTTCTTGAGATCGAAACACCGCTTGATCCTGAAAACCTATTGCGTCATTTGCTTGACCTTGAAAAGAAACTTGGAAGAACCAGAGATGACAAAAGGTACTCCGCACGGAGTATAGATATAGATCTCCTCTTCTATGATGATTTCATCATAAACACCGAAACATTGGTAATCCCTCATCCCAGATTGGCGGAGCGAAGATTTGTTTTAATCCCATTGTGTGAGCTGGTTCCTTCTTTACGGCATCCCGTGCTTAATACCACCCTCGAACAATTATTAACACAATGCAAAGATACCTCGGATGTCAGGGTATTCAGATCGTAATGCTGCCGGTGGTATCTGAGGTCATGTGATGGACTTTCTCGAACAGTTTATTGTGCCAGGGGAGCTGATTATAAAGAATGATGGGGTAATTGAATATTTTGGCACCGAATCCTGTATAAACTGAATCGAACAGGCGCATGAATTCCATTTTATCTGAATATGATTTACACATATGCAGGTACCTTCCCGAACAGGGCAGAATTTCAAAATCTATGGTCAGTTTTTTTTCTGCATATTGTTTTAACAGGTGGTCAAGAAGAATTGAAAAAGCAGACATTCCTGATGAATCATATTGCATGGCAGAAACAAGAAGGATGATTCGTTGAGAAGTTCTGATTACAAAGGCTGCTGCGATGAGGTTGTTTTCTGCGGAATAGGCTCCATACAATTCGCCGAGATGGTGCAGGATTGAGAATGAGATCACTCTTCGCAAGGTATTGTAAAAGTTCTCCTTGTTGATTTTGGAGGATCCATTGCAAAGAGACTGGTAAAAGCGGATGAATTCCTGGAAAGGAACTCCATTCATTACGGTCACCTTATTGGATAATCCGGTTTGAATTAGTTGCTTTGTTTCTCTGGAATATGCCTGGAAAAGTTTAGAATGGGAATAAATCAGATCCAGGTTGTATGACCGAGCTGTCTTTATTTTGAATGTCTCGTCACTGATCAGGTTGTACTTATTCAATCCAATTCTTATGTATCTGAACCTGGACCGGAGTGAAGAGAGAAAAGCATCGATTATCTCAGGGGCAGGTAGCCGGGGTGAAAAAACACCAAGCTGGGGAGCAAGGCAGGGTGAAATGACCGCCGGGTTGTTAAACATGCTGCCCAGGGGGAGCGGCATGATGGTTTCGTAATTATCCAGGACAAGTGCTCCCCAGTTTTCACATACCAGGTTAAGGTACCAGGAATGGCCAAAAACAGTTCCATTCAGGGATGAGTCGATACACTTATCCCATTTCTTATAATCAATCTCTTCCTGTGAAAGAATTTGAATATTCAAAATGGATTGTATTTAATTATAAAATTCCTTCATCGGCAAAGCTAAAATAGCTATTATCAGTGACAATCAGGTGATCAAGAACCTGAATATCCATGATCTGAGCTGCCTCTTTCAACTTGGTGGTAATTTTTATGTCCGAATCACTGGGTTGAAGATTCCCTGAAGGATGGTTATGACAGAGAATCAGGGAGCAGGCCAGTTTATCAATCGCATTTTTCAATATCATCCGTATATCGATCACGGTACCGGAAATTCCACCCTGGCTGATTTTATGCTGATCGAGGACTCTGTTTGACCGGTTGAGCAGAAGGATCCAAAACTCTTCATGAGGCAGGTCCCCCAGGAGAGGCTGAAAAAACTCGAACACATCCCTGCTTCCCGTGATCTTTTTCTTGTTTTTTATTTCAGCAAGCTTTCTTCTTCTGCCAAGCTCAAGCGCAGCAATGATTGTGATGGCTTTTGCTTCACCAATACCTTTTAGTCTCTGGAGATCCTCCACATTCAATTTTCCGAGTTCATTCAGGCTGTTCTGAACCGTATTAAGAATTTTCTTTGCCAGCTCCACAGCCGTTTCATTTTTACTACCGGAACCAATTAAAATAGCAATCAATTCGGCATCGCTCAGGCTGCCGATTCCTTTATTCAGCAGCTTTTCCCTTGGACGATCTTCAAGTGCCCACTCTTTTATGCGCAGGTTTTTATAATCTCCCATGTTGGATCTGACGGTACTTTCGTGTTGTCATAATAAAAATACAGAAATAATTGGTAGATACATAAAAAAAAGCCTTCTCAAACTGGGAAGGCTTTTTTTTTTAGATGGGAAACATTATAAGCTGCCGACGTGTTTGGCCAGTTTCGATTTTAAATTCGCCGCTTTATTGTGGTGAATTACATGTT
>CAYZVJ010000081.1:0-15326 GCA_964481765.1 uncultured Rikenellaceae bacterium | reverse complement strand
TCAACCATTCAACCATTCAACCATTCAACCATTCAACCATTCAACCATTCAACCAATCAACCATTTCTTCAATTCCCCAATTCAAGCTGGTTCTTTACCAGGTTATAATACGACCCTTTCAGCTTTGTCAATTCATTATGTGTCCCTCTTTCAACAATTTCCCCCTTTCCCAGCACAACAATCTGATCGGCATTGGTAACTGTGCTCAAACGGTGTGCAACTACAACAACGGTTTTCCCGGTAAAAAATTCCTGAAGATTATCCATGATGATCTTTTCATTATTGGCATCCAGAGAATTTGTTGCCTCGTCGAAGAACAAAAACTCAGGATTCTTATAAACAGCACGGGCGATCAATATACGTTGCTTCTGCCCCTGGCTTAATCCATGGCCATTCGCACCGATTTTTGTGTTATATCCCAAAGGCAACGATTCAATAAACTCCTGGATATTGGCTACTTTAACCGAATGCATCAATTTCTCCGTGGAAACAGCTTCATCTCCCATAGCGATATTTTTAGCAATGGTATCGGAAAAAACAAAACCATCCTGCATAACAACACCACATTTATCCCTCCATATCCGGTTGCTGAAGTTGCGCAGGTAAATATCGCCTATTTTAATCTCTCCCTTTGTGGGTGGATAAAATCCAAGCAACAGTTTAACCAGGGTCGTCTTTCCGCTTCCGCTAACTCCTACGACGGCGGTTACCTTTGATTCGGGAATTTCAAGTTCAACATTCTGTAATACCAACGGGGAATGTGGTCCTTCGTACTGAAAGGATAATCCTGAAATCGTTAAACTCCTGATCCGGGGAAGAATACCGGTCTTGGGTTCATCCGGAGATTCTTCATCCTCTTTAAGGTGGATCTCACCCAACCTTTCCATGCTGATCCTGGCATCCTGTGTCCGGTGGAAAAAGCCGATCATCTGATCCAAAGGAGCATTTAACTGGCCTATGATATATTGAACCGCCAGCATCATACCCAGGGTCATATCACCATAGATAACAGATGTTGCAGCAATTATGGTGATCAGTATGTTTTTTGCCTCGTTGATAAATGTTGCCCCGGCCTGCTGGTACTGGTTTAAGGACAGCGATTTTACATTCACCCTGAATAATTTTGCCTGAATGGATTCCCATTCCCATCGCTTTTGCTTCTCAATGTTATTCAGCTTAATTTCCTGCATTCCCGTAATCAGTTGAATAAGGCTGCTTTGATTGTCCGATAACTGGCTGAATCGTTTAAAATCCAGTTCCCTTCTCTTTTTCATAAACAGGTAAACCCAAATAATATAAAGAGCGCTTCCAACCAGGAAGATCCAGAAGATCTTCATGCTGTAAACAGCCAATACTATTCCAAAGATCACAAGGTTTACAAATGAAAATAGAATATTCAGGGTAGCAGAAGTCAAAAAGAGCTCGATCCTGTGATGATCACCAATCCGCTGCAAAAGATCTCCGATCATCTTGGTATCGAAAAAAGCTATGGGTAACTTCATCAGTTTAATCAGAAAATCGGAGATCAGGGATATGTTTACCCTTGTTCCCAGGTGCAGCAATATCCAACCCCGGATAAAGTCAACCGACATTCTCCCGATAAACAGGGCAAACTGGGCGATTAATATAAGGTAGATAAAGCCGATGTCCTGGTTATTGATACCAAAATCGACAACCTGCTGGGTCAGGAAAGGGAAGATCAACTGGATAAGACTCCCAAGGAGTAACCCGAGGACTAGCTGGATCATGAATTTTTTATACGGACGCAGGTAGGAAAACAGGAAATTCAAAGTTCCTTTGTTGCTCTTCTCGTCATCGTATTTATAAAAGTCAGGCGTAGGTTCAAGGAGCAGGCAGAGACCCATTTCTTCACCCTCTTTTTTAGTACTGACCCAGCCTTTTAAAAATTCCTCTTTAGAATATTTGACCCTTCCATAAACCGGATCAGACACAAAGATCCTGTTTCCCCTGATTTTATAAACAACGACAAAATGTTTTTGTTTCCAGTGGACAATACATGGCAGGGGAGCTTCACTTTTCAGTTGTTCAAAACTGATCCGAACACCTTTTGTCCTGATCCCAATCGATTCTGCAGCATCGCTGATACCAAGCATGGAAACACCTTCCCTGGATAGATAACTTCGCTCCCGTAAGGTTTGAAGGGTATAGTTCTTTCCGTAAAATTTTGCAATCATCCGCAGGCAGGCAGGGCCGCAATCCATCGCATCCAACTGCTTATAAAAAGGGAAGTGGATCATTTGAGTAAAAATGCAGGTTAAACACAAAAATACTAATGTTATAAATGATTAATGATATATTGAATGAAAATAATCCAACATTTTATTTAATCTAGCTATTTCTAATGAATATCTTTTAAAATCATATTTTATTGCAATACAACAAGATTCCAAAATATGGTGGAGGGCAAATATTAATGTATTAAGGCTCATTATCTCGGTAATAAGAACTTGTATCATACTATTGTATCCCTTTAAAAAAAAACTTCTAGCTGATTATTTTCTATAAAATAGTCAAGTAATAAAATAAAATCCCTATGAAGATTTCCGAACATTAAGAACTCAAAGTCAATTATACCTGATAATATCAATTTCTTTTTTATTGTTGATACTATTAAATTCTTAGAGCTATAATCATTTACTATAACTCTGAAATCATCTTCTATAAGATAAAGTTCTTTATATTTATTTACAATATAGAATGCTTTCTTAATAATAGATTGCTCAGGAAGATGGTACGAACAAAGAGTATTGTAATATTGAAAAGCACTATTCACAAATTTTGAAAAACATTTCCTAATATAATCATCCCTTTCCAGTTGAGATAATTCACTAAATGATATTATATTATGAATTAATGATAGTTGTTGTCCCAGATCAAAAAAAAGTGTTTTACTCAGATTTTGATCATTTAAATCATTCAGTATTTTACCATTGATATATTCATATATTATCCAGTAGCATTTTTCTTCGCATTTCCCGGACTTAATAATTTTGGGGGATTTTATTTTAGTCCCTTTCATTATTCTAAGAGCATATTCTTCACGAACAAATTGTTCTTTATTTTGGTACAGTTTTATTATCAACGAAGGCTTGTTCTTAGCATTTATCTTATAGACAGCGTTGGATCCTTCTAACGGAGTTAAGGTGAAATCTGTTTTAATTTCAGATGAAACAACATTCGTTATTATGTGGATAATGTTCATACTGTATTCTTTATCTTTAAAATAAGAGTATATGAAGAAATAATAATTTTATCATATATTCGGAAACTAGACTACCTTGCTAATTCCCATTTACAATCCCCTTGCGTGTGATGTACGAACAACTCCTTCAGTATTGCAGGCTGTAGCCTTTTCCGCAATACTTTACCACTATGCGTAGGCAAGTGGTACTAAAGGTTATTTATTTCAGACTTACTGTACAGAATTGTCTGTGAAGTTTGTTAAATTCTTTTCGAATTGTATCGGATAATTTTCGAAGAGTGTCAAATATGTTTCTAAATGAACAAAAAGACTATTCAAAAACTTATATTGTCAATATGTTTGCACTTACTCTTTTATTTACTCATATTTCAATGTCTCACTTGGATTTAAGTTTGTTGTTTTCCTTACTTTAAAATATACCAATATTACGATAAGAATGTATATAAAAGCAATAGCTAAAGCAAGCTGTAGATATGGATAAGATGGCTGATACACAAAAGTTTGTAACCATTCCTTTGTGCCATAATAACCAATAATAGCAGCAATTAGAAGTGAAGGCACTAAATACCATGATAGTTCTATAACAAAATCTTTAATAATCCTGTATGACTGTGCTCCAAAAACCTTTTTAATGGCAAATTGTTTCTGTTTTTTCTGTTCTAAAAATGAGATTATTGCAATCAATCCAATAATAGATAGAATAAATGCTGTTACTGCAAAAACTATTGTTGCATAAGCTATTCTTCTCACCGGCCTGTATAAATTATTAAAATCATCTTCTAAAAATTTAAATTCAACCGGGTAACCTTTATTCTCAAATTTTTCGATTGATGATTTGATATAATTTAAGGTACTTCTATCAATTTCTTTTAGTTTTATAAAAAGATATAACCAATTCTCCGGATTAAATTGAATAAACAGAGGTTCAATCTTTTTTTGTAAAGGTCTGAAATGAAAATCTTTAACTACTCCAATTATTTCTCCATTAAATCCGTTACAATTAAACTTTTTATTTATAGGATCTTTTAATTGCATTTGTTTTACTGCTTCTTCGTTTACCACGTAATACACATTGGCTGCCTCATGATAATAACTATCAAGTGTAAAATCTTTCGAGAAAAAAGTACCCTCAATTAATTTACTATTAAAAGTTTCAATAAAGCCTATATCAGTAAACATAAGGTATACATTAATATCTCCTTCAACTGTTTTACCATCCCAATCAGTTAACAGTCTTTTAAAAGTCAAATTAATTGGAAGATCAGATGCTGCAGAAGCAGATATTATGTTGGGATCTTTAAGTAATAATTCCCTGATTGTTTCTGTTTTATATCTCCATAAATAAATAGGTGTATAAACAATATTTTTATAATCGTAACCTAATTCTTTGTTTTTTATATAGATTAATTGATTTGAAATTACAATAGCAAAAAATATAATAACTACCGAAATTAATACTTGTAATGTCATTCCCAGTATTCTATATTTTGGATTTATACCAAAATTAATTGAACTGCTTAATGAAAATTCCGATAAATTAATTTTGCATATGAAATGGGTAACAATAGCAGGTATTATCATTATGCCGATAAAAACAATGCTAATAGAAAAAAATGATTTAGTTTGATTTTGTAAGTTAATATCGAAATTTATTAATGATCCAAAAAACTCGATAACAATATAAAATAACAGCAATGAAGCACAAACACTGATCAAAATAAAGAATATGTTTTCAAAAATATGTTCATACAATATCTTATCAGAGTTTAATCCTAAAACTTTTTTAATTGAAAATTCTTTAGTTCTTGATATGTATAGAGAAGTAGTTAAATTAAAGTAATTAAAGAGCATTACAGAAATTAAAATAAGGGATGCTGAAATTAGCAAATATATCAAGCGTTTATCACCTTTGTTTGTAACCCATGGATCATCAAAATCGGAATTAAAATGAATATTATTCAAGGATTGGAATTCCAACAACTGATAATCTTTTACATGATCTTTTAAAAAATATCTTAGCCTTTGATAAATTTTTTTAGTAAAACTGGCGTTTTCCCAAAATAAAACATAGGTTTGATAATGCTGGTAATTAGACCATCGGTCTAAATTTTTATACCTACTAAATGGAGTGAGAGCATCAAATTGAATATGGGATTGTTTTGGTAAATCTTCCATTACTCCGATTACCAAATAATTAAATCCATAACTGCTTTTAATTACCTTACCTAT
Organism: uncultured Rikenellaceae bacterium; assembly: GCA_964481765.1. Taxonomy (GTDB): domain Bacteria; phylum Bacteroidota; class Bacteroidia; order Bacteroidales; family VadinHA17. The sequence goes on along the minus strand of CAYZVJ010000081.1, from coordinate 9,874 downwards.
AGGGTCTTCATTTCCAAAAAATTTATTGCTTGTATTATTTGTAATAATTATTACTTCGTTTTTATAAATGAACGACTTTAAGCTTCCTTTAATTAATTTAAAAGAAAAAATATCAAAAAACGACTCATCGCACTCTCCTATTTGAAATACATCTGAATAATTATTTGTTTTTAATAATTCCCTGTTTCCCAATGAATACCTTGTTATATCTTTTATTTGTGGAAATTCTTCTTTTAATGCTATACTCAGTGCAGGAGGAGTAAAGGGCATTCTATCCCTGGAAGTATTATTTACAGTTATTATCCGAAAAATTGAATCTTTGTTTTTTTGAAAATACTCATATCTGAATTCATTTCTTAAAAAGAAAAAAATAAATAAAAGAATTACAAATCCCAATGTTAATACTAAGAAATTTAATGCATGTAATGTTTTATTAAATTTTACCTGTCGGTAAAAACTTATGATTAGGTGTTTTAGCATATTTTATTTTACAAAACTCTGATAATTCTTAATGTTTTGTATTACACACATCATATCTCCCACTGCCATTTCATTTGAAATAGTTGGTGAGTTTATCGGTCATTTGCTGAACAATACTAAGATTATCAGCCACTGACATAATAAGAAAAGATAACAAGGGCTGGAAGAAAACAGGTTTTCTTCATTTCAGGTTTAGATTAGCGGTTCTGAAAGTATTTCATTCACACTCAATCCAATATGTAAATTTACAAAGAATATGCCAAAAAAACCGGTTATCCTTGATTTCAGATATAAAAATGAATTACTCACTGGGTTTCTCTGTGTGCGACCGGCCAGGTGCGGTCAGCCAGTCAAGCCACTCTATGAGATCCACTCCTTCAGAGCAACTCCGGTCCGACCACTGGCTAGTGTGGCAGGTTTGCGTAAGCTGGTCCGACCGGTCAGACAGGACACATTTTTTCGTACTACGACACTGGTCGTGCACCATCCGTTCGTGGTAAGAATAAAAATGACACAGGGGGATCCAGGTTCTGCTAATCCTGTCATTTCGAATCCTGACAGAGTCAGGTGAGAAATATTCTAATAATGATTGCCTGAATTTTTGCATTACATACCTTCTTGATTGTGAGAAGATTTCTCTCCGCCAGGCGGCGGATCGAAATGACATTGGGGCTGCTCCAGTAGAACGAAGTCCTGTGCGGACCATTCCAGATCGTTCATTCAACCACCTGAAGTCACGTGAAACAGTCGCGTGAGTAACAAAGAGTATGTGTCCGGAAATACACAACAAAATGAACATAATGGGTTTGAAATATCAAAAAATGAACATATATTTGCAATATGTTCAAAAAACTGATAAAAATGGACATGAACAATGCAGATCCTTTTGACAGAAACAAACCTTATAATCAATTACCATTATTACCCCCTCCCGATGAAGTTATTGATAATGAAATTCTATTAAGGTGGGGGTATGCAGGCAGAGCACTTGCACAGTTAAACAGAAACATTCTGAGACTTCCCAATCCTAATATGCTTGTAAATACAATCACACTCCAGGAAGCACAAAGTTCTTCTGCGATTGAGAACATATTTACCACAGAGGATGAATTATACAAAGCCGTATCGGATTCTGTAAAGGAAGAAGATGCCAGTCCCAATACCAAGGAAGTGTTGAGATACAGAGAAGCCTTGTGGACAGGATATTACGACATTCAGGAAAAAGGGAAAGTAGATCAGGACTCTATAATAAAGGTATATCAACAGGTAAAAAACACCAGGCAAGGTATCAGATCACCACAATCACAAGTTGTAATAAAGATGGGGCAAAGTGAATTAAGACCCGGAGAGGTAATCTTTACGCCTCCAAGAGGAAAAGGTGTTATCGAGTCGAAAATGGGAAACCTCATCCACTACCTGAACGATCATGAAACATACCCAACCGACCCGTTGCTCAAAATGGCTATAGCTCATTACCAGTTCGAAGTAATTCACCCGTTTTCAGACGGAAATGGAAGGGCAGGAAGGATATTGAACCTCCTGTACCTGGTAAATCAAGGCTTATTATCTCATCCTGTCCTTTACTTAAGTAAATACATAATAGAGAATAAGGAAGATTATTATTACAACCTGGGAGCCGTTACACAAAGAAAATCATGGAAAAACTGGATACTGTTCATGCTTAAGGCAGTAGAACAGACATCAAATCACACCAATCAAATTATCGATGAGATAATTGATCAGATGAAAGCAACATTGGAATACGCCAGGGAAGAATTGAGGTGGTACAATAAAGAAATAAACGAGGTTCTGTTTACTCAACCATATATTAAGCCCAAAATAATCGGGGATATTTCGGGCAAGACCAGCAGGACAACACTGACTAAATACATGTCAGACCTAACCCGGCTGGCAATACTCACTCCAAAAAAAGATGGTAAAGAAGTGTATTATGTGAATACCGATCTGGTCAGAATATTGGAGGGATAAAATACATTACTCACCGGGTGATACACTATTATCGCTTTTTATCTCAATCCCGTTTTTCATAATTTCAGTTAAAAATCCGCTTTTATCTTTTCCTTTCTCAAATAAGAGGGGTTCAATTCTATCATCAACTTGTCTTCGCAATTTCCATAAAACAGGAGTATATGTAAAATAATCACCATCAATGCTGTTAACAATTACAGCTACATCAATATCACTATCGTGATGTTGTTTTTCACTGGCATAGGAACCAAACAAAACCACTTTATCCAAATCAAAATGGTCGTTTAATAAACTAACATAGATTTTTAGTATATTTATAACCTCATTTTTATCCATTCTTGCAGATCTTTTGTTGTTTTAATCAATTCAATACATTTTTCTTTAGTCAGACTCTGTATTAATCTATCTTTTTGAGATGGGTATCTGGTTTCGATATTTAAAGGCTCAATCTGGTCAATAAAATCTATTCATAATGCAGTAAATCAACCGGTTTTGTCCTTGAAGCTTTGATAATCTGATAAACAAGGGTTCCAAATACAATAAATAAAGTTAACAAAAAGGTCTCCAGATAAGGAATCAAAGTTACTTTAGGAGTATAGGCAAAATTATCTAACCAACGATTAACTAAATAATTAGATATAAAAACTGCAATCATTGTACCCATAATTACAAGAAACATGTAGGACTTAAGCAAGCTAAAAAAGATATTCTCAACAGAGGCTCCAAAAACCTTCCTGATTGCTATTTCTTTGAGCTTTTTACTTGAAGTATATTGTATTATGCTGTAAAGTCCAAAACATGATAAAAGTATAGCTATAATTGTGAGAAGGACGAGAATCCGTAATAAACTAAATTCATCCGAGTATTGTTTTCTCTGAGCATCTTCATATTGCATTACCGTAAAAGGTGAAGAAGGTAAAAATAAATACCAGCTATTACGAATAAATTTCAGGGCCTCTGAGGCATGTGAACTGCTAACGAGAATATAAAGTTTATCGGCTGAATTCGGATAAACATATAATAGTAATGGTCTTGTCCTTTCGTGGATTGTTTTTACACAAAAATCTTCTATGACTCCGATAATTGTGACAATTTCACCATCCCCAAGGTCAAGACGTTCACCAACCGGATCAGTCAACCCTAAATCTTTCACCCCTTGCTTGTTTATGATAACAACATTTTTCATGTCGTCAGAATATTCTTCTGAAAATGATCTTCCTTCTATTAATTCCAGTTGAAGCGTTTCAATAAATTCATAATCAACGTATAGTAAATCGATCAATAACTTATTTTCAGGATTTGATGCAGGATAGAAAGGAAGAAACATAAGCAACTTTGAAGGAGGTGAAGGGCTTAATGCTCCTGATATTTTTAGAATATTTTTGCTGCTCAGTAAGTAATGCTTAAAGGATTCAAGATGGTCAATATTGTCTTTGTTGAAACCTTCCAAAACAAGCAGACTCTTTTTATCAAAACCTAATTCGCGATCCAAACTGAATCTGATTTGTTTATTAATTATCAAAGTTGAAACGATCAAACCGGAAAAAATAACAATTTGAAACAACAACAGATAATTTAAAAATTTCGTTTTAAGTCCACCGATCCTGAAATTACCTGACAAAATGGAATTTGCCGGTTGTTTTAGCAAATAAACCGAGGTATATCCTCCGGCAACAATCCCAATTAAACATGATAATATAAAAATCAATATCCAGAATAATGGTTTATGCATTAAAATCGGGGAAATGTCAAGTTGAAAATCATTTCTTAAAACAGGTATTAATAAACTAATTATTAATATCGATAACAGAAGGCAAAATACCGATATCATTATCGATTCGCCAAAGAGCCGTATCTGAAGTTGCTGTTTGGTAGCCCCAAAGGTTTTTTTAATCCCTATTTCTTTAATCTTTGACAACCCGTTTGCAATAGAAAAAATAACATAATTTACACTTGCTACAATTAATATCATAAACGCTACGAATAGAAGTGTATAAATAATCTTTTTCTTCCCTTGAGGTGTATTATTATTTACTAATTCGTCCGATTCAAAATAAATTTTAAGTAGTGGTTGCAATTTGAAATTTACCATTAAAAATTCCGGCAAATGACGGCTGGAAAAATCAGGCAATTTAGCGGACAGATGTTGTATATTGGTGTTCCTTTTTAATAATATATATGTTTGATAATAAGCATCAACCCAGGATTCAGGGGCAGGGTAACCGTTCTTCTCAAACCCAACTCTCAGATGTTCTCTTGCATGATGAAAGTGGGTTATAAAATTTGCTTTGAAAGTTGAATTTGGTGGCAGGTCTTTAAAAACACCTGTAATAGCAAGTGCAAAGGTTCTATATCTTGTTTTTACTTCAATGTATTTCCCAACAGGATCTTCCAGTGGAAAATATTTATTCTTCATCCTCTCAGAAATAATAACAGAACCCGGTGTTATCAAATTTTGCTTATTCCCTTCTAATATATCAATTGTAAATATGTTTGATATGGTTGGATCAGCACACACGAAGAATTCTTCAGGGATATAGTCTTCTTTATGTTTTATCCAAGTATTATTTATTGTATAAATTCTTACAAAGTCATCAATTTCCGGAAGATCATTTTGCAAAGCAGGTCCTAATTTTATCGAAGTCAAAGGGACTGAGACTTCATATTCCTCATGCTCTGAAATAACACGATAAATCCTGTCTTTATTTTGATGATAATGATCATAATTAATTTCATAGAGAAAATAATAAATCATAAAGATGCTGCATGTGTAGCCTACAGTCAGTCCAATAAAGACAAGAACCATGCTGTGAAGGTGCTTATTAAAATACCTGAATAATATTTTAAAGAAATGAACGAACATTCGTTAAAACATTATTTTTGTATCAGGTAAAAGTTCTTTAATTTTTTTTTGATTCTCAATTGGGATAGGGTTGTCTTTTAATTCAAGAACTTCGAGTTTTCTTAATTCTTTAATTTCTTTTGGTAAATCCTTTAACTGATTATTCCATATAATCAGTTCCTTAAGATTCTTCAGTTTCCTTATATCAGGAGGTATACTTTTTAATTGATTATGTGATAAACCTAGAATCTGAAGATTTTTTAATTCAAAAAGTTCAGGAGATAATTCTGTAATCTTATTCTCTCCTAAATCAAGCATCTGAAGATTTTGAAAAAGAGTAATCTCCTGAGGTACAGTTGTTAAGTTTTGGTAATAAAAAACTAATTTATATACCTTTTCGGGATTTTTTTTAGCTTTCTCAATGGAATTAAAAACAGGCAAATTTTCCAATTCTTCTGTTGTAAACAGATATTCCTGGCCTAATGATCTTGTGCAAAAGAAGATGAAAATAAGGGGTAAAAGAGATCTTGTAGTTTTCATGGCTATTATTTTAAATTATTTTTGTTATATACTGTTATAATGGTATACACCTTAAGGCTAAATGCAGTGTGGTAGCCTTATCTACTCAGTTGTTGATTTTCTATAGGTAAGTTACAAATAAATATGCAAAGGTTTAATAAAAAGCAACATTGCATTTTAGCCCTTTGTAATACCCTCAATCATAATTTATTTGCTTTTATGATGCAAAGATTTTTGATTAAAAATAATTTGTTGAAGTAAAGAATATTCCGATTACTATAAAATCAGTCCATCCCCCCTAGGAAAAGGGGTAAAAACAGGAGTTTTCCGGAGGGTTCCAACTAACCGCTGATAATTAGCCGGATGCGACTGGGTGTGTGTACATTGTTAAGCAGACTGTAAGGAAGCCCTCTGCCGGTTCCCTGCCAGGGCAGGTGAATGGTCAGAGAACAATTCCTGACGCATACCACAACTCCTGTTTTACCCCGATTACCTCAATCTGTCATTCCTTTCATCATATGATCGTATTTCAGATCATAGAAATTGCCTCAGATCGCCATTTCCTGTCCGGTGATAAAAAGGTCATTCTTAGTTTCCTGATGAACCAACCGGACTGATTTGTTTCTATTTTTTGATATTTTCTTCGGCAGGTAAAAAGTAAATACGGATCCTCTTTTTGTGTTGGGTTCGACCCATATCTCCCCTCCCAGAATATTGACAAGACCTTTACATATCGATAACCCAAGGCCTACACCCCGGATATCCATATTTTTCCCCAGGGGTTCTTTAACAAAACTTTCAAATACCTGCCGCTGTTCAATCATCTCTAATCCTCGTCCGGTATCCTTCACAAAGAACCGGATTAGATCCTTATCCGACAGATCATAACCCATCACAATAATCCCCTTTTCGGTAAACTTAAGCGCATTACTGATCAGATTCGACATGATCTGGTTCAGCCTCATGGCATCGGTCCTGATAACCACATCCCTGTCTTTGGCCGGTTTCTCCATCAAAAGAGCCACACTATGTTTCTCTTTCCTGTGTCTTTCCCGGTTAAAAACAGAATAGAGTTCGTCAAACAGATCGTTCAGACAGCAATCTTTTTCCTGCACATCCAATTGCATGGAATCGATCATCGCCATATCAATCAGGTTCTCAATGAAACATAAAAGATCCTCACTGCTGCTGTTGATATATTGCAGGTAAAGATCCCTCTGGTCACCGGTGAGATCATCACTTGCCAACAAGTTTGAAAATCCGATGATGGAGTTCATCGGTGTCCTGATCTCGTGAGAAATATTCGACAGGAAAGCAGATTTCATTTTAGCAATCTCTTTCTCTTTCTCATTTAATAATAGTTCGAGTTTTGCAACTCTATTCTCCAGGTTTTTTATTTTCTTCTCTCTATCCATCGCTTTCAATCCTCTTATGTGCCAGACTAAATGACTTCATTGCACGATTACCTCAGACCTGATGTGAACCCGAGATAAAGCCTGTATAGTAAACAGGATCTACCTGTTCAGCTTCTTCAGTATCCGTTTTGCTTCATTCTGCTTATACGAACGATCATTCGAAGCAATCTTATCAAACTGCAGCATTGCATTATCAAGGTCGTTTGTCTCCAGATAGCAAAGTGCCAGGAACCAGTCTGCCTGATCAACATAGAGGTTGTCTTTGTGACCGATGACAGTTTCAAACGATTTCTCTGCTTCTTTTGGCTGGTTGATCTCGATATTACTGATCCCTGTTGCCAGGTGTGCTTTCATGTTACTCTTGTCCATTGCTACTACCTGCTCAAACAGAGTTAAAGCATCCGCGAATTGTCCGTTGTTGAAATGGATAACCGCTTCATGAAACAGGTTGTCCATCGCAGCATCAGACCGGACAGTAACTGACAATACAGGAGCCTGGTAATAGCGCTGAAACAGTTCTGTACTATCCGCAGGTTTGCTCAGTATATTATTCAAAAATAATCCGATAGCCACTAAGACAACTACCGAGGCAGCTGCAATTCGTGCATATTTGTTGTGTATGACCTTCCGGGCAATGGACTGCTGATATTCAGGTTCAATTGAATCGTGTATTTTATCCAATTGATTTCTGAATTGTATGACATCCGTTTCCCGAATGGCCTGATTCACTTCCCGATGCAGCTCCAGGTCCTGTGCCAGATCAGGATTTGACAGCAGCTCATCCTCATACCACTGTTGCTCCTGTCCTTTGAGTTCTCCATCAAGATACCTGTCGGTAAATCTTGAATAATTGATTCTTCTTTCCATAGCATATTATTATTTAATGGTTTATTTTTAGTTGCATTTATTTTTATATTGATCGAATATCCTTATGCGTCCTCTTGAGACATTTTTAAATGATTTTCTCATAACCCTACTAACCAATCACCTATCCTGCCCGACAGAATAATCCGTAAAGTCTTGTATCAATATTGTAACTACTTCTATTCCACATAATTCAGGAATAGAAGACCAACTCATCATCTCCAATGTCTAATCAGGAATAATGATCACATCACCTTCTCCTTCTCCTTCTCCGTCTCCTCCTTTTATCATAAGCAATTCATAATCGGTCAATTCAATGGCTTCAAAATGTTCAAATGTTTTCATGATTTGTTGTTTTAAGATTAATTATTTAAAGTTACTGTTTGACATTTACAGGATGCCTTCACCCCTTTATTCTGAAAAAGGCAAAAAGGTTACCCTGTTTTTTCAACTTTTTGACGAACAAGTCCTAATTTAGATTTATTCTAAATATACAGTTCCTGTTTTTCACCATTCCGGGACAATAGATGCCGGATCAGGATACTATTTTGATTTCATCCGATAAAATCCTAATATTGACCGGATAAAATAAAATTTTTCGGAATGTTTCGGTCTGCTTTCCATCCGAATAACCAGGACAACTCCTTTAAGAGACAAAAAACGAGAGGGGACAAGCGAGGAATGTTCCTGTTCTTCCTGCTTTGTCCGGTTCTTTTGTCGATAACACTCTCCACGGGTATGGCTCAATCAAGCAGTCAGGAAGAATCGGCTGATGTCGATTCCGTATACCGGGAGGCTTATACTCTGTTTTCCAGGGACAATCCGGACGATAACCAACTGGCATTGAAAGGCTTTGAACAGGCAGCCTCAGGATATGAACAACTCGGAAACTGGGCCAGGTTCTCCGATTGCATGATCAAGCAGGCAATCATTCAGAATAAATTAAGAAATTTTGACAGGGTGGAAAAAATCCTGGGGATTGCTGAAGACCTCCTGGTAAAACAGATAGAAGCAGAAGATACCTTATTCTCCGATTTCTACTATGCAAAAGGTTCCTATTCATATGGCGTCAGTCATTATAACGAAGCTATTGCATCCCTTATAAAAGCCATTCAAATCCGGGAAAACCTTGGGATAGCTGACAACACACTATCCTATATATATAATAACCTCGGTGGATGTTATTATTATCTGAGTGATTATACCAAAGCACTCGAAAATTTTAAACAATCCATCGATCTGAAAGAACAGATTTTTTCGCCTGATGATCCGAAACTTGCCTCTTCGTATATTAACTACGGGGGGGTACTTCAGAAACTCAGACACAATGAAGAAGCAATCAATTACATTCTCAAAGGAGCCCGGCTTTACGAAAAAAGATATGGGATGGATAATGTTAATCTCGGAGGGGCTTATAACAATCTCGGACTTATTTATGAACAGCAGACTGATTTCCAGAAAGCACTGGACTATTATCATTCGGCTTTGCGGATTTACGAAAAACAGGGTGAAACGTATCCCAACAACATTGCCAATATCCACAACAACATCGGTTTAATTCATCTGAAACTGAATGAGTATGAAGAGGCTCTCGAATGGCTATTCAGCAGTCTGGAAGTCAAACTCAGGATGAAGTCAACCGAATTGTCCTCAACCTACAACAACATCGGGGAAACCTATCGGAAAATGGGTAACTACAGTGAAGCATCCGACTATTTTCTTAAAGCCATAGAACATACCATTGAATTTAAAGGGGAGCAAAACA
>CAYZVJ010000080.1:0-15450 GCA_964481765.1 uncultured Rikenellaceae bacterium | reverse complement strand
TGATAAAAAAGTTACAACTCATTGTAATCCTTGTTATTGCTGTTGCTTCGTGTAAACCAGTTACTGATGAAGCAGTATCAGAAGTGAAAAAACCCGGGATAAAGAACATCATTTTCCTTATCGGAGACGGAATGGGTGTTTCACAGATATATGCCGGAATGACAGCCAATAAAGGGAACCTGGCATTGGAAAAATGCAAGCACATCGGATTCATCAAAACCTATTCCTCTGACAATTATATAACGGATTCAGCTGCAGGAGGCACTGCATTTTCCTGCGGGGAAAAAACAAAAAACGGCATGATCGGTATGGGGCCGGACAGTACATCATTGAAAACGATCCTTGAGATAGCAGAAGAACATGGCCTTTCAACAGGACTTATTTCCACCAGTGCTATCACCCACGCCACACCTGCCTCATTTATCGCACACGAAGTGAGCAGGAACAATTATGAAGAGATTGCCGCTGACTTTCTGGATACCGATATTGATCTGTTTATCGGTGGAGGAAGAGATCACTTTGCAAACCGGGAAGACGGACGGGATCTCATAAAGGAACTGGAAAACAACGAATATACGGTACTCAATTCCATGGATGAGATCGAGGATTTCTCAGGGGGTAAACTGGCGGGATTCACCGCAAATATGCATAATCCCCGGTATTCAGAAGGCAGAGGCAATATGCTTCCCCTGGCGGTGGAAACGGCAGTCCGTCTTCTGGGTACGAATGAGCAGGGATTCTTCCTGATGGTGGAAGGTTCGATGATTGACTGGGGAGGGCATGATAATGATACGGACTATATCGTCGAGGAGATGCTGGATTTTGACCGGGCAATTGCCGCCGCCCTTAACTTTGCTGAAAAAGATGGAGAGACACTGGTGGTCATTACCGCCGACCATGAAACCGGAGGGATGGCAATCCATGGTGGTGATTTCCAATCCGGAGAGGTTAGGGGAGCTTATACGAGTAAAGGCCATACCGGTGTGATGGTTCCGGTGTTTGCCTGTGGACCGGGTGCAGAGACCTTTATGGGTATTTATGAAAACACGGATATTTTTACCCGGTTTGTTGAACTCTTTGGATTTGACCTTCAATAAACCGGAGCAACATCCCACATCCCTTGCCTTATTTTTTCCCAAAACATGACCAGGATCGTTTACTTTTTGATGGTAATCATGACCGGACTCTCCCTGACGGTGTGTAATGTCCGGAATAATGCTTCAGGAAATCATTCACAGGAAACACCTGATGAGCCGGTTGACATTATTCCGGAGATCATTGTCCCGCAGTTACCGGATCAACTAAATGAAAGTTCCGGACTGATACTGTTCAGGGAGCTGCTCTGGACAATAAATGACAGTGGTGGGGACGCTGCCCTTTATGGTTTTGACCGGAATACCGGAGAAGTTAATCAGGTGGTCCGGATTGAAAATGGGGAAAATGATGATTGGGAATCATTGACTTCCAGCCAACAACAGATATTTATCGGAGATTTCGGAAACAATTGGGGTAACCGGAGAAACCTGAGAATATATGTCGTTGATAAATCGGATATACCGGCAGTGGGAGATGTAACCCTGACTGCTGAACGAATCGATTTCAGCTATTCAGACCAGGTAAACTTTACCTTTGGAATAAAAAATAGTCCCCATGATTGCGAAGCATTTATCTGGTTCAGGGATTCATTGTTCCTGTTTACCAAGGATTGGGCGACCAGAAATACAAAAGTCTATACACTACCAGCAAAACCAGGGATTTACAAGGCAGAACCGGTTGATTCATTCGCTGTGGAGTGCCTGATTACAGGAGCTGATATAAGCAGGAATATGAAAAAGCTGGTCCTTCTGGGGTATGCAGATTATGTTCCGTATATCTGGTATTTTGATGGGATTGATAAGGGTAAACTTCTGGGTGGTAGCAGCATTAAGTTTAGCATGATTGAATATTTCGGAACTCAAACGGAGGGGATTGCTTTTTCAGGGAACGACACCCTTTTTATCTCCTCGGAGCAGTCACAACTCCCCTCCCGTATCTACCGGTATGTACTGCCTGGAAATGGTTTCTAGTCTCTCAGTGTGAGTGACGCGTAACGCGTGACGAGTGACAAGTGCCACGGGCATTATTCCAAAGGAATTCTTCATAGGCATGGCAATGCAACCTTCAGGACAAATTGTTTCATGTGGTTTCATCTAGTTTCAGGTTGTTTCAAAATTGGTGTTAACATTAACTACTCACTGCTCATCGTCTCCCCCTCTCTCCCTTCTCAAATCCTCCTCCGCGGATTGACGTCTGGTGTATTCCGGTCCATGGAATACTTTCCCACAGAATTACCTGGCAGTTGGACCATCTTTTTGGGTACTCACGAACCCCGGGTTACCCCCGTGAAATAGCGATCTTCCCAGACGAACTGTTGAAGCGAAACATTATTGTACACCCCAGACATATTGCTGAAATGAATGGTCATTTCACAGGGTCACCCGGGGCTATTGATTATTATACCCCGCCGGGGTATTCTTCAAAACGAAACAATTTGTCCCGAAGCCCCATAGTGATCTGCCATAGGCCCCAAAGGGATGCCTTCGGCACATGCCTATGGCACATCCTTCAATCCTTTATCCTTTATCCTTTATCCTTTATCCTTTATCCTTTATCCTTTATCCTTGGCTCACCCCATCCTCCTCCTCCGGGAGTTTTAATAACAAACCGGTCTCCTGAATGAAGTTCAAGTCCATCGACACTGCCGAGCGGGATCTTTTCTCCCTGTCGTGTAACTACATATTGTTTCCCTCGTTTTCCCGGTTTGCCACCCTGCATGCCATACGGAGCTTCCACCCGATGCTGGGTAAGCAGTGAGAGGGAAACGTCGTCCAGGAAGGTGATTTCCCGAACCACTCCATTACCACCCTTTCGTTTTCCTTTGCCTCCGGATCCTTTACGGATAGCAAAGCGGTTGAGCAATACAGGGTATCGAAGTTCAAGTATTTCCGGATCGGTAATCCGGGTATTTGTCATGTGATGGTGAACGGCTGATGCACCGTTAAAATCTTTTCCTGCACCGCATCCACCGCATATGGTTTCATAGTAGCTGAATTTTTCATTCCCAAAGAGGACATTATTCATTGTTCCCTGACTGCATCCGAGTACACCAAATGCTTTCAGCAGGGTATCTGTCAGTCGCTGGCTGACCTCCACATTTCCTCCGACAATGGGCGGGCATTGCAAGGGATCATCCGGAAAATCAGGATCAAGAAGCCCTTTGGGAACGATCAGCTCCACCGGTTCAAGCAGTCCATCGTTCAGTGGAATATTTTCATTGATCAATAACCGCAAAACATAGATCACGACACTATCGACGATTGCTTTTGTAGCATTCATATTTCCCGGATGGACGTGACCGGTTCCGGTAAAATCTATTTTGCAGAGGTTATCATCGATTGCCACCCTGACTACCAGCGGTGTATGATCATCGAGAAATTCTTCTGCCTGGTAGATCCCATTCGGAATTTTCCCCAGTGTATTCTGCATTTTCTTTGTTGCATGGTAACGGATCTCATCCATGTAAGTTTTCACCATATCCAGACCATACTGTGCGACCATTTCAAGCAGGGCGCTTGCACCATAGCGATTTGCAGCCAGGGCGGCGTTGAGGTCAGCCAGGTTTTCTTCAACCGATCGGCTTGGCCAGGTTGAGTTTTCAAGAACTGACCGGATGCCTTCCCAATCTGCAATATGGTTCCATACCAGGTAAAACGGATCAATGATCACCCCTTCTTCAGCAAGGTTCTTTGCATCCGGCGGCATTGATGCGGGCCGGATACCGCCTATTTCCGCATGATGGGCTCTGTTAACAACATAGCCTGCCAGCTGTTCCCTGTCCGTAAACACAGGAGTGACCAGTGTGATATCCGGCAGGTGTGATCCCCCGTATTTCGGGTGGTTTGTGACGATAGTATCCCCCGGATTCATCGGGTACTCTTTCCTGATATTTCGCACACAAAGTCCGAGGCTGCCCAGGTGCACCGGGATGTGCGGTGCGTTTGTAACCAGTCGTCCTTCGGTATCCAGCAGGGCACATGAAAAATCGAGACGCTCCTTAACATTCACGGAAAATGAGGTTCGCTGGAGCATTGAACCCATGCTTTCAGCAATCGACGTAAACCGATTGGTAAACAGCTCCAGTTCAATTTCCCGGATACTTCCACCAGCAACCGGTTCATCCTGGTTCTGCCCGGAAATTCGTTTTAACAGGGCTGACCCAATACCATCGATAGTCATCTGCCATCCTTTTTCTATAAGTGATGTATTATACCTGTCCAGTATTAAAGCAAAACCATGAATTTCGGCTCCCGGTAAAAGATCTTTTCTCATGAACACCGGTATTTCCACCCATTCTCCTTCAAGATTGGAGCGAATGGAATGAGCCGGTGATGGAACATAGCTATTCAAAGCTGTTAATGGTCTGCTCTCATCTCCTCTTTTACCGGATGCGATCGTCCTGATGGACTCCACTTCAATGGCCCGGTATTCTGACCAGTGTCCAAAAATCCCTTCATATTTTGTCCGAAAATCCTGAAGTACCTGCAGTTTATTCACAAAGGGGATCTCGAGGCTTGAATCCTGTCCCTGGAACCGCAAATAAACAGCCCGCAGCCGAACTTCAATATCACTCCTTTTCACCCCTTCCTGTTTGACCCGATTAATTGCTTCCTCGTCAAGGCTGTTGAAAAGGTCTGATAATCCGGAAGAGATCTCTTCATAGGGTGCCAGCAACTGCTTCTCGGCAAATCGTTCAATGACGGCATTCCCAAGGCCATAGGCACTGAGCAAACCGGCATCCTCCGGGATCAATATCGTGGGAATATTCAGTAGTTCAGCAATGGCGCATGCGTGCAACCCTCCGGCACCACCAAAAGCCACCAGGGTATACTCTGAAGGATTGTACCCACGAGCAATGGATATTTTACGGATTGCAGCCGCCATGATCTCATTGGCAATCTGAAGGAAACCCCGGATCACTTCCATTTTATCAGGCTTTACGCCGCTTTTCTTTTCAATTTCAAGCAACAGTTCTTTAAAGCGGGATTCGGCTTCTTCCGGGAAAACCGGTATCCCAAATTGCTCTGTATCGAGCCTGCCTGCCAGCAGGTTAACATCTGTAATGGTCAACGGACCTCCGGCACCGTAACATGCCGGGCCCGGGAAAGCGCCTGCACTTTCCGGCCCAACACGCAACCTGTACCCATCAAAGGAACAGATTGAACCACCCCCGGCTGCAACCGTTTCTATGGAAAGGGCTGGGCTGAATATGTGAGCGTCACCTATTTCCAGTTCGAACCCATATTCAAATTCATTTCCATACCTGGCGACATCGGTACTGGTCCCTCCCATGTCAAACGATATCAGGTGATCAAAACCCGACTGCCGTGCAATGGCTGAAGCACCAACAACCCCGCCTGCCGGTCCACTCAGCAGGCTGTCCTTTGGCTGAAATTCCCTGGAACTGATCAATCCTCCGGCACTCGTCATGACAAAGATCGATTGATTTTGAATCTTTTCCGCCACATTCAATAAATAATTGCAAATCACCGGATAGAGATAGGAATTAACAATGGTGGTTTCAGCCCGTGGAAGGAATTTGATCATGTTGGACTGTTCGCTCGAAAGGGAGATATTCTTAAACCCGGCTTGCTTCAAAATGTCTCTGAACTGTTGTTCATGCTCCGGGTTCCGATAAGCATTCATAAATGCTATGGCAGCTGTATGGACTCCCCGGTTAATGAGTTTTTCTATTTTCCTCTTTACCGAAGAGATATCAAGAGCCGTTATGATTTCCCCCTTACTGTTCATTCGCTCATCCACCTCAACAACAAATTCATAGAGGGGATGAGTTTTGCGGATCTCCTGAGCGAAAATATCAGGTCTCTGCTGCGTTCCGATTTTTACTATATCCCGGAATCCACGGGTTACAAAAAAGGCTGTAGATATTCCCTTCCTTTCCAGCAATGTATTGGTCCCTTTTGTTGAACCCAGCTTGATCCTCAGTTCGGGCAAATCTTCGGTCAGCGCAGTCTGTGTTAATATACGGGCACCCAGAATGGGTGCTTCTTCCTCAGATATCAGTTCAAAACTATGTTGTTGATTATAATATTTGTCGGGTAGTTCATCGTTCAGACAGATCACCCGCTCCCCGGGATCATAGGAATGCACCCTTTTTTCTGCATGCTTATCTTTTAATAACCGGAAGGCATACCCTGTGAGAATATTCTTTTTTAATCCCCAGCTTTCACCAATCCGAAAGGTCCGGCGATCGATCCACTCCAGGATGGTTCCCCTGAGTGTACTGTTACTTAATACTTTGCATTTATGCACATGACCATCTGAATCAGTTGCAATACAATCGGTAAATGTACCGCCGGTATCGATGTATATTTCGTACGAAGGGTTTTTCATTTCTGATCACTTTCAACCATTCTCATCCGGAAAATCTTAAGGAAAATCAATATACTGATAAGCAATGAGATCGCTGAAACAACGATGATAGAACTCTGGTGATTCATCCATGTACCTCCTGAAACGGACAGGAATGCCTGTAAAATATTAGTAAGTCCAATAATCAATGTAATCCAGACAACCAGACCCATGAAAACATTTAACAGGAGTCCATTGACCCCTTTTTGTCCCATCAGGGCGATGTCATTTACTACAAATAAAAGGAAAACAGTGATAACCGGTAAAACCAGTCCATTCAAAGCCTGAGCAAGAATGATCACGGGGATTGGTTTCAGGTTGGTTAAACCGAAGACAAGGCCGGTAAGCAGCACAAAAATCCAAACAACCCGGAAGTTACGTCCTGTAACCTGCCACCTTGCTGTGGATCTCCCGGAAAAGAGGCTTTTGGCGGTAATTGCTGAAGCAAGCGGAGCAGTGACAGCCGATGTAAACCCGGCAGCAAACATGCCCAGTCCGAAAATATAGATTGCCCATCTACCCAGTTTCCCGGATAATGCACTGACCAGGTTTTCATAAGAAAATTCTGCGGTTACGGCTGTGCCGACGATCAGTACTGCCATCGAGATGATTCCTCCAAAAAGTATAGCTACAGACAATCCGAACCGCATCTCTTTAATTTGCTGGTCTTTATCGGCCAGGCCCGAACCCATGAACAGGTTATAGGGAACTACGGTAGTTCCTATCAATCCCAGAACCAGCAGACCTGCTCCGGAGTTCTGTGGAATTGAGGGGATAAAACTACCCTTCAGGATCTGGATAAACGATGGTTTTAGCAGGATGGCCGTGAGCAAAAACGCAAAACCCATAAATACCACAAGGTATCCCATCATTCTGGAGAGAATGCGCATGGATGGGATGCTCAGAACCAATGCTGCTATCACCCCAATAGCACACACAAGGATATACCTGGAAACGGGCCATATGATCTGAATTCCCGCAATAGCACCCAGCAGATTTCCCGTTTCATATGCGGCAGATCCGAAGATGATCGCACCGATAATCAGCACCAGGATTATAAGGCGAGATGATCTTCTTTCAAACTGCTTGGATATGGCTTCCCCAAGATTTCTCCCTGAATAAATGGTGATTCGTGCACTGGCTTCCTGCAAAAGAAGGCATGCCAGTGTCGAAAACAGCAGGGCCCAGAGCAGGGTAAACCCATGCACAGCACCGGCTTTAGCCGCTGTTGTAACTGTTCCCGGACCGATAAAGGCAGCTGAGATAACGGACCAGAACAGGATATTTAGCACTCGTTTTTTCAGCACTGGTTTGGGTTAATGTACCAAAGCAGGTTATTCTCCAAATGAGAAAAAATCACTCATCCAGCAGTTTATAGCCATCGTTGATGCCTTTTTCAACGGCAGGAATACCCTTAACCATCCACTCAGGTGCAGGTTCTCCTTTCAGAAAATGGTTGTAATACTGGGAGACACGAATGGTAAAATCGACTTGGTTGGGTCGTTTTCCCAGGCCATGGTTTTCCCCATTATAATTTAGCAACCAGGCGGGTTTTCCCAATCGCCGTAACGCCACAAAAAATTCAATTCCCTGGTACCAGGGCACAGCACCATCTTCATCATTATGCAGCATGAGTACCGGTGTTTCAATTTTAGGAACAAAGAAGATCGGTGAATTCTGGATATAATGGACCGGTTTTTCCCACAATGTGCCACCAATCCGGCTCTGGGTTTGTTCATACTGAAACATTCTGCTCATTCCTGATGACCAGCGTATTCCACCATAAGCACTGGTCATATTGCTGACCGGAGCACCGGAATGGGCACAGGCAAACAGGTTAGTCCTGGTGACCAGGTATGCGATCTGGTAACCTCCCCAGCTATGCCCGTTTAATCCAATGTGATCCTTATCCACATAATCAAACCGGTCGATCAGAGCCATCGTGCCACTGACTACAGCGTTATAAGCACTTTCACCCGGGTAGCCGATCGTATACGGAATATCAGGTACAAACACGAGATATCCATTACTGACATAATAGGTATAGTTCATCGAGGATCTCAGGGGACGAGGTGTGGAATGACGGTGAATGCCGTCTGAACTTCGTTCATAGAAATAAACGATCATGGGGTATTTCTTGTCAGGGTCAAAATTCTCCGGTTTATAGAGTATTCCCTGTAATTTTTCCTGGTCAAAGGATATCCATTCCACCAACCCGGCTGTACCCCAGAGATATTTTTCCTGCTGGGGATTTGTATTGGATATGCGTACAGGACTGGTAAAATTAAGATCAGCTATCCACAGATCCGGGTAGGTCTGAAAATCCTGTTTGGTAAATATCAGCAGGTCCTTATTTTTAGCTTTCGTATAAACATTGAAGCTGTAGTCATTCATCATTATCTTTTTCGGATCGCTGACTTTCGCCGGATCAAGTGTAAAGAATCCCGCCTGTTTGGTATACTCATGAAATGCACTCAGCAACATCGTTTCTTTGGGGTCGATCGTAACCTCATCCGGGTCAAGCCGCTCATAACTGAACCGGATGTTGCTTTTCCGGCCGAAACCATTGGTCAGGTTTACCGGTTTCTCTTTCCCGGCAGGATCGATTTTCCAGAAATCGTACCGGTCGGCTATCAACACATAATCATCCTGACCAATCCAACCGGCAGTCCAATATGGTCTTGGATCACTGGGTGTATCGTGCAGCTCATTATAGAAATTCACTGGAATTTTTTTTGTAAGGGATACAACCTGATCTGTAATCATTGATCGGGCATACCAGCTGCTATCTGCTGTCTCCCACCAGAGCAGGTATTTACCGTTGGGTGACAGGCTGACGGAGGAGGCTGCTTTTCTGATCAGGAGCTTTCTTTTTCCCGTGGTAATATCAACCCGGTATATATCCTCGTACCGGTTTGCCTCCCATGAGATCAGTTTCCTGTAAGGAAGGTCAGAAGTTCCAAGGGCTATATTCCCGTCCCCTTTCAGGATGGTTCTCAGGTCAGGTATTTTTTCATCGGCCAATTGGACCACCTTTTTACTCTTGAGGTGAATTACGGCATCATACGTTCTTTTTTTCTCCCGGTCAGCATTAACCAGCTGCATTGGTTGTAAATAGGGATCTTTCCAGTTCCAGATATCCACTTTGTACTTCTCTTCATCCAACAGGGTATCTTCTTTCTCGGGTTGGGGTTTTGGGGCGGTGCCGAAAAAGAGTTTTGATCCGTCATCTGAAAAGTAGAGGTTTGAATTTTCACTGGGACTCCATCCCTCCGGCACCCCGGGTGTTACAGTATCGGCAAGCATAGTAGCGGTAGCCTCTTTGGAATTCCAACCATATAAACTGAATACTTTTGCTTTTATCGTATCTTCCGAATGGAGGAAAGCCACCTGCTCACCCTCCCTGTCGTTAACAAGCTGTTTGACTTCACCCTCTTTTTCCCAGATCACATTCGCTTCTTCGGAAGATGTATTAAAATTGAATACCCGGGAATAATCAATTGAATCGCCGGTCACTTCAGTAAAGCTGATCAGGTCTCCTTCCTGTGAGAAAGTATAATCGGTAATATTCGGATATTCGTACTTTATGGTTGAAACCGGGTTAAGAATGACAAGGTCGGTTCCTTTTGCCTTTTTCAGCTTCTGCATCTCTTCCTTTTCCTTCCTGGCTTCCTCCTTCTCCTCTTCTGTCAGCTCCTCCTTTTCTGCTTTCTCTTTCTCCGGTTCATCGGGTATTATCTTTTCAAGATGGTAAACGATCCAGGAGGAATTTTCTTCGGCTACGCGGTATGATTTCACCTTCTCAATTTTTTGGATGTCATTGGTTGCCAGTGACCAGATGCCAAGCGAATCTTTTGGCATATCATCCCCTTTTTTCTTCTCTTTTTTTGCCTGTCTTGTAACGGCAAATTGTGGTTTGATCATAAAAACAAGAAAATCGGAACCGGGAGTAAAATGTGCCTGATATCCTCTTGAAACCGAATCCAGGGCTCCTGTCCTGACATTTTTCAGATAGAGCCATCCATCTCCCTGCTGTGGGTTTATTTCATAACTTACCCACTTCCCATCATCGGAAACGATCGGGCTCCTTAAATCTTTCCAGGAATCATAGACGGAATGGTCGAGTGGAACTTTCTGCGATGTCTGCGAAAAAAGTAGAAGGGGAAACAAAAACAGACAGAATGTTAAATAGAACGTCGTTTTTTTCATATCATGGTAAATTTTAATGTAATATACATGGTAAACTTACTAAAATAGAACCATTGCATCTTATAAATTGACCTGTTATGCAACTATTTCTGGAGAAGTCTCCATGCTGCTTTAACCACTCCCACCAGGCCAATTGATGCCCAGAAGAATTCAAGGATAACGAATGGGATAAAATCGATCAGGATGGATGCATAACCGGCGACTGAGGCACCGATAAAATTCATGAGGGTGTAGCTCAATGAATCGGATGGGATCCATTTGAACAGGTTTAGAATAAATGCCAGTAAAAGCAAACTCACACCGATTGAGCCTATGAGTATTGAATGATCCATATTTCAAATGCGTTAAACGATTAATAAATTTTAAATATAAATTAATTTTAAATACATTTATCGTCTTTATTTTTAGAGATCGAACTAAGGTATTTATTCAATGCAAGCCACTCAACTAATTCATGAATTTCACCTGAACTTTGGTGATCCTCGAAAAGCCCCACGAATTTTCTTTTCCCCGGGAAGGGTAAATCTGATCGGTGAGCACACGGATTACAACGGCGGATACGTATTCCCCTGTGCCTTGAGCTACGGAACGTACCTGCTTGCCAGGGAAACCGATTCTCAGTTTATTAAGTTTGCTTCACTGAATTTTGATTATACCACTTCTATACCCCTGAGCAGGCTTTCAGAAAAGGTTGGTAATGAATGGGTCAATTACCCGCTGGGAGTGATGGATGAATTAAAAAAAGCCGGTCTGGCTCTTACAACCGGGATGGAGATGCTTTTTTACGGGAACATACCAAACGGGGCAGGATTGTCATCCTCCGCTTCTATTGAAACGGTGACTGCATTCATGGTAAATGCCCTGTTCGGAAATCACCAGCTTGAGTTGAAGGAGATGGCCCTCCTGTGCCAGCGGGCTGAAAATAATTTCGTGGGTGTCAACTGCGGGATCATGGACCAGTTTGCAGTATCATTTGGGAAGAAGGATCATGCGATTTTTCTCAATTGCGATACACTGGATCATGAACTGGTACAGCTGAAATTAAGCGGGTTAAAACTGGTAATCTCCAACACCAACAAGCAACGGCAGCTTGCCGATTCGAAATACAATGAACGGCACGGCGAATGTGAAACTGCCGTAGCCGAATTGAACCGTGTTAAAGCAATACGGAATCTTGGAGAACTTTCCCTGGCAGCTTTTGAAGAAATCGCGGATCATATCCGGGATGAGACAGTTCGAAGGAGAGCCAGGCACGTCGTTTCCGAGGATCAGCGTTGTGTAGATGCAGTCGCTGCATTAAAAAAGGGGAATATGGTTGCCTTCGGGGAATTAATGAACGGGTCGCATGACTCTCTCCGTGAGGATTATGATGTCACCGGGAAGGAGCTGGACACCCTTGTTGATGAAGCAAGGAAGATTGGTGGAGTACTTGGGTCCCGGATGACCGGTGCCGGGTTTGGAGGCTGCACCGTAAGCCTGGTAAAGGAAGCATCCGTGGAATTTTTCATCGACACGGTAGGAAAACAGTATGAGAAACAGACGGGTCTGAAAGCCGATTTTTATGTGGCGGATGTGGGTGACGGTGTACGGGAGATCAATCCCTGAGATGACCTGCCTGAATCCCCTGAAAGTACAAAAACCATACATCAGTATACATAACTACAATGGAACAAAGCTTTAACCTTGGATGGATTGACTACACGATCATGCTGGTCTATTTCGTTTTTGTGATCGGAATTGGCTGGGCACTAAATCGATACATGAAATCGGCAACGGCATTCCTGGAGGCTGGACGCTCTCTCCCTGCATGGGTTACCGGACTGGCATTCATTTCAGCCAACCTGGGAGCATTGGAGGTGATCGGTATGGCTGCCTCAGGAGCAAAGTATGGTATGATGACCATCCACTTCTACCTGATCGGCGCCATTCCCGGAATGGTATTCCTCGGGTTATTCATGATGCCCTTTTACTACGGATCAAAAGCCCGCTCCGTTCCGGAATATTTGAAGTTGCGGTTCGATGAAAAGACGAGGGCATTCAACGCCTTTGCGTTTGCCATCATGACGGTTCTTGCCTCGGGGATATCGATGTATGCGCTGGCATTGTTAGCACAGGTCCTTCTGCCATTCGACTTTACCGTTACTATTATCGGAATAAACATCACCGAGTTTGATTTTTATCTGATATTTGCCGCCCTGATCGTTCTCATTTATACCTACCTGGGTGGATTGACCTCTGCTATCTATAATGAAGTACTTCAATTTTTCCTGATTGTGATCGGTTTTTTACCGCTTGTCTTTTTAGCATTAAAACACGTGGGAGGATGGGAAGGAATGAAGGCCAATCTGGATGTTGGGATGCTCCATTCCTGGCAAAATACAGGGTCTCCTGATGCCAACCCGATGGGGGTTGAATGGTTCGGAGTTGTTGCCGGGTTGGGTTTTGTTCTTGCCTTCGGTTACTGGTGTACCAACTTCCTTGTTGTACAGCGGGCTATGGCTGCCGGGTCAATGAAGGCAGCGAGAAAGACTCCAATGATTGGTGCGATCCCTAAAATGTTCATTCCCTTTATTGTGGTCATCCCCGGGATGATAGCCATCGCTTTATTGAATGATCCATCGATTGACTTTACCCTTCCGGTGAAAGGAGACAGCTTCGATTACGATAAGGTAATCCCTACTCTCCTTACCACTCACTTTCCCACCGGAGTGCTGGGTCTTGGGGTTACAGCCTTGCTTGCCTCCTTCATGTCCGGTATGGCAGGTAACGTATCAGCATTCAATACCGTATGGACCTATGATATCTATCAAAGTTACCTGGTACCGAACAAATCCGATAATCATTACCTGCGGGTTGGTCGACTGACCACTGTTTTCGGAATAACCGTAAGCATCCTGGCCGCCTATGTAGCGAAGTCATTCAACAACGTCATGGATTTCCTACAGCTGATCTTTGCATTTGTTAATGCCCCGCTGTTTGCAACCTTCCTGCTGGGCATGTTCACCAGGCGAACGACAGGTCACGGAGCCTTTTACGGATTGATTGCGGGAACGGTCGCCGCAGCAATTCACCACGGACTGACCGCTCCCGTGGGGTTGCATTCGCAGATAAAAGGAGGATGGATGGGAACTATTGTCCATCATTATCACAGTGAGATGGCACAAAATTTCTGGACCGCGATATATGCCTTTGCAGCCTGTTTTGTCGTTACCATCATGATCTCGCTGCTAACCAGAAAACTGAAAACAAATGAGCAACTTAAAGGACTGGTATATTCCCTCACTCCAAGGCTGGTTGATAAAGAAATGGTCTGGTATAAACGGCCGGCTACATTAGCAATCCTTGTGAGCATTATAGCAATTGCATTTACAATATTATTCTGGTAAAAAAAACGTTATGGGTGTAGATATTCGCCTTCCAATCGGTCTTTTGTTTACAATCCTGGGGTTGTTGTTAACCCTGTTTGGATTGTTCTCCTCATCAAACAGTGAACTGTATAAGATCTCCTATGATATCAACATCAATCTCTGGACCGGTATTTTCAGCCTTGTGTTCGGTTTGCTGATGCTGGTATTTGCCCTGAAAGGAAAGAAAAAAGTTGTGAAAGAAGAGAAACAGGTTTGAAAATGATTATTTGATCCCTCAACCTGACTTCAGTTTCGGGATCGTTATTTGTAGTTATTGGGTTATGCCAATGGCATAACTTCTATTACCTGGGACCTTCACTCACTACATACTGCGTACTGCTTCCTCTTTTCCTTCATCCTTAATCAATCAACCTTAATCCTTCCAATCAAAATTTCACCAGTTTCCGGACTGATCTCCTGCCCTCTTCTTCCACTGTCACAATGAACACTCCATTGGGGAGAAAGTCAAGGGAAAGCTCCAACAGGTCATTCCGGGTTTTGAATGCTTTTTCGATCTTTCCCGAAAAATCGGAAATGATTACTATGTGTTCCCTGTTGCTGTTTTTAAATTGGATATATACCGTCTTTTCTGCCGGATTGGGCCAGATAGCAAAAAGTTGCGACTTACCAATATCAATGTCCGAGATGTGGTTGATAGCACTGACTTTTTTAAGTACCCAGTGATCCGGGTCAACCATCAGTGATTGCACCTGGTAAGGGATCAGGAAAACAAAATCCTGGATGTTCTGATCCTGGTACACCCTCACCAGGGTATCCCCACCATCATGCAGAAAGCGAAATTCCATAGACGTTTTAAAAAGGGGGGTGGTCATAGAGGATCCGGTCTGTGTTGACCGGACCATTACTGAATCACCACGTTGACTCCAGTTAATTTCAAAAATGGGGTATCCTTTCCCAAAATACCACTGTTCAAAGAAATCAAAAAAATCCTTTCCGGATACCGATTCCAGTACATCCCTGAAATCGAGTCCTGTCGCTACATCCTCCCCAAACTGATCCAGGTAGCTTTCCAGGGTTTTAAAGAAAAGGGAATCGTTGTCCAGTTCAAACCGGATCATGTGAAGGAGGGCAGCTCCTTTTTTATAAGAAAGATTTCCGCTGAAGATCCGGCTCACATTACCGATCTCTTCAAACGGGATATAAACACTTCCTTCAGGTTCCAATAAAGCCCGCTCCTGCGCATTGAGCATCCATCTATCCGCTTCCCCCTGCGAGACAAGATACTGGTTAGCAAGGTATTCCGAATAGGAGGCGAATCCTTCATTGATCCAGATATCCATCCATGTGGCACAGGTAACATAATCACCAAACCAACTGTGCCCCAGTTCATGCGCTACCAGAAAAA
>CAYZVJ010000079.1:10878-15458 GCA_964481765.1 uncultured Rikenellaceae bacterium | reverse complement strand
AGGATCAGGGCGAGAGAAAAAAATACCGAGCTGATAAAGCGGTTATCTTTGAAATCCCAGAAAGAGCGGATACCGGCATAAATTATACTGATGCCGAGAAAGAAAAATCCCAGGATCAACAGTAAAATTGCTTCATCATCCATACCAATCCGGTTCAGGATTAATCCAGCTATGATGATGACTAGTAATCCCGGGATTATTAGGTCGATCCTGTGAATATAGATTAAGTAGAAAAGAATACTCACCGAAACCAGTGTTGCATGAGAAGTGTCTGCCAACATCCAATAAACATCCGGAGACAGATTGTAGTAAATAAATGTATCTGCAAATAGGATTATGAGTGTGGCTATTCCTGAAACTAAAAACAGAAATAACAGAACGCTCTTGATGGTTTTATCAACCGTTTCCCTTTTAAACAGGAATAATGCGATCAGGATGAAGCAGATAACAAATAAAAGGTACCCGGGTGCATTGCCTTCGAAGAACTCCAGGTCGGTAATATACCCAAGACTAAACACCAGGCAGAATAACAGGAAGGCAATACTGATTATCCAAAGCCTGATCCTGTTCAGCGTGGCAGGTTTTATGTCCTTGAGTCTACCCATGTTGAACAATAAAGATAAGGAAAAAATAAAGTTAATAGTTATTTGACCAAATGACGAAACAACTGAGTTACTATCGAGCTAAAAACATATCCCCGTCACCAGTGCAATCCCGGTCAGGTTAGGGATTGGCGGGTCGCCTGCAAGGAGCTCTTCAATCCGCACTTCAGCAAAAATGGAAAACCTATTGGTGAGACTGATATCTAAACCTCCTCCAACCATCATTTTAAAATAATAGTTACTCATTTCATCATCCGCCCAGTCGAAGGTTTCGGTTGACTCCACTGCCCCGATCTTTTCGTAAAGGGTCATTTTGTTTTTCTTGTCCAATGCAAAGACCAGGCCTATGCCTCCATGAAAATAGGGCCTGATCCGGGGATTCAGGGAGGAGTATTTCAAGGAGAGGGTAACATCACACCTTGACAGATCAACGGTAATATCCTCTTCCACCAGGTCCTCCCCTGTCTTTTCCTTTTTCAGGGAGTTGAAAGACTGTTTGCTGTATCCTACCTCACCCTGTAAATATAACCTTTCTTCAATGGGCATATTTACATTCACTCCAAACAGGGGTGATATTTCGGTATTGAAATTCGCTTTGGACAGGGAAGGTACATTCGTTTTTTTTATTGGAAAGTCGATGATTGAGACTTGAAGGCCAGTAAACACTCCCACCTTAAACCGGGGAACGATCTGGTTATCGCACTCGTTATATCTCCTGGTAAGGGTGGCGAGGTAGCGCTTATTCAAGCTGGCGAGGTCTATGGCATTGCTGACGGCATCGCAATCCGACATGGATTGGCGGAGTGCATCCTTAAACTTCTCTTTTGGCTGACCCGGGTCCGTGTTCAATGGAACCAGCAGGCTGTTCTCCCGCGCAATGAAGAAATATTTTCTGGAATCGTGTCTGACCTGGAAAAAACTGATCTGTCCTTCTTCCACACTTTCCAGGAAAAGGGATTGTGTAATCACTTCATCGTTCCGAACGATTGTAACGGGTCTGGAAATGTAGGCAGTCCCCCGATGAAAACCGTATTCCAGGAGATCGTTCGCTGTATATACCCTGAATTTTTCTGAACCGATTTCCGCAAATTCAACCATGGTGGATCGATCATGGGTACGTTTTATCATACCTCCCCTGAATTCATTATTTTTCATTATGATATAGCCGTTTTCCTGGCAGAGGGAATGTTGATTGAACAGGAAAAAATGAAAAATTAACGTAAGGATTACAACCTTACTCATGCATTTTGATACCATGATTGACATACCTTTCTTGTTGATTACGTTGATCTAACAGATGAACCTTAATGGACCAATTTAACTAAAAATTCAATGCGAAGTATACTTCGTCAGAATATGTTTTACAGATCATACCGTTTGAATGATTCAACGCAGTGTCGTCCATAGCGAGACAGGATTGCTGAACTATTCTTTCCACCTGGCATTCAAAATCTTCCGGAGCGATAATGCCTGTACCGGACGGTTTCTGAAAGTCAGCCAGTAACAGCCGGGATCAGGTCAGAAGTTTACTGCAAGCTGGAGGGTGATATTCCGGGGAGGTCCGATATCGCCGGGACGTCCGATGTACTCCTCGTTCAGCAGGTTTTTAATGATCAGCGACAGCTTGAATTGTTCTACTATATTATACGAAATTCTATAGTCCACCACCCACTCTCCTTCCTGGTTTTCATTACGATAATCGGCATAACCTGGTAATATGTATGGTTCGTACAGGGGATTGACGAACACTTGATCGACATTCAGCATGAAACTGGAATACCGCAGGTTAAATCCCGTAGAGAAATTTTTCCAGGTGCATTGCACATCTCCTTTAAAGCTGTGTTTGTACCGGTATTTGAGGTACTTTTCGTTTTCGATTAGGGACTCTTTTCTGACATTCCGGTCGATCGGATTTATGAAGGTATAACCGGCAGCCAGATCGACAGCAATGGGTCCAATTTTCCCTTGCATGGTCAGGTTGATTTCGAAACCATTTATTCTTGCATTTCCTACATTCAATGATTTGAATCCGAAATCCTCCATGGAGTGTTCAATCGTATCGGGGTTATACACACCGAATGTAAACTCGATCATGTCGTTGTATTCGGTCCAGAAGCCGGAGAGATCGGCATATCCCTGCCAGGAACCCAGTTTAATCCCCTGTTTGATCCCGATTTCCGCACTCCACCCCTTTTCCGGCTTGAGGTCGGGATTTGGAAAAATTTTGAGTGAGCTGATCGATGTAGCGGTATACTTTTCTGCGATGGATGGGAACCGGTATCCCTGCCCTATGGAGCCACGCAGGAAAGTATAATTGGCTGCCTGGAAATTGATACCGGTACGGAAGACGGGTGAAGAATGAATTTGCTCATTGTCCAGCCTGGAGCTTTCCCACCGGATCCCGGCAGACCATTTCAGGCGCTCGAAAAACCGGGCATCGAGTTGGGTATAAAGTGCAAGGTTGATCCCACTGTGGTTGCCATAAAGGTTTGAGATAACATTCGAATAGCTTGCGGAGGATCCGATGGACCAGTGAATCTTATTTTTGAATTTTTGCAGGTAGCGGTATTCTCCATAGTAAAAGTAGGATTTATTGTTTTTATCGGCGTCATTCGGGAACCGGTTTTCAACTGCAAAAAAACGCGTTTTGAGCGTATGAATAATGTTTTCATTTTGACGGAATGTAATGTAGGGATCGGTATTAAACCGGATGCCGGTGAGTTCGGTGACCGCTTCGGGATTTTGCCTGTATGCGGTATCTGCATGGACCCATAACAGAAAATCGCTCTTATCCTGGTACATGTAACTGCTGTTAATTCCGTAATTGAGCCCCTTGTTTCTTTTGCCTGTAACGTTTATTTTGAGGTTTCCCCTCCCCCATGTATCCCACTCGTTTTCTCTGTACCCCGGATTATGTAAGAGGTTTCCACCAACGACAAGATCAAGATTCCTGATTTTCCTCAGATGCTGGAAATTCATCCCGTAAAAAACGGGTTGTTTATCCCACCAAACCAGTTCTTCCCGTTTCGGGTCCATATAGATCCCACCAAACGCGGTTATCCCGGTTTCCGGATCTGGTTTCGGAAAGGCTGTCCTCAGGTTGATTACCCCGTTCAGTGCAGAAGATCCGTACAAAACCGATGAAGCACCTTTCAGGATCTCCACCTGGGCAACATTTTCAACCGGCAAATAATCCCATTTCACATCACCCACATCTGCAGAAATGATAGGAAGGTCATCCACCAGTACCAGGACTCTGCTTCCCGCACCATAAGCATATCCACTGCCTCCACGTATGCTTGCCTGCCCGTCCAGCACATCGATTCCGGGAACCTGGCTGATCATTGCTTCCAGGGTAATGTGGTTGTTCTGCTGGATCATAACCGGTTTAAGAACCTCCATGGAGACGGTAACATCGGAGAGTTTCTGGTCGAATTTGCCGGCTGTGACCACAATCTCATCCAGCACTTTTATTTTGACTTCAAGGATAACATCAATCCGTATTGTGTCCCTTGCGACAGCTGTGATTTCAATAACAGCAGACTGATAACCAACAAATTGGAAAGAGATCTTGTAGGTTCCGGGCAATACTTTCAGTTCGTATTTCCCCTCTGTATCAGAAGAGATGCCGGTTGAATCGTTCAGAACAACGGTTGCACCGGTTAACGGATCCCCGGTTTCAGAATCGGTTATCCTGCCGGTAATAATGCCCCTGTCCTGGGCGTAGAGGCTGGTTAGAAAGAGAAATTGATACAGGAGAATAAAGAGGATCCCACGCAATCTTTTCAGGTTTTTGATAGGGTTCAATTTTAAAACTCTTTTCCAACTGCCTCGCCTTTTTCTTCAAAGGAGGAGAGATCAATCCACTGGATCACTGATATTTTCCAGTCACCTTTCACTTTCTTCAGCATCCGGATCTCTTTCGAGTGGGTTGTCATCGGTTCTCCATTCAGTTTGAATTTCATCTCCTGGTTGTAA
>CAYZVJ010000079.1:0-10778 GCA_964481765.1 uncultured Rikenellaceae bacterium | reverse complement strand
CGAGTGGGTTGTCATCGGTTCTCCATTCAGTTTGAATTTCATCTCCTGGTTGTAAGCCACGAAAGCAGTTTCTCCGTGAATATCGATCTTCCAGTTTGATCGTTCAACGGTAATGTCTGTCCACTCTGACCAATCTTCACTGGCGGCTTTTTTGTAATATGCATAGTTTTTATCCCAGCCCATTCTTTCACGGTACCCATTACTCCCAATCGAAATGTAGATCAAATTGTCGTCCTGGGTCAGTGTTTCCAGCAGTGCCACAAGGTTTTGATCCCAGAAGGCATTTGTTTCATCAGCAATGACTGTTTTTATGACTTCCTCTTCTGCTGCAGTATCTATCTTCTCCTGGCATCCTGAAAAGGGAAGTACCAAAACAAGCATGACTAAAAATATTATTTTTTTCATGATAATGGATTTAGAAAAGGTTTATTATTTGAAATGAGCGATATTTATCAGTCAACATTTCCGATACCTTTAAAGTTAAGGAATGTTAAACAGAAAGTCAATTTTTTCAATAGAAAAGTAGTGGATAATGATTTTTCATGTTTATTTTGTATAAAAGACTCCATTCATGCAGTTGGTATTCACTATTTTCTTCATCCTGTCGGTTCATTTTTTCCAGCAGGAGGGGTCGCTAATGTTGTTAAAGAAGGGGATTGCGAAATACCATGAAGGGGATTATGTGGGTGCTATTAAAAGCTATAATGCTGCAATTGAACAGGATCCACGATTTTGGAGGTACTACATGTACAGGGCAAAAGCCAGGCTTGAACTGGAAGATTTCGTCGGTGCAGTTCAGGACTACGATACGGCATTGATCTTACAGCCAAACTTCTACGAAGCGATCACAACCCGGGGAGCATCCCGATACAGGATCAAGGATTTCAACATTGCTGTTGTTGATATAAGCAAGGCAAAAGAGTTTTATCCCGACCGCTGGATAATCTATTTAATGAGGGGTGCTGCATTTGAAGGCATAGGGGATCATGAAAAAGCCCTGATTGACTTCAACCGGGCTATTGAATTGCAACCGGAGAACCATAACATATACCTGTTCCGGGGGATGGCACACCTGAACCTGGATCATCTTCAGCAAGCCCGGGAGGATTTTAACAGTGCAATCAAGCTGTATCCGGAGAATGATGTTGCTTATGTGAAATCCGGCTTATGTAATCTTGCCTATGGAGATACCCTGTCTGCTATTGATGATTTTTCGATAGCAGCGATCATTAATCCCAGGTGCGCTGAAGCATTTTTCAATAGGGGAAGAATCCTCCTGGAAATTCCTGAAAAAACAGAACAAGCCTGCTGTGATCTTCAAAAAGCAGATGCGCTTGGTTATACCCGGGCTTACCAGATGATCATAAAGTTTTGTAACTGATGTCGGATTAATGCACCGGTTATACGACCGGCCCAAATGGAAGATCACCATCCAGATGTTCCAGCGAATCATAAAAGGTATCCTCCAGCTGAGAAACGATCTGCTTCATCTCATCCGTACTTTCAAGTGACGGAAATTTCTCACCTATAGCAGGGGCATGTGGTTCTTGTTTTGCCAGTCTTGCAAATGATTCATCAATTTCATCAATCACAAGCTGAATGGCTATGCTAACATAATTGTTAAATTCTCTTTTTGAATCGGAAGTAGCCAGTTCAGAATTTGCCGTGGTGGTAATGGTTGTTTCCAGGGAACTCAAAAGACCAGCGATCTCCTCTATCTTAAACCCGCTGTTAAACCTTCTGTAGGCAATGATCTGAGCATATTTCCTTAATACCATGCGGTCTCCGGTTCGGATGCTGATTGCAATCAGCTGATAGATTAACGTGATATACATCTTCAACAGATCCCTTCCCATTGCCTGGTAATGGACAAAACGTTCTTCATGCCCGGGTAAGAGCAGGTATTCAAGCATCTTTTCCACCGCAGCGGAGCGGTGTTTTTTAAACATGTCATAATAGAAAATAGTGGTACGCTCCACAGTTCTCTTCAGTGCCATTTCATTTCGAATGGACCAGGTAATGGAATGGTTTTTCCGGTTTTCCAGTAGAAAGAGTAACCTCCGCAGGACATCATACCGTTTAGCGATTTCCCACCCCAGGAGTTTTTGGGATCGGGTGGAATCAACCACAAGTTTTTTGTCGACATATTTGATCATCCAGGGTTTTTCAAATGATTCGATGCCTGACATTCTGGAAAGAAAATTTAATGCAAGGACGCCCGGATAAGCAATTAGTTTAGGTATTCTGATGGGCTTTCTGTACTTGCCGAAGTGATATTTCGTTGCTGCTTTGTATAGGTCGTTGTGTGAAATCGTACCATCCGGGCTTGCAATGAGTGTCAGTTCATGAGGCAATGTGTTGTCTTTTTCGAGCAGCAGGTTAAAAAAACGGATCAGGTCATTGATGTGAATGTATGTGATTGCCGATTCTCCTTTTCCACCCAATATTCGTGATTTCCATTTTTTTGAAAGCCATGTGGAGAGAAACATGAACAACGGCGGGTATTCACACCAGTCACTGAAAACAGCTGCCAGCCGTACAATAGCATACGAAAAATCGCCTGAAAATTTTTTGATGCAATTCTCTGCAAGGCTTTTACTGCGGGCATAGGCAAAGTCGGCAGCCGGAGGAGTTTCTTCTGTTATGATATGATCAAAATCGCCAAACTTACATGCGGCAAGGGAGCTGGAAAAAATGAACCGCTTAATTTCAAGTTCCTTCGCCAATTTCAGGATATTCTCTGTTCCCAGAACGTTGGTCCTGTAATATTCAGGATGATCCCTGTATGAAAAATCATAATAGCCGGCAAGGTGCAATAGATAATTTGCACCACCCAGTTTACGAATGCTTTCTCCCAATTCCCTGGTATTAGTGAACGATCCAATATCCACCTGAGTCCAGAAAATATTCTGGTGTTTGGGTATCCCGGATTCCAACTGTGATCTCCGGGCAAGACAAAAGAGCCTGTACTTCTCTTTTGATGCTTCTATGAAATGCCTGCCAATAAAACCAGATGCTCCTGTGACAACAATTCCTTTTTTCTCCATGCCGTTTGCCATTACCTGTTATACCTGAAGAGGAAGCTGCGGATCCCAACGCCCAGAATGATGTTATTTTTCATGGTATTTGTGATTTCTTTTTACTTTGTGTCTGAATGAATCATAATACAAAAATAGATCAGATTGATTTAAAATTGAATGAGAAAAATCATTTAACAAGACCTTTCCTCTATATTTGTAATATTAGAGGTTAAACCTTATGATCATCAATTGGATTCGGATGTAACCATTATCGGAGCCGGTGTGGTTGGCCTGGCGGTTGCTGCAAAAATATCAACCCAGTGTGATTCGGTTTTTGTTATTGAGAGACACGGGAAATTCGGACAGGAATCAAGCAGCAGGAACAGTGAAGTCGTTCACTCGGGTATTTATTATCCAAGAGGTTCATTGAAGGCACGCCTGTGCGTTGATGGGAGGGAAAAACTGTATCGTTATTGTGAACGGCATGAGATCGCTTACAGGAAATGCGGAAAACTAATCGTGGCTACGGATGATTCGGAGACGGATCGACTAGCGGGCATTCTCAGGGAGGCACATGCAAATGGGGTAATGGATGCCCGTATGATTACTATGGCTGAGATCCATCAGCTTGAACCTCATATCCATGCCCTAAAGGGTATCTTTTTCCCGTCAACCGGAATTGTGGACAGCCACAACCTGATGAAGCAACTTGAGACCGATGCGGTGGGCAATGGGGTGAACTTTGTTTATCATGCAGAAGTCCTGGAAATCCACCGGATTGCGGGTGGATATGAAATTGTTATTAAAGATGCTGACGGAGAACGATTTACTTTTACTTCAGCAATGGTTGTGAATTCAACCGGATTATCTGCATCACAGATTGCCCATTCGTCAGGAATACCTGGGAATACATACCGTGTTTACTATTGGAAAGGTGAGTATTTCAGCGTTATTAATGGCAAGCACAAACTGGTGAACCGGCTAATTTATCCACTGCCGGAAAAGGAGATCGTTGGGCTTGGGATTCATACCACGGTTGATCTGGATGGCCGGCTAAAGCTTGGTCCGAATGCATTGTATCTCGGAAAGGGTGAGGCAGATTATACTGTTGATCCTGGGCATGCCAGCGATTTTTATCGCGTTGCCCGGAAATTCCTCCCGTTTCTTGAGGAACAGGATCTGTTGCCCGATCAGGCCGGGATAAGGCCTAAATTTCAAAAACCCGGAGATCCGGTAAAGGATTTCCTGATCAGGGAAGAGTCAGACAGAAACCTTCCGGGACTGGTTAATCTCATTGGCATTGAGTCACCCGGACTGACTGCCTGTCTAAGTATTGCCGATTATGTTTCGGAGTTGCTTACTCCTTTCACTGGCACAGGATAGTTTTATGAGGTGCTGAAGCATGAGTGTTCATGAGTTCAACACCTCGACAATGGAATTGAGCAGTTCACTTTTAGAGAATGGTTTTGCCAGTGTCTTGTCTGCCCCAAAATATTTCGCTGTCCGGAGGTAGTCACCGGGATGAGAACGTCCGCCACCCGATATGGCGATTATTTTCACCTCCGGTACATTTTTTTTCAATTCAAGAATCGTTTCGAGTCCCTCTTTTTCCGGCATGATAATATCGGTAATGACAAGGTCTGGCTTTTCCTGTTTGAAAATTTTCATTCCTTCTGCACCATCAAGGGCACTAAACACGATATAACCTTCTCTTTTCACCATCTCGTGAAGCATCTCCCTGAACTGGTTATCATCGTCAATGATCAATATTTTTGCCATATCATGCATTGTTTTTGATTGTATAGTATCCGTTTTATCATAAAATAGCGCATCATTTCCGATTGGTATGAACGAATTGTTTTGCCTGTTAAACAGGCAGGTATACCGTAAATGTTGTTCCCTTATTTTTTTTGGATTGAACCGTGATCACACCATTATGGTTCTTAATTATTCCATGAACCACAGAGAGTCCGAGACCTGTACCTATTCCCACCGGTTTGGTACTGAAGAAGGGCTCGAATATTTTAGTCAGTGTCTCTGCATCCATCCCTGCTCCCGTATCCGAAACGGATACCCGGACATACTCTCCTTCAGTGAGATCCGGGGTTTTTTCAGCCAGGAGTTTATCAACACGAATTGTATCAGCAGTAATGGTTAGTATGCCCCCTTTATCCTGCATTGCCTGGTTTGCATTGGTCAGCAGATTCAGGATAACCTGTTGAATCTGTGAAGGATCCGCATGTATTGATGGGAAGTCTTTATCGATATTCGTTTCGATTTTGATGTTTTCGCTTGCCGTGGGATTGAACAGGGTAAGGGAATCCCTGATCAGGTTATGAATCTTAACGGGTTTGGGCTCGGGTTTGAAATCCCGGCTGAAGGTAAGAATCTGGTTTACCAGGTCTTTTGCACGCATCGAAGCCCTTCTCATTCTTGTCAGGTAACTGTGGATTTTTTCGCTTGAAGACGTCTCTTCCATGGCCATATCATTGTAGCCAAGGATTGTCCCCAATATGTTATTAAAATCATGTGCAATGCCCCTGGCAAGCGTTCCAACGGTTTCCAGTTTTTGTGATTGAATAAGCTGGTTTTCCAGCTGTGACTCCCTTGTTATATCCTGCTTTACAGCAACATAATAGACTATTTTCCCCTCTTCACTGGTAATTGGGGAGATGGTTGCTCTCTCTTCATACAGGGTCCCGTTCTTTCGTTTGTTCAGCATTTTTCCTTTCCATACTTTTCCCTGTTCAATGGTGTTCCATAACTTTTCATAGAACTCATTCCGATGTTCTCCACTTTTTAAAATATTCAACTTCTGATTCAATACCTCTTCCCGTGAATAGCCAGATATTTTTTCAAATGCAGGATTGGCATATAACAGGTTCCCTTCTGTATCTGTAATGATAACGGTTTCCGCCATTTGTTCCACTACCGTGCTGAGTTTTGTCCTCTCCTCCTCCACCTTCTTCCTGATAATAATGCTTACCATCTGTTCAATCAGATTGCTCATCCTTTCGATGTCATGATCCTTGTAATTCTCAGCACTTATGGTTATAATCATTCCCAACCGTTCATTGCCTGAATAGAGGGGAAAATTACACACAAATTTCATATTCAGTAACTTAACAATATCAGGAATGATTCTCAGCGTAGATGCTTTGGTTGCAAATTCAGTGATGAATGCATGTATCTCTTCCTTTGTTCCCAGAAGCTGGGGCTTTTTGCCATTGATACACTGCATTAACAGTCCATTTGAGGGTGGTTTGACAAAGTGTTTTCGTATCCCTTTATGAACCCTTTTTTCAAGGATTTTAAGCACATCAGACGACATGGATAGATGCTCTAATGAAAGTGATTTTCCATCTTCCGTCAGCATAGCAAATCCGGTAATGTGGCAGGCGTAAAGACGCAATATCGCGTTGGCAAAATATTGAAAGATCTGATTAACATTCTTCCCAATATTCACCATTGCATTCATCGTATTGATCAGGGATAGCTCCTCTGTTCGCTGTTTTATCTGTTGCTCGGCCCGCTTTTGTTCCGTGATGTCGGTAATCATTCCAATGGTGTTGATAATTTCCCCCTCATCATTTCTAATGGGAGAGACACCGATATGACAGCAAATTACATCCCCGTTTTTCTTTATGTAGTTTTTTTCAAGTACGAAGTGCTGTATTTTTCCCTGAATTAACCGGTTATAGTATGATTTACTTTCAGCCTGGTCATCCGGATGGGTGAGGTGTGTAAAATGCTTGTCGAACAGTTCCTCAGCTGTATAGCCAAACAGTTCCTGTGCTGCCTGATTTGTCTGAATTAATTTTCCATCGATGGTTGACAATACAACTGCAAACAGTCCTTTTTCAAATATTGCCCTGAATTTCTCTTCGCTTTCCTGCAGCGCTTTCTCTGCTCTGCTAAGGTCGGTGATATCATGAATAGTCCCGATGAACTTGACTGGGTTATTCTGAGGATCACAGACCATTTCTACCCTTGAATGCACGCTTCGTTCTTCTCCGTCGGGTTTAGTAATCCGATGAAAAAAATCAACGGGTTGTTTCTTGTCAATAGAAGATCGAATGGTTTTTTGAACCATTTCCCGGTCATCAGTATGTACTAAGTTCAGAAAAGCCTCAAGGTTTGGCTCGGTAAGTCCAGGTTCCAATCCCAAAATTTGGTAGGTTTGATCCGACCAGTTGATCTCATTCCTTTTCATATCCCATTCCCAGCTCCCAACGGATGCAATGCGTTGTGCTTCTCTCAGACTTTTCTCTTTCTGAATGATTTCCTCTTCTGCTTTTTTTCGTTTGCTGATATCACGCACGATGGCCTGGAGGTATTTTACCCCTTTGAGCTCAAGCTGGTTCAGACTGACTTCGGCGAGGAAGGTTGTTCCGTTTAGTTTCTTGTGGATCCATTCGAAACGCATATTTTCACCCATGCTTGCTTTCCTGATTTTTTCCTGTGCAGACTCCGCTGAAGGCCTTCCATCCAACTGGAATTCAGGGGAAAACATGACCGGTGTTTTGCCAACGATCTCCTCTCTGGAACAGCCGAACATATCAAGGGTGGGATTATTACAGTCGATGAAGTGATTATCATCCATCAGGAAGATGGCATCATTTGCCGATTCAAAAAGCGCTTTAAATTTATGTTCACTTTCGATAAAATCTTCTTCGGCTTTTTTCCTCAATATTACAGATGTTATCTGTGATCCGATATATTCTAACCGCCTGATATCATTTTGGGAAAACGGCTCTGTTTTCGAGATATTCAATATCCCTACAGGTACCTCTTCTGATATCAGGGGAATGTTTAACAAATGTTTCAAATTCAATATTTTGAAAACCTGATTTACCAGTTTTAACTGCATCTTTGTTTCTGCAAACTCCTTTATCAATTCCTTCATCTCTGTTTTGGAATCATAGAGTACAGGCTTTCCAGATAAAATATCTGCTTTGAATCTGCTTTCAGGATTCAATTTAGCTTTCACATCAGTGATCTTGAATCCGAGCAATTTCTCAATGGTAGTAATTACTCCTTCAGGGAGTGAAAATCGGGTTGGCAGGAGATATTTCTGATCATCTGAAACGAGATAGATGGTGGCACCATAGCCGGAAAACATCCTTCTTGTGGATTCAGAGAGGATCGCCAGAATATGAATAAGGTCTTTCCCTTCGTTGGCAGCCCTGTTTATTTCATTTATGAGTCCCTGGTCCTCTGCATGTTGTCTGTTTTTTTCTTCAATCGATATTCTTTCCAGGATGGAAGTGACCTGGGTTGAGAAGGCAATCAGGCGGTCAATTTCCTGCTTGCTGAATGTCCCTTTTCTGGCAGTGGAAAAGATACCCAGGGGTTTATCGCCTGAGAATAGAGGTATATTAAGCATAGAAGAGAGATTGAGAAGCCGTATTGCATTCGGGATCAATGTCTCATACTTGAAGGGAAAGTTGTGTTCCTCCATTAATTTCGCTATATCATTTTTATCCTCGGTATAATAAGGTTTACAGGTTTTTAAGGTATTCCAATAACTGCTTTTACCAGAGGATGGAATCGTGATTAACGGGATCGTATGTCCCACCAGTTTTTCAATCCTGCGGATGCTTTTTTTCGCGTTGCGGTTAATTTGAAGAACCAATTCATTCTGATCTTCTGAAAGGAGGTAAATTCCGGCACCAATACTGTCAAACATCTGTTCGGTGCGATTCCACAGGATATTGAGGATGCTTTCCTGTGTTTCGCCGCGGTTCACCGCTTCATTCAGGTCATTGATCAGCGCAAGATCTGATGCGTGCTGTCTTATCTCTTCCTCTGTAACATTCCGGTCTGTAATATCAAACGTATCGACGACTGTATGGGAAATCCTGCCTT
Source organism: uncultured Rikenellaceae bacterium (assembly GCA_964481765.1). GTDB lineage: Bacteria > Bacteroidota > Bacteroidia > Bacteroidales > VadinHA17. The sequence continues at coordinate 1,890 of CAYZVJ010000079.1, read as the reverse complement.
TCACGTCCTTGTAGGGATAAAAGGTAACTTCAAAGAATCGCCTGCCATGCCTGGGCGTTTCAAACCATGCCTGGTAACGGACCTCGTTGTCAGCAAATGCCTTATCAAGATTTGGTTTGATGCTTTTTTTAAAACTCTGGTTCCCCCATATTTCCGAAAGGGATTTCCCGATGATCTCTTCTTTAATCAGGTTGTGCGCTGCAGCAAATGCATTATTAATTGCTTCATACGTATAATTTCTGTCAATCAATGACATGAGAGACCGTGAAGTGTTGATGATGAAATCATATTTTGTCCTGAGGTCTTCGGCTTTTTGCTTAAGTTCTTTTTCCTTAAACAACAGGATGGCTTTATGAATAGCGGAGGGGAGCCGGTATAAATTTTCTTTCAGGATGTAATCCGATGCCCCGCGTTTGATGGCTTCTACGGCAAGTTCTTCTCCGGCAACACCTGAAATTAGAATAAAGGGAGTTAGCGGGCATCTCTCCTGAACATAATCGAGTGCTTTGAACCCATCATAGGGTGGAAGATAATAGTCGGAAATAATGATATCATAATGCTCCTCCTGAAGCTTTTGCTTAAACTGCTTTTCGTTCGAGCTGCTGTGAATGCGGAATTCCACCCCATCACCCGCAAGCTTGCTTTCGAGCATTTTGACATCCAGGGGATTGTCTTCCAGATAGAGAATGTTTATTGGCTCCATGCTATGCGAAAGATTTGGTAGGAGTTAAATTATTTATCCCTGTCAGAGTGAGCATTTACCAGCCGGATGTGGAGGAATAGGACCTGACAAGACGCATTGAAAATAGACAAATTTAGCGGGATAAAAAAGAATATTGATCCAGATCCAACGATTTTCGTAATCCCTTGTCAGCTCATTTGCGAACTCAGCCGATCTACATCTTTTTTCAGTTTTGCTACCATGGAAAGGAGATGATCCTCGGGCAGTACCGGATCCGGTAATTCTGCGCTTATGAAATTAATGAACTTCCAAACCTCCTTGATCTCTGTAATGGGTACATCGTAGGGTTCATAGACCGGATTCAGTGAGTAGAGGACCAGTTTCTGCTCCTCCTTTAACCGGTTCTCAACAATTTTGAAAACAATTCCATCATCCAGGGTAAAAACCACATATGCCTGTCCGGAAACCAGGTTATTCCAATCCTGGAGATACTCTCCGGTTATCCAGGAACCGTTCGGTATAGGCAGCATTGAATCGCCTTTTAGCTGAAAAGTTCTGTATTTTTTGCTTTTCGAGAGAAAAGGTAGTTGAAAAGTCGGTAGCTCCCTGATGAATTCGGGATCGGCAAAACCATTCTTATAGCCTGCTTTTGCCTTTTCCGAAACCAGTTCAATGTTTTCTTCGTTTTCCTGATCCACCGTCGTAGCAAGCACCCGTAATTTACTGCCTTTGATATAGACATCGAATCCTTTTTCAAGTTGAGAGATCTGGAATTGGGATAGCTCTTTCAGGCTGACTTTTACCAGGGTATCGATCGAAATGTTGAAGTAGCTTGAAAAGGCTTCCAAAACAAAAAGACTGGGGTAGGCAACTTCATTTTCGTAACCGCTCAGGGTTGATCGTTTCATGTTGAGGGCATGGGCAACCTCATCCTGGGTTCTGCCCCTGCGTTTTCTGAGAAACTTGATGTTTGAACTGAAGTACATGGTATGCTTGTTTTATGTATATACTAAAATTTTCCATAAAAACCGTTGCATCATTTAATCAAAATGATTATATTATAATCATATTTATGATTAAAAACTAATCAAATATACTCTATTTTTTTGATTATCAAAAATTTTCGGACTTTTTTTTACAGAAGATGACCAATACACACAGGAGCATCATCCACATTGACCTGGACACATTCTTTGTATCGGTTGAAC
>CAYZVJ010000078.1:8225-15706 GCA_964481765.1 uncultured Rikenellaceae bacterium | reverse complement strand
AATGATCCGGTTTGTTTCCGCTTTGGTCATGGCTGTCCTGGCATCCATATATTCGATCAGGGAAGCCATGCCCTCCCCGTATTTCCGGTCTACCAGCCTGAATGCTTTCTGTGCATGAATGCATTCCATTTCAGCGGACCGGACGGATTGAACGGCAGCTTTCAGGTCGTAATAGGCTTGTGTCACTTCCAATCTGATCTGTTGTTCCACTTCCTCTTTTTGTTGTTTTAACAGCTCTGTCTCAACCACAGCCTGTTTAATCCGCGCCCGGTTTTGAAAACCCGAGAAGATATCCCACCTCAGGACAAATGAAGCGATCACAAAATCATCTTCTGCCGTAAACCGGTACTTTTCCCCTTGAAATCCATAATCCACAGCAGCCAGGAGCATGGGATGGTTTTGGGATCGAATGATTTTCAGATTGTATGCCGAAGCATCCAGGTAGTGATCCAGCAGGTCCAGTTCTTCTCTCCAGTGGATTGCATGATCTTTAGCATGCTCCAGGTCGGATATGATCACTGTATCCTGCGCTTCCTGAGGATCGTAAAGGGGTGTTTCAAGGGGCCTGTTCAGTAAGAAGTTCAAATAAGACCGGGCTACCTTTCTGTTTTTTTCAACCTCCGCAATGAACTGGTCTATGTTGCTTATTTCTGCCTGTGACCTGTACACAACATCTGATGTAACTTTATGATTCTCAAATAATTTATTGCTCACACGCAGGTTCTCCTCCAGGAGTTCACGGGTCTCATGTACCAGCTCCTCCATCCTGAGGGTCTGCAAATAATTAAAATAGGCCTTTTTTATCTCTGCCACCAGGTACCGTTTATACCGGTCAACATCAACCCGACTGACTTGCAGCAATTCACTCCTTATCTTATAGTTATAATGAAGGCCGGTATTAAAAATGGGTTGTACCAGTTGTACCTTTGTTTCGTGCTCCCTGGAGCGAAGGAATGTAAACTCCTGGTTTTCAATCTGAGGGAAAAGGTCAGACATGGTCAGGGCATTCAGTGTCGAATAGACCGGATTCATAAGATCTCCAACCGGAAACTCGATCACCCTGCCTCCGTCTGCAATGGAGTATCGTGCGTTGAAAGAGATCCCCGGGTAAAACATCCGACGGGCCTCTTTAACCGCTAACATGCTCTTTTCAAAGGAAGCCTGCTTCTGCTTCAGTGCAAGGTTGTTTTCAAGGCCTGTCTTAAGGTAGTAGTTCAAGGTGTCGAGCTGTGCAAACAGCGGTGATGAGACCAGTATCCCTAAACAACAAATGAGTGTTCGTGTTTTCATGATCCTGTGGTTTTACCCTTTACTCCATTCAACACCAGCTCATAATGACACTGGATCACTTCCTGTCCGGAGAGTTGAAACAATTCGAATACCTCCTTTTTGTTCCTGATCACCTGAAGAACGCCCAGGGTTTGCGCCCAGAGGGTATTCGCCATGGCCGGTACCGAAAAGTCGTTGCGGACTGAACCATCAATGATGCCCGATTCAATGACCTCATAAAGGATCTTGATCGGGGAAGTCTGAAAACTACTATCCAGCTCTTTCTGCTCAAAATGGAGCAGCTCAAGATCTTTGCCCTCAAAGAACATCATGGAGTTGAAATACATTGGCTCTTCGGAAGAAAAACGGTAAAAAACCTCTCCCATCTTCCTCAGATTATCAAGAGCGTTAGCATCAGTGGAAATGGACTTCAAAATCATCTCAGATAAGATCGCCATCCCCTTTTTCATGATTTCCCAGTGAAGCTCAATCTTGCTGTTGAAGTAAAGATAGAGTGTGCCTTTGCTCAATTCTGCCTGAACAGCCACATCATCCATGGTGGACTCGTCAAATCCCCTGGAGAAAAATACCTGTTCAGCTGCAGCGATTATCGCCTGTCGCCGTTGTTCTTTTTCCCGTTCTTTTCTTTCTGCAATTCCCATAATATGAGTTTTTGGTAAATGACTATTAGTCATATTTTATACAAATATATATAAAATGAACAAAAGTCATATACAGATAAAAAAACAACGGGTTGGTCTGTTGATGAAAATCCGGCTTTTTCCGGACTCTTCTGTATCAACCAGACTAAGGATGGATTATCCGGGAAGTGTAAAAGGGAGGGGTTAAACCAGGAAAGAGGCAGGAGATCTGCCAGTATGACCCATTCTTCACGATTCAGCTGGAAACCATTGCGTCTCCATTCGCATTGTTATTTTGCCTTACCGGTGGATAGGTTAGTTCACCTTCTGTTTTAGCAACCAGTGTGGAAACGGTTGAATCGCCGGTGATATTTACGACAGTACGAAGCATATCGAGCGGGCGGTCAATTCCCAGTATCAATGCAAGACCGGCGGCAGGCAGACCGACTGCAGACAAAACAGCAACCAGCATAACAATACTTCCACTTGGAATTCCCGGAGCACCGATAGAAGCGAGTGTAGCCATAAGAACAATGGTAAGCTGGTCGCCCACATCAAGGGGTATACCAAAAACCTGAGCGATAAAAACAGCTGCAATGGCTTGATAACAGCTTGTTCCATCCATGTTGATGGTCACTCCGATGGGCAGGACAAACCCGGAGATCTTCTGTGATACTCCCAATTCGTTTTCAACCTGTTCTTTGGTAACCGGCAGGGTGGCTGCGCTTGAACTGGTTGAGAAAGCAACCAATTGTGCCGGAAGGATCCCCCGGAGGAACTCAAAATACCGGATTTTTGTAAGGAGTGAAATGATGGTCGGGTAGAAAAAGAGAATCATAAAAAATAATCCGATGACAACGGTAATGGAATAGAGCCCGAGGGCAAGAAAGAGGTCAATATCACCTGAAAAATCCACAACCAGTGCTGCCATCAGGGCAAGAACACCATAAGGGGCAACGATCATGATAATATCGACAATTTTCATGATCACGTCGTTAAGTCCGTTAAAAAAGCCTTTCACCACTTCAACTTTCTTAAAGGGAACAAGAACAAGACCTATTCCGAAAATGATCGCAAAGAATATTACCTGCAACATCCTGCCGTTGTCAGAAGCAGCGCTGACGATGTTATCCGGAACTATATCAACCACGTACTGTAATGGTGATTCTCCCTTTCGTTCCTCAGCCAATAATTCTTTCTCATTCACATCATTCTGAAACTGTTCATTAAAGGCTATTCTTTTCTCTTCGCTGAAGGTATTGCCCGGTTTAATCAGGTTGACCAGCGTTAACCCGACAAAGACTGCAAAAACAGTAGTCACCAGGTAGATTGTAATGGTTTTCAGTCCGATTCTGGATAATTTCGAAATATCGGAGAGGCTCGATATTCCATTGACCAGGGAGACAAAAATCAGTGGTACTGCGATCAATTTCAACAGGTTAATAAAGATTGTTCCCCAGGGCTTAATCCAATTGATGGTGAATTTCTCCAACCCAATGGTTACAGCAAGCATACCCCATCCGATTCCAATTACCATTCCGATCAATATTTTCCAGATAAGGGGTAGTTTCTTCCACATAATACAACAAGAATTAAGGATTAAACGCCAAAAATGGTAAAAAAAAACGAAAATAATTGATATGAACCTTTCTATTTTACATGTTTTTTAACCACTCCCTGCATTACCCTGCCGGGGTATTCATGTTGTTACAAAAGCGAGGGTTCAACAAGCGTTTAAAGGAGAAAGACAGCACCTGAATAATATTTAATAGATTGATTATCAATCTATTTTATGCTCCAGATAAAATTATTATTTTTACTGTCATCACCGGACACCCGTAATGATTATTTCGTATGATGATTAAATTACTTCGCATCAAGCTTCACTGGCAGATATTAATTGCCCTGTTTCTGGGGATTCTTTATGGTCTTTATCTAACCGAATATGCTTCCTGGGTGGGATGGCTGGGAACACTATTCCTTCGTGCTTTACAGATGGTCATCATCCCATTGATTCTAACCTCCATCATTTCCGGCATAACCCAGATCGGATCGGGAAAGAATCTTGGAAGGCTTGGAATAAAAACCCTGTTCTATTATATCTCCACCAGTATTCTAGCCATACTTACAGGTCTGGTCCTGGTTAATTTGATCAGTCCCGGGAGTGGAGCCGACCTTGGCTTTTCGCAACAGGTTGAAGGATTTTCCACCGAATCGAAATCGTTTGGTGAGACACTGATCGAGATTATCCCAACGAACGTATTCGAAGCGTTTTCTGAAGGCAGGATGCTTTCCGTGATCTTTTTTGCCCTCCTTTTCGGTTTTTTCATTACCCGGATCAAACAGGAAAGAGCGGCTGTTCTGGTGGATTTCTTCCAGGCGGGGTTTCAGGTAATCATGAAAATCACCCTGTTGATCATACGGTTTACTCCTTTTGGGGTTTTTGGCATTATTACCGGGAATGTATCGAACATTCTCCTGGAGCAGGGAGGTGGTATTTCGGCTCTTCTGGAGCTGGGCAGCCGTTTGGGGTTATACATGATTACCGTGTTCTCAGGGCTACTCATCCATGCATTAATAACCCTGCCAGCGATACAGATATTCGTAGGTGGGATCAAACCGCTGAAGCATTTCAGGGCAGTAACCACGCCTCTGTTAACTGCATTTTCAACCTCTTCTGCCCTGGCCACCCTCCCACTCACACTGGAAGCTGTCGAGTACGAAGATGGTGTTTCAAATAAAATTTCCAGTTTTACCTTGCCCCTGGGTGCAACCATTAACATGGATGGTACGGCACTCTATGAATGTGTTGCTGTTTTTTTCATAGCCCAGGCTTATGGCCTGGATCTCGGATTTGGGCAACAGGCGATTGTTGTAATAACCGCTTTGATCGCATCAATCGGGGCAGCAGCAGTCCCAATGGCCGGATTATTCATGATTTCCATCATTTTATCAGCCATTGGTTTGCCACTGGAAGGAGTGGGTTTAATCGTTGCCGTTGACCGGATACTTGACATGTTTCGAACAGCCACAAACGTATGGAGCGATACAACCGGGGCGGTTGTCATAGCACGGTCAGAAGGGGAAGCGTTGAATGTAACCTGAATGATTTCAACGGTTCAACAGGAGCGTAGATCTTGTTGTTTAAGGATTGCTACCCCTGGTGGCTGCAATCGTCCTGTTTACAGCCCCTGCACGCATCCGGATTGTGTGCATGCTGGTGTTTCAGTTCATCCTCACTGGCTTCCCGAATTTCAACCACTTCTCCCGAAAAGAACAGGTTGGCACCTGCCAGGGGGTGGTTAAAATCCATTTTAACCGACTCTTCTGCAACTTCCTGCACAATGCCAGTAAAATGGTTTCCATTTTTATCACGCATCGGTATTTGATTTCCTATTGCGAGCAATTCCTCATCCAGTGTACCATCTTTAACAAAAATCGATTTGGGGATATCTACAATTGCACTTTTATCTATTTCTCCATATGCCTCTTTGGGCTTCAGTACAAACTGGAATTTTTCACCCGGTTTTAATCCATTCAGGTTTTCTTCGAATTTTGCCAGCAAATTACCGGCACCAAAGAGAAAGGTCAGCGGCTTGTCTGCTCCCACTGTTTCCAGAACGGCCCCCTGGCTGTTATTTTCCCTCAATTCATACAAGACGGATACCACTTTATCTTTTTTAACCAACATAATATCAAATGATTATAGATTATAAAAAAAGGATTACCTGTACTGCAGGTATTACCATTGTTTCTTTGTACAAATAAAAGGGATATTTTTCACTTTCCATAACCGACCTTGATTTTCCTTCGAAAAACCGGATAAATTTCTTTCAAAGTGACACTATATTAACCAGTAATGGGAGTAAAAAACCCCGGATTTATTTTTAAATGCTTAATAATTTGTTGATATTTGTATAAGAAGAATCAAAATATCCATAAATTTTCATGAAATGAAAGGTATCGTCAAGTGGTTTGATTCCTCCAAGGGATATGGTTTCATTCAAACGGAAGACGGAAATGATGTATTCGTTCATTATTCCGGAATCAAAACCGAAGGTTTCAAAAGGCTACTTAAAGGTCAGGAAGTAACATTTGAAATAGTAGAAACTGACCGGGGTCCTCAAGCATCTGAGGTTACTATTGTTGAAAAGTAAAGGGGTAAAATTTAACCGAATTGATGAAAAGCCCATTCGGGCTTTTTTTTTTTCACGGAGCTTAGAATTTCAGGGAATCAGGGGCATCAAAAGGTAAATCCGAATCGAAAAACAGGACTGGTGTAGGGTGAATCGGATGTTTCATTCAGGTTCCACAGGACCATAAGATTAAGGGCCGCTCTCCGTCCAGCCGGGAATCTCAAGCCGCCTCCAACAAAAAACGAATGGAGTGTATAGCGCCCACTGGTCTGTTCAAAGGGATTAAAATCTTCATACTCAAGACTTAACGCTTCGTATTCTGTATGCAGGAAGATACCGGCGTGCAACCCGATCGGTATGAAATCGTTGATATCACCGAGTATATGAAACTGCAGGTAGCTTCTTCCCCCGTAAATATGGCCTTCGAGCGTGTAATTACCTGCGGAGGCGGAATATACCCTGGAGTCCCTGTAATACCTGTATTTTGGCCCGATCGCCAGTGAGAGGTTGCGGGTAAGCCTGTAACCGACGATGGGAGAAACCTCGATATCGGTAATGGTTCCGAACATCAGGCCAAAACTTCCACCGTAAAAGAACCGCTCCTGCCAGCTGAACTGCTGGAATTCCTCTTTTTCATACTGTGCAACGGCAAATGACACAATGAAAAGAAACAGCAGGCAGCATGCCGTTATTTTTTTGCTCATGATCAATAATTAACTTAACGAAACAGGGTAATCCTCTCTTGTCTTCCGGATATCTGATAAAGATTTGTATCTTTAGCATCCGGGTGGGAAGATAGGTATTTTTCCCAAATGTATCCCCGCAAAAACTGCACCAATATGAATGTCATCGTTACGGGAGCCAGCAGAGGAATTGGCAGAGAAACGGCAAGGTTATTTGCATTGGAAAAGAACGCTCATATCCTGGCAATCTCCAGAAACAGGGAGCGGCTGGGCGAATTGAAAGAGGAGTGCGCGGCAACGAATCCATCGGCAGGCCTTTTCCCTGCAGCCTATGATCTTACCCGGTTATCTTCTGATGATGACTTTGTCAGAAGCACTATCCTGCCACAATTTGATCACGTTGATATCCTGATCAACAATGCAGGGTACCTGAAAAAATCCTCTTTTAAAGAGACGCTACCAAAGGACGCGGAACAAATGCTTTCGGTCAATTTTGCTGCTGCTGCAGAACTCATCAGAAAGCTGATTCCCTATATGGGAAAAAAAGGGCCCAGTCATGTAGTCAATATAAGTAGCATGGGTGGAGTACAGGGCAGTGTTAAATTCAGCGGAATGGCTTATTACAGCGCATGTAAATCAGCCATTGCCACCCTAACCGAGTGCCTGGCTGAAGAATTCAAGGAAACGTCCATTTTTTTCAACTGTCTCGCTTTTGGGGCAGTGCAAACAGAGATGTTATCCGAAGCATTTCC
>CAYZVJ010000078.1:2520-8125 GCA_964481765.1 uncultured Rikenellaceae bacterium | reverse complement strand
GCACTCATTGCCCCGATCTCTTTTCCAACCTGGTATGCCATAGCCTCCTGGATCAATTGTGCTTTCTTGTTGCCCTTTTCAGCCATGATTTCAACGGCATAGGCATCATTGGTTCCGAGGTAAGCGACATAACCGCCGTTTCCTGTGATCATTTTTTTCACGTCATCCAGTGAATATTCCCCGCTGAAGCATAATGTTGCCAGGGCTCCAACCGGCAGTGTTCCGCTGCGTTCAGGTGAGAAAGGGCCCTCTCCATCCAAGCCCTGGTTGACATCGATTACTCTACCATTCCGGTGAGCTGCAACCGTTATTCCTCCCCCCATATGAGCCACAATAAGGTTTAAATCTTCATACTCTTTTTCCAGGAATTTAGCATATGCTTTTGCTACTGCTTTGTGGTTCAATGCGTGAAAGATGGAGATCCGTTCGAATTTGGGGTGGCCGGAGACTCTTGCGATCGGCTGCAATTCATCAACCACTACAGGATCTGCAATGAATGCACGGGCTGCCGGCAAGGTTTTAGCAATCTCATCTGCAATCAATCCACCCAGGTTGCTGGCATGTTCACCCAGCACCCCCAGTTTCAGGTCTTCTTTCAATCGTTCATTGATCTCATAGACACCGGATTCAATGGGTTTTACCAGCCCTCCCCTGCCAATCACAGCAGAAATCTCATTCAGTTTGACCTCTGCTTTACGCAGTTCATCCAGAATGATTTTCTTTCTGTAGTTATATTGCTCGGAGATTTTCTGAAAGGCTTTCAGATCCTCAGCGGAATGGACAATGGATTTCAGGAACCTGGATTTTTCATTCCGGAAAACCCCGATCTTGGTTGAGGTTGATCCCGGATTTATAACCAGTATCCTGTGAATTTCCATATCATTCAGTTAAACAGATGATGCTTGCTGGGGTTCTATGTATTCGTCGGGAATAATCAAGCTTCTATACCATTCATGCCAGCAATGCTCCCAGTGCAATGGAGTAGAGTTTGGTTTTTACGCTATCTCCCCTGGAAGAGAGTATAGCTGGAACTTTTGCGCCAACGACCACGGCGGCGATTTCTCCTCCGGATAACTTTGTATGAAATTTATAAAACACATTCCCTGATTCAATATTCGGAAAAAGAATGCAGTCTGCATCGCCGGCTACCGGAGATTGCAGGTTTTTTATTTTCGCAGATTGCTTGTCGATAATCACGTCCAGTGCAAGTGGTCCATCAACCAGTGCTCCTTTGAAATGTCCCCGTTCAGCCATTTTTGCCAGTAATGCTGCATCCACACAGGCGGTCATTTTAGGCAACACCTGTTCTGTTGCAGCCAGGAGTGCAACTTTAGGTTGTTCTATTCCAAGTACCCGGGCTGTCTCAATCAGGTAGTTAACGATAGCGACTTTCTCCATCAATTCCGGATTTGGAATAATTGCCACATCACCAACGATCAGCAACTTGTGATAATTTTCCGATTCAATGATTGAGACATGGCTGAGGATGGCTCCCTGTTCCATCAGTCCATCCTCTTTATCCAGCAATGCCCTCATGTATTTATCCGTACTGACCAGGCCTTTCATGATCAGATCCCCTTCTCCTTTATTAATGAGGGAAACGGCTGTTTTTGTGGCGATCATTTCGTCCGGCTCATGCACAATTTGAAAATCAGCCGGATCAACCCGAAGGTTCTCACAGGCTCCCTTAATCATTTCAGCATCACCGACCAGAATAGCCCTGATCAAATGGAGTTTTACGGCTTCATGTACCGCTTCGATGGTATGGGTATCGTTTGCATAAGCTACAACAACACGTTTTAAATCCTGGTTCTTCAGGAAGTCAAACATCTGGTTCAGTTTACGTATCATCCTGGATCAATTGATGTGTAACGAATCATTACGGGGTTTAGTTCTCTTTGAGGTTTTTCACGATTTCGAGGGTATCTTGTGCGATAACCAGTTCCTCGTTAGTTGGGATCACCATGACGGTAACCCGGGATTTCTGAGAGCTGATCACCTCTTCAACTCCTTTAATGTTATTATTTTTCTTTTCATCGAGCATCAGGCCCAGGTAATTCATATCCTTGCAGATCTCGCTTCTTGTCTTGTTTGCGTTCTCACCTATTCCACCGGTAAAGATCAGGATATCGAGGCCTCCCATTGCGGCAGAGTAAGCGCCGATGTATTTCTTAACCCGGTAGTTATACATATCCAGGCCGAGTATTGCCCGTTTATTTCCTTCGGTTGAAGCCAATTCAATCTCACGCATATCGGAGGAAACTCCGGTAACACCCAGCATGCCACTGTGCTTGTTGATCAGTGTATTGACGGTTGAAATGCCGATCTCCTCTTTTCTCATGATATAGGTCAACACCCCCAGATCCAGGTCGCCTGACCTGGTTCCCATGATCAACCCTTCAACGGGTGTTAACCCCATGGATGTATCCATCGATTTTCCATCCTTAATGGCTGCCATTGATGCACCATTTCCCAGGTGGCAGGTGATGATCTTTTTATCTGACATATTGACTTTCAGGAGTTCACAGGCTCTCTGAGACACATACCTGTGACTGGTTCCGTGAAATCCATACCTCCGGATACCGTATTTGATATACAGCGGGAAGGGTATGGCATACATGAATACGTGTGGTGGCATCCCCTGGTGGAAGGCGGTATCAAACACTCCGACCTGGGGTATGTTGGGCAGGTACTCTTTCATGGCATAGATCCCTCTGAGGTTCGGGGGATTATGGAGTGGTGCCAGATCAATGCACTCTTCCACTTTGCTGATCACCTCATCGGTAATCAGAACACTGGAATTGAATTTTTCACCACCATGAACCACCCGGTGACCGACAGCATCAATCTCCTCAAATCCCTTGATAGAACCCCGCTTTTTGCTTATCAAAAGGCCAAGTATATATTCTATTCCCTGTTGATGATCAATAATCTCACCTTCGAGGGTTACCTGATCTCCATCGTTCCTTTCATGTTTAATAAAGGAACCATGCAATCCAACTTTTTCCACCACTCCTTTAGCAAGAACTTCCTGTTTAGTCATGTCGAACAACTGGTATTTGATCGAAGAGCTGCCACAGTTTAAAACAATTATTTTCATATCCTTTAATTTCTCAATAAACAATTCATCCTTGGATCTCGGGATAGGTGATCGTTTCGCCGATCACTTTTCCATCCTTATATTTATAAAAGCCCATACCCGATTTTCTCCCGGTATGGCCGGCACGGTATAGTCTTTTTAAAATCGGATTGGGTTTGAATTTAAACTCGCCGAATTCACTGTAGAGGTTATCCATCCATTTTATCACTTTATCCAGGCCGATTCGATCCGCCATTTCCAGGGGGCCAAACTGTAATCCAAAGCCTTGCTTCATGGTTTCGTCGATGCACGTTGTAGATGCTACTCCTTCCATAAGGGTTTCACACGCTTCATTGATCAGGGATACAATGAGACGCGTACTGATATTTCCTGGAGATTCAACCAGTTCGATAACCTTCTTATCGATCATCTTGGCAAACCGGATGACAAACTGATAGGCTTCTTCACTGGTTTTTAATCCCCTCACAACTTCCACCAGCTTCACAGTAGCTGCTGGCGAAAGGAAATGTAATCCCACTGCCCGGTCCGGGTATTCAAGAGCAGAGGCAAGGTCAGTTATATTGAGGGTAGATGTATTGGAAGTTATGACCGTATCCCTTGAAACAACGGCTTCCACCCGTTTGAACACCTCTTTTCTGAGCTCAATACTGGTACCGGGTTTTTTTGAGTTGATGGTTTCAATCACCAGGTTGCAATCTTTTATGTCATTATAATCCGTTGATCCTTTGATCCTTGAGAGGATGGCTCTTTTGTCACTTTTTGTCAATCCCCATTTACCGATCACTTCATCGAGATCCTTGCTGATCTCCACGAATACCTCTTCCACCCGCTCCGGTGTCATGTCAATAAACTGTACCTCAATTCCATGTTGACTGATGACCCTGGCGATTTCCTGTCCCATTGAACCGCAGCCAACCACACCAATTTTTTTCAGTGTTCCTTTCTTCGGTTCTTTTTTGCTTAACGCATAATCTTCTAGACTCTCTGCCATTTTTTCTATTTATTTTACTGTTTTTCTGAGTATTACATCCCTCCTGCCTGGTTAGCCGTGATGGCAACAAGATTCACGATATCACTTACCGAACAACCCCTGGAGAGGTCATTTATTGGAGCTGCCAATCCCTGGAGGATAGGGCCAATGGCTTCTGCATGTGCCAATCTCTGGACCAGCTTATAGGCGATGTTTCCGGCATCCAGGGAGGGAAAAATCAGCACGTTGGCATTCCCTGCTATTTTGCTTCCAGGGGCTTTCTTTTCACCGATTGCCTTTATGATCGCGGCATCAGCCTGCAGCTCTCCATCAATCTGCAGTGCCGGATCCATCTCGCGGGCTATCCGGGTGGCATTGGTAACTTTTTCAACCAGATCGTGTGATGCGCTCCCCATGGTGCTGAAACTGAGCATGGCCAGTCTTGGCTCAAATCCGGCAATTGCCCGGGTGGTTTTTGCCGTTGCGACAGCGATTTCGGCCAGCTCATTTTCGTTGGGATCCGGATGTACTGCGCAATCAGCAAATATCAGCATACCGTTTTCACCAAACTCCTTATCTTTCAGGATCATGATAAAGGCTCCTGAAACAACCGAAATGCCCGGCATGGTTTTTACATATTGAAAAGCTGGACGTAATACATCTCCGGTAGCGTTTGCTGCACCGGCTACCTCTCCATCGGCATCTCCATTCTTAATCATCAAGGTACCAAGATAGAGTGGATCTTCAATCAACTGAAGGGCTGCATCCTTATTCATTCCCTTGTGCTTTCTCAACTCAACCATAAGGTCAGCATACTTCTCTTTACTGGCATGATTCAGGGGATTAATAATCGTTGCCCCGGACAGGGAACGCAATCCAAGTGCGGATGCATCAGAAAGAATCTTTTCCGGGTCCCCCAGCAGGTAAATCCGGGCAATTTTCTCCCTGACCAGGATATCGGCCGCTTTCAGCATCCTCTCATCAAAAGCCTCAGGCAATACAATGCGCTTATTTAACTGCCGTGCATTTTCTTTGATTTGATCAAGTAATTCCATTGGTAATCAATAATTTATAATGATCTGCTAATTTTTTTCAAAAGTACTTAAAAATGCTCGTTTTTTCATTAATATATACTGATTATTGTCAATGAATGAATGTGTTTAATAACAAGTCTCCTTACAATGCCAGTCTTCCCTGATCATATCCGGAGAATGAATGATTAATTCCAATGTTCAGGGTTTTGGCAATTCGGCAATTTATTGCAAATTTAGCATCCAAGTAAACGCGATGATCGATCAGGATACCATATTCCGTGAGATGTATCTCCTTTCAACTGAGCTGACCGGGGATCTCTTCCATGATGAAACCACACGGCTGATTTATGCTACGGATGCTTCGGCATACAGGGAAAAACCCATTGCTGTAGCAAGGCCTGCCCATGCAGAAGACATCCGGCGTCTTATCGCTTTTGCACGAAAGCATAATTTAGCACTTATTCCCAGGACTGCAGGGACTTCACTTGCCGGACAGGTGGT
>CAYZVJ010000078.1:0-2420 GCA_964481765.1 uncultured Rikenellaceae bacterium | reverse complement strand
TACGGAAGTACCCGTGACCATACACTGGAGATAAAAGCCATTCTCAGTGACGGCTCAGATGCCCTTTTTACTTCCCTCTCCAGAGAGGAGTTTGACACTAAATGTCAGGGGCAGGGCCTGGAAAACCAGATTTACCGGAAAACCAGAGAGATATTGAGTGATCCCATCAACCAGAAAGAGATCCGGAAGGAGTATCCCGACAAATCCATCCACAGAAGGAATACAGGTTATGCTATTGACATATTGCTGGAAACAGAACCCTTTACCGATTCCGGGGAACCGTTCAATATGTGCAAACTCCTGGCAGGTTCTGAAGGAACTCTGGCTTTTACAACCGAAATAAAACTCAATCTTGTTCCGCTGCCACCCGTGCAAACCGGATTGGTATGTATCCATCTCAATAAACTTGAAGAGGCATTCGAAGCCAACCTCATTGCGCTGGACTACCATCCGGGTGCTGTAGAAATGCTTGATAAAACCATCCTTGATCTGACAAAGGATAACATTCAGCAGAAAAAGAACCGTTTCTTCCTGAAAGGGGATCCGGCAGCCATTCTCTTTGTTGAATTTCAGCGGGATAGCCGCGAAGAGATACTGAAGATTTCAGCAGCACTGGAACGGGATATGAGAAAGGCGGGATATGGCTACCACTTCCCCATTGTTTTTGGTGATGACATATCCCGGATCTGGGACCTCCGAAAAGCCGGGCTGGGTGTTTTATCCAACATGAAAGGCGATGCAAAACCGGTCTCTCTTTGCGAGGATACTGCTGTTGGAGTAAACGAGCTTCCTTCTTACATGAAGGATCTCAGGGGGATCTTGTCGAAGCACGGGAAAGAGTGCGTTTATTATGCCCATATCGGGTCCGGTGAATTGCATATCCGTCCCATCCTCAACCTTAAAGATCCAAAAGACATCGAGTTGTTTCATACCATTGGGTGGGAAATGGCACACCTGGTTAAAAAATACCGGGGTTCACTCAGTGGGGAACATGGCGACGGCCGGCTGAGGGGAGAATTCATTCCCATTATAGTTGGCGAGCGGAACTATGATCTCCTGAAGGAGATTAAAAAAACATGGGACCCCCTTTCCATTTTTAATCCCGGAAAAATTACCGATACACCAAAAATGAACACGTCTCTCAGGTTTGAACCCGGACAGAAAACCAGAGCGATAGAGACCATTTTTGATTTTTCTGAGTCGGGTGGATTGCTCCAGGCAGTAGAACGTTGCAACGGATCGGGAGATTGCCGTAAAAGTGAACGTATCGGAGGTACCATGTGCCCAAGTTACATGGCATCCCGGGATGAGAACAAATCAACCCGGGCAAGGGCTAATCTCCTGCGGGAGATGCTTACTCATGCCCGCAATCCGTTTGAATCGAAAACACTATACGAGATCCTTGATCTTTGCCTGTCATGCAAAGGATGCAAATCGGAATGCCCATCCAATGTCGATATTGCCAAGGTGAAAGCGGAATTTCTCCAAAAATACTACGATTTGAATGGAATCCCTCTCCGGACAAGAGTCATTGCATACATACATCGAATCAACTGCGTGGGTGCTGTTTTCCCTTCCCTGTTCAACTTTTTGGTTCAAACCGGACTATTCTCAAACCCGGTAAAAAAAGTCCTTGGATTCGCCCAAAAACGGCAAATTCCGACACTTTATAAAACAACATTGAAGCGATGGGCAAAAAAACAGTTGAAATCGTTAAATCCGGATCATACTGCGAAAGGGACCGTCCACTTCTTCATCGATGAATTTACCAACTACAATGACACAGCGATCGGGATAAAAGCAATTAAACTACTGACCCGCCTGGGATATAGTGTAAATTGCCCTGACAGTACGGTCAGTGGCAGGACATTCATCTCAAAAGGATTACTCCGTACTGCAAGAACCAATGCACGGAAGAACGTTGAATTGCTAAAGGATCTGGTTCATGGTAACGCCCCGCTCATCGGCATTGAGCCTTCAGCAATACTCAGCTTCAGAGACGAATATCCGGAGCTGGTTGGCAATGACCTCAAACCCGCAGCCTGCCGGATTGCCGAGCATTCCTTTCTGCTGGAAGAATTTCTTTCTCTTGAGCTGGACAAGGGTAATATTACAAAGGAACAGTTTACTACTGACACAAAACGGATCCTTTACCACGGACACTGTCAGCAGAAAGCAATCGCATCAACCGGCCCAACCCTCAGGATGTTATCCTTGCCTGAAAACTACTCGGTTACGGAAGTACCTTCAGGATGTTGCGGTATGGCAGGATCTTTCGGGTTCGAAAAGGAACATTATGATCTCTCCATGAAGGTAGGTGAATTGGTTCTTTTCCCTGAAATACGAAAAAAGCCGGAAGGAACGCTATTATCTGCCTCGGGAACAAGCTGCAGACAGCAGATCAGGGAGGGAACAGGAGA
>CAYZVJ010000077.1:7618-16213 GCA_964481765.1 uncultured Rikenellaceae bacterium | reverse complement strand
AGGAAAAAAGTTTATTATAGAAAAGCCGGTCAAACTGCGAAAATGATTTAACATAAAATCCAAACATTGACCGGAACAATACAGGCATTGATGAGAAAGAAAAAGCTATTAAAGTAACGAGTACAACGATCATCCCTGATCGTTGGTTCAGCCTTGATGAGTAGGATCAAGGAATCCTTGTAAAATTAATTTACTACATTGCGCTTCCGTAAAGAACCCAATATTTTTATAGAATGTAAACTAACAAAAAGAAAACAAGATATGAAACGAAATGCAACTGCTATCTGGCAGGGTACAGGAAAAGAGGGCAACGGTAATCTAACCACCCAGAGCAGAATATTGGACAAGACCCGGTATTCATTTACATCAAGGTTCGAAGAGGGGATCGGGACCAACCCGGAGGAGCTGGTTGCTGCAGCACATGCCGGATGCTTTACCATGAAACTCTCCTTCAACATTGATGGTGCCGGATACACTGCCGACAGACTGGAAACGAAATGTGAAATTACCCTGGAAAATGGGATTATCACCCGTTCTCATCTGACCCTGAATGCCAATGTTCCGGGAATATCACAGGAGAAGTTCGATGAGCTGGTCTCTGATGCCGAAAAGAACTGCCCGATATCAAAACTGCTGGATACGGAAATTTCGGTTGACGCAACATTAACGAATTAGTCGTTAGTGATACGATGAATGAGTGATGCGATGACTGGCAGTCATCGCATCACTTATCTTTTCATTCCTTGTTTATAGCCTGTATTACAGGTAGTTTATCGGGATCGGATTCTTCAAAACCTTCTGCATCGCTTTGTATAAAAAAACCCAGGGTGTGATCCCCCCGGGTTTTCAATGGTGCACTGCTGCAGAGCTGTTATTACTCTTTGGCTATTTCTTCTTTCAGTATCTGCACAAGTGCTCTGGTGGTGCTATTATCGAACAGAACGACTTTCCCTGCGTCAGCTGCATGCTGAACTGACAGTGTGATGATCCTGTTATTGACTCCTTTGCTGTTCTCATAGGGTTGAACCTCTTTTTCCAGACTCCCTGAGATCTTCTTCATATCCTTTGTCTGGAGAATAATTACGCGGTCATTCTCCTGCTTCTCATCCGTGATTTTCTGAAGTTCCGGGTCATCGGAAAGAGATCTCCGGGTTCTTGTGTGGCTTACGGCAACCGGTAGGGCCATTTTACTCAATTCCTGAATCAGCAGGAACCCGATACCCTGGTTATTCTGGAGAATATCATCAAACGCACAGAGTGAAACTTTCTTACTGGAACGGTTTGTCACCCTTATTTTGCTGATTGAATTTGGAAGGAAACTCAATTGCTCTGTCTTGAAAACTACCGCTTTCTCTTCACTGGAAAACGCACAATAAAGAACATCAGCCATCTCCTTGTTGGAAATTGGATTCACTCCATAATAGAAGATTTTATTTTCCCTGTAGTGGTTTTCAATTGCTGAGAAAGGTTCGTTACAGATGATGATCTTTGTATCCGTAAATACCTGATTTATTCTCTTAACATAATCGGGTCCCATATACGGAAATGAAACGGCATCCATCACCAGAACGGAGATGTTCTCATTGGAAAGCATATCAACTGTTTCTTCAATGGTATCTGCTTTCTTTGTAACAAAGCCCATATCCTTAAATTGCTTTGTGAAAGCATTCTCTTTATCGGGATCCTTGCTCAAAAACAAAACCTTACGAATTTCACATTCGGCTAAAGCCTGTTCCACACTGCCTGGCCTTACAACAGCTATCCAGTTTTCCCAGTTGATGTTTTTTTCAAGGATACCTGGATTGTTCAATAACCCGGTATTAATTTCGGTTATTTCCCCGTTGACGGGGGATGAAATGATTCGTTTCGTTTGATTGTGCAAGGTTACCTCAGCGAGCGGTAATCCCCGGTACAGCATATCGCCTTTCTCCGGCAGTTTTACCGATGTTACACCGGTATCCATCAGGTTTGACAAATGCCCGCCAATACGAACCGATTCCATGGAAATTTGTTCAACCCACGAAGAATCAGTAAAACGGTAACGGGTTTCAACCTTCGTTTCTTCAGCAGGGGCAACCTCTTCGTGCAATGCCAGGGAAGCTTTATATGTGGCTCTTTTGAGCGAGTCTAAAAATTCATCCGGTTCAAAAGGTTTCAGGATGTAATCTGAAACGCCCAGTTTTTCAGACTGTTGTCTGCTTTCCTGGGTAGGATAACCGGTGATGATCACAACCGGCACATCCGGCTTTTTCCCCCGAATATCACCGAGCAGATCGATCCCGTCTATTTCACCCAGTTTGAGATCAAGTACAATGGCATCATAATTATTCATCAGTGCCTGGTTAAATCCCTTCTCCGGATTGATATTCGTATCCACTTTGTATCCGGCCTGAGAGAGAAGTCTGTCGCAGCTTGTGCAAACATACTTTTCATCATCAATTACTAATATGGAAGGTTGGTAGTTCATGGCTCTATGTATTAAATGTTTACTGATTCTTTTTACCTGTTTTACTTTCAGAAAGTCAATTTATGTGCCATTCTGTTGATGGTGAAGGGTGATTTCTTAATGTGCTCACTAATAGATTTTTAACATTTTTGTTGAGAAAATTAGCAGTCATGATTTATCTCGGTTTAGTCAGGTTTGATGATACAGTGTACTTAAGATTAATACACTTATCCTTGAAAGAGCAGGCCCTTGATCTGGGCCATGATTTGCTTGTCGGTAAAATGTTTTGCCTTGATAGCACCGGTAGGGCATGCAGCTCCGCAAGTTCCACAGCCTTTACAGAGAACTTCGTTTACCACAGCTGCTTTCTTATCCGGATCGTATTTTATGGCTGAATAGGGACAGGATTTGACACATGTCTGGCAACCACAACAGAGCAATTCATTGGCTACGGCTGTAGTCGTTTCAACCTCAGCATATCCCAGGGAAATATTCGCAAGAATTCTGGCTGCGGCAGCCCTTGCCTGGCTTACTGATTCGGGTATATCTTTTGGTCCCTGACAACTTCCGACAATAAAGACACCGTCAGTGGTGGTCGAAACCGGATCGAGTTTAGGGTGTTTTTCAATAAAGAAATTATTGCTGCAGAGGCTTATTCCTGCAGCATGTGCAATCTCCTTTGCATCTTCATGTGCTTCCATAGCAACCATCAGGATGACCAGATCCACCGGAATACCGATTTTCTTGCCAACCATTTTCTCTTCCAGTTCAATCAACATATCACAACCGTTATAACGGCTGCCGTTTACAATTTGAGGCAGCCCATTTTCCTGGTTATAGAGAAAATACTTGATATTTTTTCTTGACGATTTTGCATACAGCTCTTCACATCCTTTTCCAAAGACCCGCATATCGGAATAGATTTCATAGACATTCGCATCGGGAAGGGTTGATTTTATCTGATTGGCATATTTTAGCGCAGTCATACAACAGGTATAGGAGCAGTATTCATGATACTTCTCATTTCTGCTTCCAACGCAGTGAATTATGGCAACATGTTTGGGTTCCTTTCCCTCCGCTGTGGTGATTTGTCCATCCTGTTTCATTCTTCTTTCGAATTCCAACGAAGTGATCACATCGGGATATTTAGTATAGCCGTACTCTTTTATATTGCCCGGGTCAAAGGGTTTTAATCCTGTTGCAACGATAACATTCCCGAATTTCACCTTTGTTTCGTGGTTTTTAGAATAAATAATGGTCTCAAAATTACCGACATAACCGGTAATTTCTTTTATTTCGGATTCCAGGTAGACGGTGATGTGTGGATGTTTCCGTACTCGTTTGAGGAGGGGATCCATCACCCCGCTGACATTTGTCATAAACGGATAGGACAGGTCAAGCTGGGATACAATGCCTCCGAGCCTGTCGGTTTTTTCCACCAGGAATATTTCCCTTCCCGCATCTGCAATTTCGAGAGCAGCATTCATCCCGGATATTCCTCCGCCAACAACCAGTGTTGAGGGTTCCACGGCGACCGTTCGCTTATCGAGTGATTCGTGAAAGGCAACACGGTGGATGGCTGATCGGACCAGTGTTTTTGCTTTTAAGGTAGCGGCTTCCGGATCATCATGAACCCATGAAACGTGTTCCCGGATGTTGGCCATTTCAAAAAAATAGGGATTGATATCGGCCTTCATACAGACTTTTCGGAAAGTTGGTTCATGGATTCGGGGTGAACAGGCAGCCACTACAATCCGGTTCAGTTTGTTTTCCTTGATGTCCTGGTAAATCATGTCCTGACCCGGATCGGAGCACATGTATTTATAACTCTTGGCGATCACTACGTGAGGCAGTGTTTCAACCTCTTTGGCAATGGTTTCAACATCAACCATTTTGGCAATGTTGGTACCACACCAGCATATATAAACACCGATTCTTATCTCTTCCATAATCAATGGGTTATTTATGGTTTTGTTTTTGTTTCAGGGCAGCCTCTTTAATGTTGGAAAAATAGATTGCTGCCGGCCTGTAAGCCAGGTGTGACCATTTGGAGAATGGCACTTCAATCATGATCATCGGGAACAGTATCATCAGGTGCGCCACATACATGTAATAGGTAAGCATTGGAAGACCACCAATCCGAAAGAAATGCACCAGTATTCCGGTAAGTGCAGTCAGAAACAGCATCACCAGGAAGGTCCAGTCTGAAATATGGGAGTGTTTGAGCCGCTCTCTGCTTTTTTTAATCCTGCCATAGAAGAAATACCCAACCCCAATCAGAAGTGCTGCCGTTGCATAATACCCGATGAGCCGCTGAGGATGCCACCACGGATGAATTTCATCCGTTTGGAACCAGCCAAGAAATCCGACAATCAGAATAAAAAGGATAACATATCCTGACATGAGAAACCAGTGAAGGAACCAGTAGCTTTTGCCGTCACATTTATTGAATTTCCACTGGGAAGCAAAATTAAAAATGAGGGATTTGAACTCTTTAATATAGAGTCCAGGCGGGATCCTTAGATCCCTGTTCCTCCCAACAATCTTCCAGTACATGTTGAAAATGTTGGAAATGAGGAAGAATGAGACTGTTGCCGCCATGAGCATAT
This sequence comes from uncultured Rikenellaceae bacterium, assembly GCA_964481765.1. Taxonomy (GTDB): domain Bacteria; phylum Bacteroidota; class Bacteroidia; order Bacteroidales; family VadinHA17. The sequence continues at coordinate 11,158 of CAYZVJ010000077.1, read as the reverse complement.
CTCCGATATGAACAATACCGGACGGGGCAAAGACATTCAGTTGCACACCTCCTTCTGATGTCAGGATTGTGGTCATCGGACCATGGAAAAGAAGAAAAAGAACAAGGACAAAGGTTGCCAGTATCCCGATTGAAATGAATTCCCACTTTTCGGAAGTATATATTTTCCGTGCATACCCTGTCCAGTCATAGGCAGTGGTAAGATAACGCCTGAGGGTCATCATTAATTCTCCAGGGTTGGCATTCCTGGGACACTTTTCAGTGCATTCGCCACAGTAATAGCATAACCAGGGTTCCACGCACGCTTCCAGTTCCTTTCTCAGTCCCATCTGCATATACTTAATGGGTTTTCTCGGGAACAGAATATTCTTTTCGGTCAATGGGCAGATGGCTGTACAGTTGCCACAATGATAACATTCCTGCCATTCATCGGCACCAAATTCTCTCATGCTTTTAAAAAGATCCGGTTCAATTAACTCGTTCATAGCATACCATTTTTATGTTGGACAGTTGTTGAATATTTTCTTCGATTTTCTTCAGGGAGAGATCGCTGACATTTTTATGGACCTTTTGTTTTACAATGTTCTGCAATACTCTCGAAGCTGCTGCAGATGCCTGTGCCACGGTACTGGGTATATCTTTAGGACCCTGGCATACACCCGCTAAAGTGATCCCACCTGCACGTGTATTTACGGGATCAAATATGTTATTCGCCTCCATAAACCAACCGTCTTCGGTTGTTGGAACTCCCAGCATCTTGCTGAGTTTATCCGTATCCCCACCCGGTTCTAACCCAACTGCCAGCACCACCATGTCCACTTTATCCTCAATCAGGGTATCGTTCAGGATATCTTCACTTCGGACCAGAAGCTGGCCATCCACTGCTTCAATTTTTGCCGGACGCCCCCTGACAATGTGAACGCCTTCTCGTTTTATCCGGTTATAGAACTCTTCATACCCTTTGCCAAACGCCCTCATATCTATGTAATACTCCGAGACCGTGGCATCCGGTAATTTCTCCTTCACCAAATGAGCCAGTTTCAGGGAATACATACAACATACCCTGGAGCAAAATGCATTGTAGTTTCTATCCCGGCTACCCACACAGTGAATAATCGCGATGCTTTCCGGTTCATCCGAAGCCGGATCAAATATCCAGTTTCCCCGCTTATCCCGGGTTCTCAGTTTTATCCTTCCACCGGTCGGACCAGAGGCATTTACCAATCGTTCAAACTCCAGTGATGTTACTACGTTGGGATACTCTCCATAACCATAATCTTCAATCCGACTGGCATCAAACGGTTTGAATCCGGTGGCCAGAATGATATTCCCCACTGTAATTTCAACGGTTTCATCTTTCGCATCCAGATTGATGCAATCTTCAACGGGACAGGCTTTTACACAAACTCCGCATTTACCTTCCTGGATATAACGGCAATGTGCAGGATCAACCATGTATTTATTGGGGACAGCCTGTGGAAAGGGCATATAAATGGCTTTACGCAGCGTGGTTCCTGAATCAAATTCGCTGGGAACATTGGTAGGACATTTGGTAGCACATATGCCACATCCCGTGCATTTATTCAGGTTCACATACCTGGCTTTCCTGAGAATGGTCACTTTATAATTCCCCGGGCCTCCTGATACACCGACAACCTCACTCATGGTCATCAACTCAATGTTCGGATGCTGTCCCACCTCAACCATCTTCGGAGTTAAGATGCAGGCAGCACAATCGAGGGTTGGGAATGTTTTATCGAAGGTCGCCATGTGGCCTCCAATAGTACCCGACTTTTCGAGCAGGAAAACCCTGTTGCCACTATTTGCAATTTCCAGGGAGGCTTGAATACCGGCAATCCCTCCTCCGATAATCAGCGTGTCAGCATTCACCGGGTTTTCACCCGGCTTTATCGCCTCATCATAGAAGAGACCATACAGGGCACAGAACAGTATTGCTTTTGCCCGCTCTGTATCCGATTGGTAAATCGCTCCATGATCTCTGAAACCGGCCAGTAACACATCCTTCGGATCATTTCCGGAAATAATCATTGCCCTCACAAACATATCCTTAACCTTTCCGGGAGAATCACCTGCAATAATGATCCGTTTCGTGTGGGTCTCCCTGATCTGTTCTGCAACCACATTGGCATCCATGACAGGAAAATCATGTGAATGCCAGATGGTCCCTATGCCGGGAATCTCATCGGCATAGGAAGAGAGTTCTGCCATATCGATGGATTCGGCATGCTCATCTTCATCATCGTATAAAAAATATACTGCTGTTTCTCTTTTATTATACCGGTTCGTAATATGGATTTTGTCAATCACCTCCGGCTGAAAGGCTGTTTCGTATTTCGTTTCTATCCCTTCAATCCCTGCATTGGAAAAGGCTTTGTTTAAAACACCTGAAATCTCTTTGGCATGGAGTGGGGGAACACAATAGCTGAACAGCCAGTTTTTACGGTATTTCTTTGCTACATCATTATCATTTCTGTCAAAAACAATGATTTTCAGATCACGGAATGTTTTATGAAGCCGCTTAACATAGCCAGGTACTTCGCCGGGGAATGATCCGGCATCCAGTACAACGGTTCTTAGTTGATCTTCTTTTATTCTATTCATAAGCTCTTCAATAGAAGAAGTCTGTTGAACGATATACCCCAGATCAATCAACTGGCGGTAATAGTGATTCTTGTTCTCTGTATTTCCCGTAAAAAACAGCAAATTGCGTGTAGTACTATACTTTATATCCTCTTCAATATCTTTTGGCAATACCCTCCCAATCCAAAATTTGCTGTACATGTTGTTTTCAATAAAGGGCAGATCATTTTCCAGTTCATTGTTCACTTCAACAATCCTTCCTGAAACGGGCGAAGGAATACTTCGTTTGGTGTTGTTGCTGAGGGTTATTTCAGCCAATGGGGCATCCCTGTAAATGACACTATTGACATCAGGAATAGTAATGGACAGGATGCTTTCACCATCCAGATCGGGAAGTTGTCCGCCAACCCTGTAGGAATCATCCCATCCCTTTTGTAACCATCCCTCTTTGTAAAACATAAAATGCTTCTCGGACCGCTCCCATTTGGGCAAACCAATGATCTCCCGGAAACCAATTAACTCTTTCTTCCCGACCACCTCCGTGTGTTCAATGATGTGGGTTACCGGATCAAGCAACTCCCCGGGCATAAATGGTTTTATGATATAGTCCGATACCCCGAGATCCGTTGCCTCCTGTTTGCTTTTCTTCGTCGGATAACCGGTTATAATAATGACCGGAAGGTTTGGCTTTTCTTCCCGAAGTGCAGTTAACAATTCAATCCCATCCATTTCATCCATCATCAGATCCAATAAAACGAGATCGTAATTATGCAGTAAGGCCTGGTTATATGCCTCTTTGGGATTGGTATTGGTGTCTACTTTGAAATCTTCCTTTGAGAGTATGCGTTGACAACTTTCGCATACGACGGGTTCATCATCAATTACTAAAATTGAAGGCTGTCGTTCCATTTTTGGTCTTGTTAGTTATGTATAGGAAAAT
>CAYZVJ010000077.1:0-7518 GCA_964481765.1 uncultured Rikenellaceae bacterium | reverse complement strand
TCCTCTGAAGGAAGAGATGGGCCGGGAGCTGGGGGAGGTATTCAGCAACATTTATAAAAACAGCGAACTGGATTTTCTGACGTTTACCGATTTGGATGGCAACGTAATATACCGTGTACATAATCCGGAGGCAAAAGGAGATAATATCTCAGAAGTTGACTTAATCAGGAAGGTGCTTGATGAGTGGGTTCCTGTGAGTGGTACTACCATTCTGGATGAGACCATCCTGAAAAATGAAGGCAAAGAGCTGCAGGAACGCGCTATTGTCAATGTAAAAAGCACTCCAAAAGCAAGGCCGGAGGTAAAGACAACCGAGAAACGAGGAATGGTCATCGCATCAGCCGTTCCCATAAACTCATTAAATGGTGATAAGCTGGGCGTGATTTTTGGGGGACTTCTGATCAATAACAACATTGAAATTGTGGATCGGATCAAGACAAAGGTTTTCCAGGATCAGACACACAATGGGAAGGATATCGGAACAGCAACGGTTTTTTTTGACGATGTGCGGATTTCAACCAATGTCAGGCAAACGGATAATACCAGGGCTGTTGGCAGCCGGCTCAGTCTTGAAGTGTACGAACACGTGATTCAAAACGGTAAAATCTGGGCTGATCGGGCATTTGTGGTAAACGACTGGTACATCACTGCCTATGAACCAATCCGGGATATCGAAGGCAACATTATCGGCTCACTCTATGTGGGATTGCTGGAACAACCCTTCAAGCAACCACAAAAAATAATCCTCGTCTTTTTTATCATAACCTTATCCATAACAGCGGTCGCCAGTTTTTCTCTTATGTTTTTTTATACAAGAATGATGATCAAACCGATTGATTCCGTCGTCCGGGTGAGTAAAGAGATCATGAAAGGAAATTTATCCGCCCGTTGCAACCTTCAAACGAAAGGGGAGATGGGTTTGCTCTGCAAAACAATCAACCAGATGGCAGAGGCAATCGAACAGCATGAGAAACAGATGAAAGAAGACACACAGAGGCAGATCCTGCAAAGCGAAAAACTTGCTTCAATCGGACGTCTTGCTGCAGGTGTTGCCCATGAGATCAACAATCCCCTTACCGGTGTACTGACCTTCAGCCACCTGTTAAAAGAGAGAAGCAATGAGGAAGATGTCATAAAAGATCTGGATGTCATCATACAGGAAACGAAACGGGTACGTGAAATCGTGAGGAACCTGCTGGAGTTTGCCCGCCAGTCGCCGCCAAACAAAGAATCGATAAACCTGAATGAAATTGTCCGGCAGCTACTGAAACTGGTCACAAGCCAGAAAGAGTTTCGAAAAATCAAACTGGAAGAAACCTATGATGCCAACCTTCCGGAGGTCCTGGTGGATAAAAATCAGATCCAGCAGGTATTCCTGAACCTCCTGCTGAATGCCGGAGAGGCCATTGTGGAGGAGGGCAAAATAACGATATCCACCACACACAATGAGGAGAACATTCAGGTTGCCATCAGCGATTCGGGTTGTGGTATTGCCGACGAGGAGATGGATAAGATCTTTGATCCCTTTTATACAACCAAACCGGTAGGGCAGGGCACAGGATTAGGATTGAGCATCAGTTATGGCATTATTCAGCAACATCACGGAACCATTCATTGTGAAAGCAAGGTAGGCACTGGCACAACATTTACCGTTTCCCTTCCCTATACATCAGATACCAGATAATCAAACAAACCGATTGAGAACAATGGAAGATCAAATGGATAACAACAACAAGGTATCAGATAAAAGAAAGATATTGGTCATTGATGATGAACCGATTGTCGGGATCAGTTGTGAACGGGTACTGAAACAGGAGAATTACGATGTGACATTTCATCAGAATGCCAAACGCGGTCTGGTTGAGGCATTGTCAGGCAATTATGATGTCATTCTTCTTGACCTTATCCTTCCGGACATTGAAGGCATGGAAATCCTGAAAACCATTAAATCAAAAGGTGTCTCTTCCGAAGTGATCATCATTACAGGATATGCAACTGTTCAAACCGCAGTTGGGGCATTAAAACTTGGGGCTGCAGACTATATCAGTAAACCCTTTACTCCGGAGGAGCTGAAAATCGTGATAAAAAAAGTTGTTGACCATTCCGATCTGATAAAAGAAAATATCGCCTTAAAAAAGGAACTGGATATCCATAAAGGATTTGATGGAATCATCGGGGAGTGTTCGAAAATGCAGCAGGTGTTTTCCATTGTTAACCGTGTTGCCCCTACCGACAGCAATATCCTGATCACCGGGGAAAGTGGTACTGGCAAGGAAGTCATTGCAAATCTGATTCATACCAGGAGCCTGCGGAAGGATCATCCCTTTATTGCATGTGACTGCAGTGCATTAACCCCCACACTGCTTGAAAGCGAACTTTTCGGGCATGTCAAGGGTTCCTTTTCAGGGGCCATATCCACCAAGCAGGGTCTTTTCGAAGTGGCAAACAAAGGGACCCTGTTCCTGGATGAAATATCAAATATCAGCCTGGAAATACAGAGCAAACTGCTGCGGGTCCTGGAAACGTTTAAATTGCGAAGGGTTGGTGATACCGTAGAACGGGATATTGATATCCGGTTAATTTCAGCTTCCAACCGTGATCTGACCCGAATGGTAGAAGAAAAAAATTTCCGGGAGGATCTCTATTACCGCCTTCAGGTAATTCCCATTCATCTTCCCCCGTTGCGTGAACGAAAGGAAGATATTATTACCCTTGCAAACTCCTTCTTACAACGGATTCGTTCCAGAAGCCAGATCATGGCTCAACATTTCGCGCCGGAAGCGATAGAAATCCTTGAGAAGTATCATTGGCCCGGAAACATCAGGGAATTGAAAAATACCGTTGAACGCGTTGCCATACTGTGTGACGGAGTGATCATTGAACCCAAACACCTGCCAAAAGAATTCAGTGATCTTCCAAAAGACCACCTGAAATATGATTTTCCTGAAAATTGGGAGGATTTCAAGGAATACAAGCAACATGCCATAAACGAAGCGGTGGATGAAATTGAAAAGCAGTTCCTGCTTGATGCACTGAAAAACGCCGGTGGAAACGTCAGCAAAGCCGCAAAAAAAGCCGGGATCCAGCGTTCCTATTTTCACTCACTCCTGAAAAAACACAACCTGCAGTAACCTGCCAGCAAACACGTGAACTTTTCATGGTTTTGTGCCTGATCACCGGGTGACTCGAAGTCACCCGGTGAGTGATAAGTTAGTGCATTTAAACTGGGTTTTCACCTTCCGGTCCAGGAAGCAGTTTCCTTTTGTATAACCACGCAGTTGAAACGCCTTTTTGGTTACTCCACCAACTAAAAACATGCCGCCACTACGTGGCTATTGATCTGCTCCACTTATTTACCAGGGGAAGGTTGATAACTTTAGCGTATCAAAAGCCTTTCACTCTTTTTTAATAATCCGATTATTCTATAACTTGCAAATAATGGTACTACTCAAACAGCAAAACGCATTATATATTGTAATTATTCTGTCTTCTTTAATTGCCTGTAACAGATATCGGGAGGAAATTGAAGAAGGTTTTGGTAAGAAAATGAAAGCCAGTTGGATTCAGGATCAAAGGGAATTACCAACTACGGATTCGTTGTTTTATCTCGATAACCCGGCACCTCTTTTTCGAAAAGACTTCCATTCAGGCAATCATATTGACCATGCTAAATTATTTATTACGGCAGCCGGTTATTACAAGGCTTCAATAAATGGAATACCGGTTGGTGAAAATGTACTCGATCCTGCCTGGACCGATTTCAGCAAACGAATATATTATACTGAATATGATGTCACATCCCTGTTAAATGTTGGGGATAATTGTTTGGGTGTATCACTCGGGAATGGTTTTTATAACCCGCTTCCACTGAGAAAATGGGGGAGAAGAAATTTACGCAAAGATCTTACTGTAGGGAAACCTCTGTTTATTGCAAAATTGGTTATTCATTATAAGAATGGGAAATCGGAAGAGATTGTTACTGACTCTTCCTGGAAATACAGATTCGGACCAATCCTGAAAAACAGTGTCTATCTGGGTGTTGTTTACGATGCTCGTCAGGAGGTAGAAGACTGGGACAAACCGGGTTTTAACGACATTTCATGGAACTCAGCAAAAACAGATAAAAGACCGGGAGGGGTGCTGGAGAAAGCTTTCTTTCCACCGGCTCAGATCACACAGGAAGTATCACCGATTGGCATTTCATCACCTGAACAGGGAATTTATGTCGTCGATATGGGTGTGAATTTTACGGGAACCTATGAAATTAAACTTTCGGGGCATAAAGACGATACCATAACTTTCCGGTTTGGTGAACGGATTTATGAAGACGGCAACCTGAATCCCATGACCAGCGTAGCCGGTCAGATAAAAGAAAAGGGGGTGGGGGGACCGGGTGCACCTGCCATCGCCTGGCAAACCGATAGTTACATCATGGATAATAGTCCGACCTGGTTCACTCCCGATTTTACCTATCATACCTACAGGTACATGGAAATTAAAGGGTTAAGGTACGAACCGCAACTTTCGGACATAAAAGGGCTGTTCATCCATTCGAACGTTGCCAATAATAACCAGTTTTCGTGTTCTTCTCAACTGCTGAACTCAATTCAGGAAGCTACCGTAAGGACTTTTCGTGCCAACCTGGTAAGTGTTCAGTCGGATTGCCCGGCAAGAGAAAAATTTGGATACGGGGGAGACCTGAATGCAACCGGCGAGTCGTTTATTTACAACTTCGATATGCAGGCTTTTTACCGTAAAACAATGTACGATTGGGTCGATGCAATGAACGACTCGGTTTTTGTAGATACTGCACCTTACGTCGGTATAAAATATTGTGGCATAAGCTGGGAATCAGCCTTCCTGATTACACAGTATCTTCTGTATATTTATTATAATGATACAGAGATAATTAAAGAACTTTATGCGTTGGATAAGGAATGGATGGACAAAGCTGCCCGGATTCATCCGGAGGGATTGGTAAATGAAGGCCTCGGTGACCATGAATCGCTTGAACCTGTCCCGGTACAATTAACCGGTACATGCCATTACCTTCAATGCGCCCGCATAATGAAAACTTTTGCTGCCCTGATGGGTGATGAAGCCAGTGGAAAGAAATATGAAAAATTGGCTGAAAAATTACAAAAGCTTGTAAAAGCTGAATTCTGGGATCAGCCTGTAAAAGGGAAAATAAACAAACAAACCCTGTATGCCACCTTGCTTTATCATGGAATTGTACCTGCGGATGAAATGGATGCAGCAAAGGATTCTTTGTTACATGCTATAAAGAATGGTCCATCAGGGCATTTCACTACAGGTATTTTTGGCACCAAGTATGTATTGGAAACCCTCTCAGCATGTTGTTCCCCTGACCGGGTTTTTGATATCGTAAAAAGTACAGACTATCCCGGATGGGGATTTATGATCGACAGAGGAGCAACGACCATCTGGGAAACATGGAAAGAGAGCGACAACATTTTCTCCAACTGCCACCCCATGTTCGGAACAGTAACAGAGTGGTACTACCGCTGGTTGGGCGGAATTCGTCCTGACCCTGAAAATCCGGGATTTAAACACTTTATCCTAAATCCATTTGCTCCCAATGGACTTGATTCTGTTCGTTGTACCTACCATTCACCCCACGGGCAAATTGTGTCCAACTGGAAAAAGGAAAAAGGTACCTGTCGATATGAAATAAAAATCCCGACAGGCACTACTGCCCATGTAATGTTCACTCTCAATCCTGCACAAAAAATCAGCATTGAAAGAAAAGATGGGAAATTTATACCGGAACAGGTAAACGGATTGCAGTCAGGTAATTTTCAACTGGGTGAAGGGGATTACCTTATTACAATATCGTAAATGAAAATATTGACACACAATGCAGCATAAATTCAAACCACTTATTTACCTGGTTATTCTCGCAGCATTTATTAATGGCTGCGGAAAAGATAGAATACATCAAGAAGAAAGACCAAATATTGTATTCATTCTCATCGATGACCAGCGAAACGACGTTATTTCCTGTGCAGGACACCCTGTCGTGAAGACACCCACGGTTGACAAACTGGCCGAAGAGGGCATCCGGTTTACCAATGCATTTATAACCTCATCTATCTGTGCAGCCAGCCGTGCCTCTATCTTCACAGGTTTGTATGAATGCAAACACAATTACACCTTTGGCAAAGATCCGCTTACAAAGGAACTCATAACCAGCTCCTATCCTTACCTGCTAAAAAAATCAGGTTACTATACCGGTTTTGTAGGCAAGTTTGGTGTGGAAATAGAAGAACAGGACAGCATGCTTTCGGAAATGTTTGATTATTACAGACCATCTCCCCGGAACACTCCCTATTTTGAAACATACGAGGATGGTAGCAGAAGGCATTCAGCAGAGATTAAGGGTGATCAGGCTGTGGAGTTTATTCAAAATCAATCGCTGGATCAACCCTTTTGCCTGTCCATCAGCTTTAATGCCGTTCACGCAGTAGATGACAATTTAACACCAGGAAACGAAGGGCACTATCCATACCCGAAGGCAGTGGAACAGTTATATGAAAATGTTGAAATGCCCAAACCGGTGTTATCTGATCCTGAAATCTTTGAAAACCATCCGGATTTCCTGAAGAATTCACTAAACCGCGAACGCTATTTCTGGCGCTGGGACACCGAAGAGAAGTACCGGATCAACATGAGGGCATATTTTCGCATGATAAGCGGGTATGACAATGTGATGAAAAGGGTAATGTCTGCATTAAAAGAAAAAGGGGTTGACAGGAATACCGTCATTATCTATTCGGCTGATAACGGTTACTATATGGGCAATAGAGGTTTTGCCGGTAAATGGAGTCATTACGAGGAATCGCTAAGAGTCCCCATGATCATCTACGATCCGAGGGCACCGAAAAAAAGAACCGGGAAAATCCCGGACAAGATAGCCCTGAATATTGATATTCCGGCAACAATACTTGACCTGGCCGGCATTTCAGTACCTCAACTTTACCAGGGAAGAAGCCTTGTGCCGGTTATCGAGATGGGAACCGTCAGTGACTGGCGTGAACAGTTCTTTATTGAGCACAGGATGGAGCACGATAAAATTCCCAAATACATCGGTATCCGCGGAGAGCGATATGTTTATGCTAAGTATTATGAACAAGATCCACCGTATGAATACCTGCACGATCTGGAGAAAGATCCATACCAGCTGGAGAACTTTGTGAACCACCCGGATTATCAGGAAGTGTTACAAAAGATGAGAACCGAGTGTAAAGAGCTGGAGGAGAAGATAAAAAACCAGTTCATTGGCATAAAAAATCAATCGATAGAAATACGCTGATTTGTAAGGAACTTTTTTCCCTTGTTACCGTAAATCCGTATAAAGAAAGCGATGGGCAGACAGATAAGATAGACCATGAAAAATTGAAATTTGCCTCCAGGTGGATCCGCATTCTGATGGTATGCCTCAACCGTATTACAGATCATATTTCCCATGTATACCAGCTGGGCATAATATTCTATTAA
>CAYZVJ010000076.1:5101-16919 GCA_964481765.1 uncultured Rikenellaceae bacterium | reverse complement strand
TTTGCAGGCGAGGACCTGGTCTTCTTCATGAGCAAAAACCTTAAAAGGGAATGACTCGGCAAAGATTTTCTCCGCCCTGACCAGTGATATCATTTCACGGTCGAAATCAGACAGGTAGTGATATTTTAACTGTTGGTTATCTCTCAGGGACCATTGTCTTCGGGCATATTTATAAGACCAGTTGTTTCCTTCTCTTGGAAAATCGATCCATTCCGGGTGACCAAATTCATTACCCATGAAGTTTAAGTATCCTCCGCCTGTCGTAGCAATGGTAACCAGCCTGATCATTTTATGCAGTGCCATTCCACGGTCGATGATCAGGTTCTGGTCGTCTTTTGACATGTGCCAGTACATCTCTTTGTCAATCAGGCGAAAGATAATCGTTTTATCTCCCACCAGAGCCTGGTCGTGTGATTCAGCATATCCGATGGTTTTTTCATCTGCACGGTGGCCTGAAAGTTCGTGATAGATTTGCGACACATTCCACTTTTCGTCAGGGACCTCTTTAATGACCTTAATCCAGAAGTCCGGGGTACCCATGGCGAGCCGGAAGTCAAAACCCATTCCTCCGGCCTCAAAGGGTGCAGCCAGGCCTGGCATACCGCTCATCTCTTCAGCAATGGTGATAGCGCCCGGATTAACCTCGTGTATAAGCTGGTTTGCAAGCGTAAGGTAGGTAATGGCATCTTCATCCTGGTTGCCATCATAGTAGTCATTGTATGATGTGAAGTCCCGGGATAATCCATGATCCAGGTAGAGCATGCTGGTTACCCCGTCAAACCGGAAACCATCGAATTTGTATTCTTCAATCCAGAACCGGCAGTTTGATAACAGGAAGTGCAATACAGCATTTTTCCCGTAGTCAAAACAGAGGGAATCCCATGCCACGTGCTCCCGGCGGTATCCATCATGAAAGTACTGGTATGGTGAACCGTCGAATTTTCCAAGGCCTTCATTTTCGTTCTTTACAGCATGTGAATGCACCAGGTCCATGATAACAGCAAGTCCCTGTTCATGCGCCTCATCGATTAGTTTTTTCAGATCATCCGGGGTTCCGAACCTGGAGGATGCAGCGAAAAAGCTGGAAACATGGTATCCGAAGGATCCGTAGTACGGGTGTTCCTGGATTGCCATCAATTGAACCACGTTATATCCTGCTCTGGCAATGTCAGGAAGAACCCGGGTCCGGAATTCCTCAAAACTGCCAATTCTTTCTTCTTCCGTTGCCATTCCAACATGTGCCTCATAGATGATGGGTTGCCTGGAGAGGGGTGAGAAATCCCGATTTCTCCAGGTAAATGGTTCCTCGGGATCCCATACCTGGGCACTGAAAATCAATGTTTCCGGATCCTGTACCACACGTGTTGCGTAGGAGGGGATCCGGTCACCCTTTCCTCCTTCCCAGTGAATCGATAACCGGTAGAGATCACCATGCCGAACCTGATCCATTGAAAGGGAAATCTCCCAGTTCCCGTTTTTAATGGAGGTTAATGAAAATGTTTCATGTTCCTCCCACTGATTAAAGGTTCCGATGAGATATATCTTGCTGGCATTCGGGGCCCACTCCCGGAACACCCATGCTTTTCCTTCCTTGTGAAGCCCAAAAAAGAGATGGCCGGAGGCAAACTCCTTCAGACTGCCGGTTCCACTCAGCTCAACCGCTTTTGCCAGGACATTCTCATGACGCCGGTTTATCACGTTGATAAAGGGTTCTAACCACGGGTCATTCCTGACAAGATCAGGTGTTTTCATCGATGAGATTATGTCTGGTATCAGAAAACAAAGGTATCGTTTTTCTTAATCAATTTTTTTTTGGCAACCTTTATTCTAATTTTGTGTACCATTTATTTTATAATAACGACACGTGGAAATACATAAAGATCCGGAGAAGCTGACTATTCCTAATGCAGTGGTTACTGTTGGTGTTTTTGATGGTGTTCATTGTGGTCATGATGCCATCATTCGCAGGCTGCTTGCTGTGGCAAAGGAAAAGAAAGGCAAAAGTGTCGTGGTCACGTTCTGGCCGCACCCAAGACTATTTTTAACTCCGGAAGGAGCAGGTTTGAAATATTTAAGCACACTGAGGGAGAAACGAGAGTTGTTTGATAAAAAGGGAGTGGATCATTTTATCATTGTTCCCTTTACCCGGGAATTGAGCAACTATTCTTCCGAAAAGTTCATTAAAGAGATCATCGTTGGGAAGGTGCAAGCAAAGTACCTGATTGTCGGTTTTAATCACCATTTCGGAAAAAACCGGGAGGGGAGTTTTGAAACGCTCAAATCCCTGGCTGGCAAATACAAGATTGAGGTTGAACAGGTTGACGCCCGGGTGGTGGATAATCAGAACGTGAGTTCAACCCGTATTCGGGAAGCGATGAATTCAGGTGATATCCTTCTTGCCAACCGGTTGCTGGGATATCATTATTCCCTTAACGGAACCATCATCGGAGGGAAAAAAATTGGCAGGTCCCTTGGTTTTCCTACAGCCAATATTTTGCCAAAGGAACGGTATAAACTGATACCCAAAGATGGGGTTTATGCTGTGTATATTAACCTGGATGACAAAACCTTGAAGGGCATGTTAAATATCGGTTTACGTCCTACCCTGAGTAATGGAGAGAATGGAAAAAGTATTGAAGTTCATATTTTTGATTTCAAACACCAGATCTATGGAAAGGATGTACAGGTCCGTTTTGTCGGCAGGATCCGGGATGAGGTGAAATTTTCCAGCGTGGAACATCTGGTTGAGCAATTAAAGAAGGATAAAACCATAGCCCAGGATATCCTCTCTGCAGAAGGATAATCTGTTTTGGGATTGGTGTAGCAATCCCCCCCTTTTACCTGACATTTGGGTATATTTACCTTATATTTATTACCTTTGTCGGGCAAATAATCACAAAAATGGAAATAACATCAGTGGAAAGTATACCTTATAAGATCAAGGACATCAGCCTTGCAGATTGGGGATTTAAAGAGATTGAGATAGCGGAAAAGGAGATGCCCGGATTACTCTCTATCCGGCAGAAATACTCCGCCTCCAAACCCCTGAAGGGTGCCCGGATCACAGGGTCCCTGCATATGACAATACAGACCGCCATATTGATAAAAACGTTAGTGGAATTGGGTGCGGATGTCAGATGGGCAAGCTGTAATATTTTTTCAACCCAGGATCATGCAGCTGCTGCAGTTGCCAAAATGGGGATTCCGGTATTTGCCTGGAAAGGTGAAACCCTGGAGGAGTATTGGTGGTGTACTGCTCAGGCTCTTTCTTTCCCGGGTGGCAAAGGACCAAACCTGATTGTGGATGATGGAGGTGATGCCACGCTCATGTTGCATCAGGGATATAAGGCAGAAGTGAACCCGGAATTCCTGAAGCGAAAACCATCCAGCACAGAGGAGGCTGTGGTTATCAGGCGGTTGAAAACCCTGCTTGATGAAGATCCGACGAAATGGCATAGAGCCGTGGCTGAACTGAAGGGGATCTCGGAAGAAACGACTACTGGAGTTCACCGGTTATATCAAATGAAGGAGATTGGGGAACTTCTTGCTCCCGCAATCAATGTGAACGATTCGGTTACCAAATCCAAATTTGACAACCTGTATGGTTGCCGGGAATCTTTGGCTGATGGAATTAAACGTGCTACAGATGTGATGCTTGCCGGAAAAGTTACGGTGGTATGTGGTTATGGTGATGTTGGAAAGGGTTGTGCCCAGTCGATGAGATCCTATGGAGCACGGGTGATTGTTACCGAGATCGATCCCATTTGTGCTCTCCAGGCAGCGATGGAAGGATACGAAGTGAAAACCATTGAAGATACAATGGATGAGGGGAATATATTTGTTACAGCTACCGGTAACAAAGATGTGATAACCGCCGAGCATATGGCAAGGATGAAGGACCAGTCCATTGTATGCAATATCGGTCATTTCGACCATGAGATACAGGTTGAAAAACTGGGAGAATGGCCGGGAATAAAAAAGATCAATGTAAAACCACAGGTCGATGAGTACCTGTTTCCCGATGGGCATTCCATCTTTATTCTTGCTGAAGGACGGCTGGTTAACCTGGGATGTGCTACAGGTCATCCCTCTTTTGTTATGAGTAATTCATTCTCAAACCAGACATTGGCCCAGGTTGATTTATGGAACAACGATTATGAGATCGATGTCTACCGGTTACCCAAACACCTGGATGAAGAGGTAGCCCGGTTGCACCTCGACCAGATCGGAGTAAAACTCACCCAACTAACACCGGAGCAGGCTGAATATCTCGGTGTGCCGGTAAAAGGACCGTTCAAACCGGATCACTACCGGTATTAGTTGAAGACATGCACATACAGACCGTCAAAACTGGTCTGGTATTGATGAAGTGCGTATTTCGAAGGACTCTCTTTCGTGGGAAATCCGATATTTGGCAACACATAGATTGATTCACATTCCGGACACACTGCCATAATCCCTGATTCATCAATCTCAACTGCAATGCTTTTTTCAACGTCATAGGTACAGGTCCGGTCGAATGCATAAAACTCTTCTTGTGATGCACGGTAAAGGATGATTCCATTGTTATCGTATCCGGCTGAATTGCTCCCGTCGTAGCTGCTGGTAATAACCACGGCATTCCCGACAGAGGTTAACGCGATGAATTGCGGATCATCTAACCGGATGGAAAAATTCACATAGGTTTGGGGAATGATTTTTTGCTTCTCCTCCTCACAGGTGGTCAGCAGTGAACTCATTAGAAGGATTAAAAAAAAATTCCTTATTTTTGATATGGTAATAATAACAGCCATCGTGCGTTCTGAAATTAAAGAACAAAAATAATGAAAATCATTCATAAACGGTTTTTGTTGTTATTGATCGTTCTGATTATTCCCCTGGCGTTGGCTGCTCAACGGCCTTCACGAAAGGTCCGAAAAGCTGTGGCAAAAACGGAGAAAGTGGAGAAGAAACAAGATAATGCGTATGAAAAAGCGCGCAAAAAAGAGTTGAAACACCGGTTTGATATCCAGACAAAAGAGGTTCAGGATCGAATGAAACAGTCAGAAAGAGAGTCAAAAAAAAACAATAAACGAAAAAAAGAACCATTTCTTAAACGGCTTTTTAGAAAAAGGAGAAGGTAATTATGGAAGACAACATTGGCACAATATTTTATATCGTTCTTGTAGTTATCGTGTTAATCATAAGCACGGTGGCGAGGAATAGGAAAAAGAAAGCTGCAGCCCAAATGCCCCAAAAAGGGGAAACAGAGGGTTTTGATCCCTTTCAGTTATTTGAGCAGGATAGCAGGGAACCTGACACTGAAATGTCCGACCAGATGACAATCACTGCACCCGAGACACCACAGGTGCAGAGCGAACTGGAGACGATTATTGAAGAGGGCGTTTCTGCCTTTGATGAGGGATCTCCCTTCGACGAAGGAATCGATTCTATATACCAGGAGGAAATGATAACCGATGATCAGGAACATCAACCATCCGAGGATTTGACCCAACAATATAAAGCCAGCAAGGAAGAGAGTGAACTGGATAAAATCATGGATGAATTTGACCTGAAGAAGGCGGTTATTCTTTCTGAAATTCTTAATAGAAAAGAGTTCTGACCAGGATTATCCGGAATGTTCTGCCGGACTCTCTTTCCTGCTGTTAAGATTGAGTTATTTGTTTATTTTTTTTACCTTTGCAGGATGAAAGAGTTCCAATTGTCGGAATTCTTTTTGTTTTTACATCGTTTCACCAGAAAAGACTACTATGCCAGAGATTTCATACATCACAGAAGAGGGATTGGATAAACTGAAAGAGGAGCTCGATTACCTGACTTCTGTTGAACGTCCGGCTATTTCGCGATTGATTGCTGATGCACGGGAAAAAGGAGACCTTGCTGAAAATGCCGAATACCATGCTGCTAAAGAGGCACAGGGGATGCTTGAAATGAAAATATCCAGGCTTGAGGAGATGATCTCGAAATCAAGGATTATTGATGAATCGCGGATCGATACATCGAAAGTGCAGATTCTCAATAAGGTAAAGATCAAAAACCTGGCAAATAACCTGGTCAGGGAATACCTCCTGGTTTCAGAATCGGAAGCCGATCTGAAAGCCGGCAAGCTGGCTGTCGATTCACCCATCGCCAAAGGACTGCTCGGTCGTAAAACAGGAGATATCGTGGAGATCAATGTTCCTTCCGGATTGATGACATTTGAAATTATTAGTATTTCCAGATAAATAAACGATTAATCCAGCCATGGCAAGCATCTTTACTAACATTGTTCAGGGGGAGATACCCTCCTATAAGATTGCTGAGGATGAGCAGTTTTATGCTTTTTTAGATATACACCCTCTGGCAAAAGGTCATACTCTGGTCATTCCTAAAAACGAGGTTGATTATCTGTTCGATCTGGATGATGATCTTCTTGCACCAATGATGATATTCTCAAAAAGGATTGCACGGGCAATCGAAAAGGTGATTCCGTGTGCCAGGATCGGTGTTGCTGTTCTGGGTCTGGAGGTTCCTCATGCCCATATTCACCTGATCCCGATAAATTCAGAAGCGGATATCAGTTTTTCAAGACCCAAGCTCAATCTGAGCCCGGAAGAGTTTCAGGAAATTGCAGCAAAAATCAGGGATGCACTTGCTGAATAAACGGATCCGGCAGACAATTTTTCTGCCGTAAGAAAAGAAACCGCTATCCAGGTTACTTCTTTAACCGTCCGGGATTCTTCCGGATAAACTCTTTCCATGAGTGATACCCCTTTTCCCGGGAAGGGACCGTTTTCTGGAAGAAATGACAGACTGCAGCAGCCAGGCCATCCGTGGCGTCGAGTAAACGGGAATCCTCGTGAAAATTGAGGATCTTTTGAAGCAGCGTGGCAACCTGCTCCTTTGAAGCACTTCCCACTCCGGTAATTGCCAGCTTGATTTTCCGTGGTGCATATTCAAAAACGGGAATTGAACGGGATAAAGCAGCTGAAATAGCAGCTCCCTGTGCCCTGCCTAGTTTTAGCATGGACTGAACATTTTTACCGTAAAAAGGTGCCTCAATGGCAAGCTCATCCGGATGGTATTCATCAATGAGCTGAATAACACGGTCAAAAATCATTTTCAGCTTGGTATAGTGATCGTTGACCTTCTGCAGTTCAAGTACCCCCAGGGTTATCAGTTCAGCTTTGTTCCCAGATGTCCTGATAATTCCATATCCGGTTACAGTTGTACCCGGATCAATCCCTAAAATGACCCGTTCTGTGTTCAACGATAACAGATGTTATTGAAGGTATTTCTTCCTGAGTAAGTCCTTATAATCCGGCTTTTTCTCAGGAATGAAACTTCTTGCATACTTTCTGCCGGAAAAACTGCCGTTTTCAATATAATAGAGCGCTTCCTTCAAACAAACCTCCTCACGATCATTGAAACTCCTGGTAATATCATCAGGGCATTCACAGTCAGCGGGAATACCGAAAAAGTAATCCCCCATCCCGTTCGCATTCACTATTTTGAAGACGATGGGTAGAAATGCCCAGTCACTATAAGTAAAAATGTACATCCCAACCGGTTTTCCATAGGTTGAATCTCCAACTGTTTTTACGTCGATATAGGGAGAAAGGCAATTGATGAGTGCTTCGCTGGCGGAGGCTGTTCCCGGGGAGGTGATAAAAACCACCCTGCTGACATTCACCGAACTGGCTTGTTGTTCAAAGAGAATGTTAACGTTATAATTCGTTTTTTTATTATTGTGCTGATATGAAAGAAAGAGTAGCCCGTCGGTGCCTGGACCGGTGATCAGGTTTGCCAGGTATGTCAATACATCAGTAAGCCCTCCGGGATTATACCTGAGATCTACGATCATCTCCTCAACACCGGCTGACTTAAACCAGGCAAAGGTTTCATCAAATTCATCATAGGATGGTTGAATGAACTCATCATATACCATATGTCCGATGGTTTTCCCATTCACATCAAGGGTGTCGTAATGGAGAACAGAGTTTTTCTGTATCTCTTTCTTTGCCACCGTAAGTTCGAAAACCGAGTCGGTGAGGCTTTTGAATTCGATGGTGTTTGTAATCCCTATTTCGTTTGCACCAAGCAGCGCTGAAAGATTGCTGCTTGCATCGAGTGTAATGCCATTTATTTTGGTAATGATATAACCCCTGCGAATTCCATGGGGGTACAATGGAGAATCCTTATATACATAAAGAATCCGGGAGTTCCCCTCGGTATCTTTCCTGTGGGCGAACCCATATCCGATGTATTTTCCTTCCAGCATATTTTCAATGTACTCGCGCGGTGCGACAAAACTGTAATGGTCATCCGGCAGGTAGCGCATGGCTTCCAACAGTTCGTATGGATCTTTATAAAGCTCTTTATCAACCTGAGGCATAACGTCATACCAGTAATACCATTCATTCATCAGATTGTATAATTCATTTCTTGCATCAATGTCGCTGTTCAGTTTATTCCCGTTATCTTTTTCACAACCTGCAAGAAAGAACGCGGAAAGGAGTATAATAATCAATAAAAAACCACGCGCTATACCATTTATTCTCATTTCTATATGCTTTGATTAATGCTTTACAGGAAAACGGATTCTTTGGATAATTATTCCTCCAACAATTAAAATTAAACCAACTACTGTCGTGCTGTATATATTTTCTCCGACAAAGATGTGAATAAAAATCAGAGAAAAAAATGGAGCCAGGTAAACAAAATTACTGATTTGATCGGCTGATTTTGTCAACCTGAGCGCTTTTAACCACAATACAAAAGTTATGCCCATTTCGAAACATCCTGTATAGACAGCAGCAAGCAATCCTTTGAGCCCGGGCAATGAAAAGTCTGAAAACAGGAAAATGAAGCAGAAAATGTAGAGGGTTGCAAACAGGAAATTCAAAAACAGTTTCACCACTTCCTCTCGGGGATCTCTGACGTTGTATATAAAAAACAGGGACCAGATAATGGAACTGCCAAGTGCAAGGATTACACCCAGCGTATCTGACTTACCCGGATAAAAGAAGGTTCCCTGCGATGAGATGAAATAGACACCGATAAAACTGACAATCAGCGCCAGATAACTCTTTTTTTTCACCGTATGCTTCAACAACGGGACCGAAAGGAAAACAAGGACAATTGGCCAGACCATGTTCAGCGGCTGTGCCACTTGTGCCGGAAGGAGCGAATAGGCTTTAAAGAGAATCAGGTAATAGAGGAAAGGATTCAGTAAGCCAAATAACATGGACCGGCTGATGTCTGATAATGAGGAGTTCAGGACCATGTGAATCTTTTTTTGGACAAGAAGCATCAGGAAAAGAAGTAATGTTGAGGTGAGGGAGGCAAAAAGCAGCAGGTGGAGGTAATCCAGATGCCGTAATGCAATTTTAAATGCAGAAGCGACAGTAGACCAGAAAAAAATGGCTAAGCCGGCATAGAGATATGCTTTCTTTTGATCACTCATTATTCCTTCATCCAGGGTCGCGGATGGGCTTTATTCAGCGGGTTGTTTTATACTTAGTTGTTCAACATAATGCTCAATGTCCGGCTGAATATCCCGGTAAATGCTTAGCTGGGTTTGCAATAATTCCATTCGAAGCATTACCCTTTCGGTCAAATCAATGAGCAAAACCGATTCCCGTTCCATTTTATTGCTGAGCGTGGAGTCCGGGGTTTCACCTTCTTCAATCTCCTCTATAATCATCTCAAGTTGGTTCTCCGTAACCGAAAGCTCGGAATAAAAATGATTACAGGCATCCAGGCAGAATCCAATTATCAGGGTGACACTATCTAACTGCATGTACCGCTCTCTGTTGAGATCCATGCCAGGAAATTTCTCAAAATTATCAGACAGGAATGCATGCTCTGATGAAATTTTAGTAAACAGATCATGTATACTGTCGAGGTTAGCAGCAATGATCTTATGGTTGAGGGAATCCACTTCCCGCAGGAGGCTGTCAGCCCTGCGGCTCAACTGAGAAGGAGCAGGTTCCCTACAGGCAGGCATTATTAACAGGATTAACAATGGGCCGATCATCAAATTAGCCTTCTTCATCTTCAACGGTCTGAGTTTGAATGGTAATATTACGAAATATCAAAAGGATATGGAAATCCTCTTTTACCCGATCAGATTGAAGCGGGTATAAGGGACCAATACGTCAGGGACAATGATCCCCTCCTCACTTTGATTGTTCTCCAAAATCGCAGCAACGATCCTGGGCAGGGCTAATGCACTGCCATTCAATGTATGTGCCAGTTGCGTCTTTTTTTCGCCTTTCTCCTTGAACCTGAGTTTCATCCGGGAGGACTGGAAGGATTCGAAATTGGATACCGAACTGACTTCAAGCCATTTTTTCTGTGCTGCTGCAAATACTTCAAAGTCATAAGTTAATGCAGCAGTGAAGGATATATCTCCTCCGCAAAGGATCTGTATGCGGTACGGAAGACCGAGGCTTTGGACAAGTCCCTCAACATGTTGCACCATCTCTTCCAGCGTATCGTAGGAGAGGTCCGGATGCTGTATTTGAACAATCTCGACCTTATCAAACTGGTGCAGTCGGTTCAGTCCGCGCACATCTTTTCCATATGAACCGGCTTCCCTTCTGAAACAGGGAGTATAAGCGCAATTCTTAACCGGAAAATCTTCGGTGGTAAGGATTACGTCCCGGTATATATTGGTTACAGGGACTTCAGCAGTTGGAATCAGGTAAAAGTTCTCTGAGGGAACATGATACATTTGCCCTTCCTTATCGGGAAGTTGTCCGGTACCAAACCCGGAGTTCTCGTTGACAAGGATTGGAGGCAGGACTTCGGTGTACCCTGCCTTCTCCGCTTCGTCCAGGAAATAGTTGATCAGTGCTCTCTGAAGTTTCGCCCCTTTTCCTTTATAAACGGGGAACCCGGCTCCCGTTAATTTGTTTCCCAGATCGAAGTCAATGATATCATATTTTACTGCCAGATCCCAGTGCGGCAGGGCATTCTCCGGTAAAACGGGAATGTCCCCTCCGCTTCTGACCACCTGGTTGTCCTTCTCACCCTCTCCGGAAGGTACCAGGGGATGAGGAACGTTAGGAATTTGCAAAAGCATCTCCTGGATCTCCTTTTCTGCAACCGCTACCTCCTGATGACTCAACTTGATCTCTTCTTTCAGCTGTGCTGTTTTCTCTTTTATCTCATTCGCCTCTCCGGCTTTTCCCTCACCAATCAGTTTCCCAATTTCTTTTGATATGGTATTTATTTCAGCTTGCTTACTCTCCAGGATTTGCTGGTTGGCACGTCGTTGTTTATCCTTAGCAAGAAGATCCCCAATGATCTTTGTCGCGTCGAATTTTTTCACGGCAAGGCGATCTATGATAAACTGCTGATTCTCTTCAATCTGTTTTAGGGTAAGCATTATTTAAGCTGTTTCGGTTTGGGAATACTGATTTCTTGATGAAAATCCATATCCCGGGAATTATTTCTCCGGCAGGGACGGACTTCACTATGTAAAAATAAAAAACTCCTGAATTAATTGCTGATTATTGCAGCAAATAAAACAGGAGTGATGCCTTGGTATGGTATTGTTCTATTTTGAAATGGGAAGAATAGAAACATAGGATTTATTATTCCTCTTCTTTCTAAAGGTAACTTCCCCGTCGATCAGGGCAAAGAGGGTATGATCTTTTCCCATTCCGACATTTTCACCCGGATAATGTTTTGTTCCTCTTTGACGAACAATAATATTTCCAGCTTTTGCAATCTCTCCTCCAAAGAGCTTTACGCCAAGCCGTTTGCTTTCTGATTCTCTCCCATTCCGTGAACTTCCTGCTCCTTTTTTGTGTGCCATGTTACAATCTTT
>CAYZVJ010000076.1:0-5001 GCA_964481765.1 uncultured Rikenellaceae bacterium | reverse complement strand
TCTTCAATGAGTATCTGGCTCATGTATTGTCTGTGACCTGTAAGCACCTGGTATCCTTTTCTTCGTTTTTTCTTGAATACTTTAACCTTATCTCCCTTAAGGTGGCTTATGATTTTTCCTGAAACAAGTGCTCCTTGAATAATGGGCTCTCCGATCAGGATTTTATCTCCATCTTCAATCAGCAGCACACGGTCAAATTCAACCACATCTCCTTCTTTACCTTCCAGACGGTGGACATATATCTTCTGGTCTTTTTCTACCTTAAACTGCTGTCCTGCTACATCAACTATTGCATACATTTTGGTACTCTTTACAGGTGCAAAACTTTCGGACTGCAAAAATATAAAATTAAATGGATATACAAAATTCAGATAACGATGATTTCATTATATTTGTAGGTACCAAGCAGGAAGGGAGAATCTTTCCTTTATTTTTTTAGTATGGATAAGATCAAATTGAATGTTCTAGGAATTTCTTACAGTCAGACGCAATCCGGAGCATATGCATTGGTATTGACCGAGGAGAATGGTGATCGGAGGATACCCATTATTATCGGCGGTTTTGAGGCGCA
The DNA here is from genome assembly GCA_964481765.1 of uncultured Rikenellaceae bacterium. GTDB lineage: Bacteria > Bacteroidota > Bacteroidia > Bacteroidales > VadinHA17. The sequence continues at coordinate 4,430 of CAYZVJ010000076.1, read as the reverse complement.
AGCCATCGCCATTCAGCTGGAGGGACTCAACCCTCCCCGTCCCTTAACCCACGATCTGTTTCTTAGTTTTGCCACTGCATTCGATATATCACTGATCGAGGTGAATATATACCGCCTGGAAGAAGGGGTTTTCTATTCAAAACTGGTTTGTGTTTACAAGGATCGCGAAGTGACCATTGATGCCAGGACATCCGATGCCATTGCTCTCGCTTTACGGTTTAAGTGCCCGATTTATACAACAGAGGAGATCATGGCGCAATCCGGAATTGTATTGGATATTGAAAATGAATCAGACGATGATTCAACCGACGAAGAAAAGTATGAACCTTCCCCTTCTGGGGAAAATCCCCTTGTCGACCTGGATTTGAAAGGACAATCCGAGAAGGAGCTTAAAGAGTTGCTGGAAGAGGCGATCACTAAGGAAAATTATGAAAAAGCTTCCATGATCAGAGATGAGTTAAAACGCAGGAAAAAAGATTAATACTCCCCTGGATGAAACGGTGCATATTTCTGGTTTTACTATTGATCTTATTCATACCCGATTCCCTTCTCTCTCAAGACACTTCAGAAACTTCCGTGAGGCGGAATGCCAGGATCCTGGTTGATGATTCCATTGTTGGCAGCGATACGCTTTTCACTGTCGTGGAAACCGGCATTGAGGATACAAAAAAGAGCACCGGACACAAAGCCATCCTGTTAACTGATGAGTCGGTGAATCAGGGATTTACACTGATGGCCCTGATCAGGGGGCTGATTGGCATGCTCGTTTTAATCCTTATTTCCTGGCTCTTCAGCACAAACAGGAAAGCCATTTCCTGGCGGGTCGTGTTCATTGGGTTAGCGATTCAGATTCTGCTTGCCATTGGAGTATTGCAGGTCCCGTTTATACAGGTTTTCTTCGAATTCTGTGGCAAGGTATTCGTGAAAATTGTTGACTTTACCCTGGAGGGAACAAAATTCCTTTTCAAATCCATATCAACCGGGGAGATTGAAGAACCACTCCTCAGCTTTGCCATTACCATTTTGCCAACCGTCATTTTTTTCTCCGCATTAACCAGCGTTCTGTTTTATTACGGGATCATTCAGAAAGTGGTGTATGGAATGGCCTGGGTAATGACCAGGTTGCTTAAGCTTTCCGGAGCTGAAAGCCTTTCCGTTGCCGGTAATATTTTTCTTGGTCAGACCGAGTCACCACTGATGATCAAGGAATACCTGGAGAGGATGAATCGCTCGGAAATGTTACTCGTGATGTCAGGGGGAATGGCAACCCTTGCCGGTGGTGTTCTGGCAGCATACATCAGCTTTCTGGGAGGTGATGATCCGGTCCAGCGTGTCTTGTTCGCCAAGCACCTGCTGACGGCCTCTGTCATGGCAGCCCCGGGTGTGGTGGTAATCTCCAAAATCCTGCTTCCTCAAACCGAAAAGATCGAAAAAGAAGTTGAGGTATCAAAAGACCGGATCGGGAAAAATGTGCTGGATGCCATATCAAATGGTACCGGGCAAGGCCTTCGCCTGGCAGTGAATATCGCTGCCATGCTTCTGGTTTTCGTTGCTTTCATTGCCATGTTTAATTATATTTTGGATAAAATCGGAGACCTTACTTCCCTGAATGAAATCGTTGAGCGGGTAACAAAAGGACAGTACGAGGAACTTTCACTGGAATTTTTGCTGGGGTATGCCTTTGCCCCATTGATGTGGGTTTTGGGTGTTGCCAGGGAAGACATTACACTGGTGGGAAGAATGCTTGGTGAGAAGATCATCATGACCGAATTTATCGGATACATAAGCCTTTCGGAATTGAAAGAAGCCGGCGCCTTCGTCTCACAAAAATCGATTATCATGGCAACCTATATGCTCTGTGGATTTGCCAATTTTGCATCCATCGGTATCCAGATCGGAGGTATTGGATCCCTTGCACCAGGGAAACGGGTGATGCTATCGCAACTTGGCATGAGAGCCCTCCTGGCAGGGACCCTGGCTTCTTTGCTTTCTGCCACCATAATCGGTGTGATCCTGGGATAAGTTCAAAATAACACGATATGGAAAAGAAAAAAATTGCAGTTCTGGGAGCAGGACTGGTCGGAAATGCCATCGCCATTGACCTGAATAATCAGTATGATGTTACAGCAGTGGACATTAACCAGGAAGCCCTGGATAAGCTGAGCGAAGAACATAACATCAAAACCGTTAACAGGGATCTGCATACCGGCGATTCAATAAAAGCGGCTGTCGAGGGATTTGACCTGGTTATCGGAGCAGTACCTGGGTTTATGGGCTTTAATACGGTGAAACATGTTATTCAGGCCGGTAAAAACATGGTTGATATCTCCTTTTTCCCCCAGGATCCGTTTATCCTGGATGAGGCAGCACGTGAGAACAACGTTACGGTGGTGGTCGATTGTGGTATAGCTCCCGGAATGGGGAATATCATCCTGGGGTACCACAACCATACCATGGATGTGGACCGGTATGAATGCCTGGTTGGGGGGTTACCGTTTGAGCGGGAATGGCCCTTTGAATACAAGGCAGTATTTTCTCCCATTGATGTCATTGAAGAGTACATTCGGCCTGCAAGATACATCGAGAATGGGGGACTAATCGTGAAGCAAGCCCTTTCAGACCCTGAACTGGTTTACTTTGAAAAAATCGGGACACTGGAAGCGTGGAATTCTGATGGACTCCGCAGCCTCCTGCGAACCATGAACATACCGAACATGATCGAGAAAACACTCCGGTATCCCGGTTGTATCGAATACCTAAGGGTCCTTCGTGAAAGTGGTTTTTTCTCCTATGAAGAGATCGATGTGGGTGGAAAAAAAATCCGCCCAATTGAACTTACCTCCAGGCTGCTCTTTCCAAAGTGGAAACTGAAACCGGGAGAAGAAGATTTTACCGTCATGCGCGTTATCATCACCGGATCAGGTAAAGAAATAACGTATGAACTGTTTGACCGGTTTGACCAAAAGACCAATACCATTTCCATGGCACGGACAACCGGTTATACCTGCACCGGCGTTGCCAACCTGATGCTGGAAGGTAGCTTTGAGAGGAAAGGAATCTGCCCCCCGGAATATGTGGGAGAAAGTGAGGAGAATTTCCGGTTTATGCTGACCTACCTCAAGGAGAGAAACGTGGATTACAGGATGAAGGAAAGTAAATTGTAAGCTGATCACAAGGATGGATAATAATAGGTAGAGAGACATTTCAGCATGGATCGAAACCATCTGTCGATAACTATTGGAAAACCTTCCAGCCATCTGCCCTGATAACTTATCGGGAAGATTTATCTTTGATCTTTTCAGGTTTCTAATCTAATCGAGCGCAGTTATGCAGCAGTATCTTGACCTGTTGAATAAGGTGATGACCAACGGGATACAGAAGAAAGACCGTACCGGAACTGGTGCGCTGAGTATCTTTGGTTATCAAATGCGGTTTGATCTGGATCGCCATTTCCCGCTTCTGACAACCAAGAAATTACACCTGAAATCCATAATTTATGAGTTGTTGTGGTTCCTGAACGGGGATACCAATATAAAATACCTGAACGATCATGGTGTATGCATATGGGATGAATGGGCTGATGAGTCGGGGGATCTGGGTCATATTTATGGGCATCAGTGGAGATCATGGCCTCAGCCGGACGGGAAAAAAATTGACCAGATAAGCCGGGTTATCGATTCAATTAAACGTGATCCCGGTTCCAGGAGGCATATCGTAAGTGCCTGGAATGTTGGCGAGCTGGATAACATGGCATTGCCACCCTGTCATGTTCTTTTCCAGTTTTACGTTGGCAACGGAAAACTCTCCTGCCAGTTGTACCAGCGAAGTGCCGATATTTTCCTTGGTGTTCCATTCAACATCGCATCCTATTCGCTGTTAACCATGATGATAGCTCAGGTAACCGATCTCCGGCCTGGCGAATTTATTCATACGTTTGGTGATGCCCACATCTACCTCAATCATATCGAACAGGTAAAATTGCAGCTCACACGGAAACCGCTTGAACCGCCAACCATGAGATTGGATACGGGTGTGAAGGATATATTGGATTTTCAGTATGAAGATTTTATACTGGAGAATTACCAGGCACATCCACACATAAAAGGAGAAATATCAGTTTAAAACGAATTCCCTATGAAATCCTTCTCCATTATTGTTGCCATCGCCGAAAACTATGCCATTGGAAAAGACAATAAGTTATTGTGGCATATCCCGGAAGATCTTAAGCGATTCAAACGGATTACATCCGGTCATTGCCTCATCATGGGAAAGAAGACGTTCGAATCCCTGCCTGTCCGTCCTTTGCCAGACAGAACCAGCGTTGTACTTTCGGATATTCCGGGGGACAAAATAGAGGGATGTATCATGGCTTACACAATCGATGAAGCCATTGAAAAATGCCCGGATGATGAATGTTTTGTGATTGGTGG
>CAYZVJ010000075.1:0-17546 GCA_964481765.1 uncultured Rikenellaceae bacterium | reverse complement strand
AACGTGGTCGCAAAGCCGAAAATAAAAAAGATGGATCCGATAACGGAAAGTCCCAAGGTGTTGGTGGATTTCTTGTACTCCATTATGTTTCTTATTAGTTAATAGATTAATGATTGGTTAAGCTTATTCAATTTGAAGAAAACAAATATATAAAATAATTGAGATTATCATTAAAAACGGTTTTTTTATACAGAAATAACTGGATACGAGTATTGTAGATCATGTCCGTAAGTCGATTAACGATTCAATATATTCAGGTATGAGGATAACGGGAACATGAAAAAAACAGGTAGCAGCAATTCTTTCGCGAAAAGAGAAACAAGGAGTTTAGCAGCCTGGTGTTATTCCAATGCGTACTTTTTAATTTTTGCGAGCAAACTTACCCGTGATATTCCCAGGATATCAGCAGCTTTAGTCCGGTTTCCACCAGTAAATTTCAGTACTTTTCTTATGTGTTCCTTTTCGATCTCCTGTATTGACTGGGGTTTGAAATCATTATTAAGTTCTTCATCACAGCATTGCTGTGCATGAAAGAAATGAGGGAGTGATGTTCTCCTTAATTCCGTTCCTGTCTCAATAATAATTGCACTGTTGATGATATTCATCAATTCTCTCACATTGCCCGGGAATGGATAATTTTTCAGGCAGTTCATTAAGGAGGGACAAATTTTTTTTACATTTTTTTGATATTTCTCGTTGAATTTTTCAAGAAAAAAATTGGCAAGTAATGGAATATCTTCTAATCTTTCGCGCAGGGGTGGAAGGTTAATGGAATTGATATTAAGCCGGAAAAAGAGGTCTTTTCTGAAATTTCCATTTTGAATCTCCTCAAAAAGGTTTTTATTGGTTGCTGCAATAATCCGTACGTCCACTTTAATATTTTTGGTAGAGCCCAGTTTATAAAATTCCTCTTCCTGTAAAACCCGCAGTAATTTCACCTGAATGGGAAGGGATAATTCTCCTATCTCATCCAGAAATAAGGTTCCGCCATTCGCCTCTTCGATAAAACCGGTTTTGTCTTTATCGGCACCGGTAAATGCGCCTTTCTCGTGTCCAAAAAATTCAGAAGAAAAAAGCTCCTGGGCAAATGTGCCAGCGTTTACAGCGATAAATTGATTGTCTTTTCTTTCACTGATTTCATGAATGGCTTTTGCTATCAGTTCCTTTCCGGACCCGCTCTCTCCCCAGATCAGGACACTATTATCCGTCACGGCAAACTTCTCTACATACCGGAATATCCGTATCATCTCTTCATTGTTGGTAATGATATTCTCAAAAACCCGTTTGTGTTTGAGATCATTCCTTAAAGCAACTCCTGTTGCATCGGGTCTTATCTGTTCCAGCTGAACATTTTTCAAGGCATTGTGGATCGTATCGAGTAATTTCTCCTCATCAATGGGTTTGAGCATGTAGTCAAAGGTCCCGCATTTCATCGCCGATATGGCCAGGTCTACATCTTCCACACCGGTTAATACAATCGTAACGATATCAATGTTGTTCTCATTAATATACTTCAGGATATCAAGACCTGACACGTGAGGCATATCCATATCCAGCAAGAGAACATCAAATTTCTCCTTTTTCAGCAGATCAAATGCATTCCGGCTATCCTGAAGTGTTTTGGGTTCAAAACCTCCCGATTGAAGGAGAAAAATATTCAGAAAATTCAGGATTGCCAGATTGTCGTCGATTACGAGTACCTTTGTCATTTTTTATCATTTAATTTAACCGGGATGCGGATAGTAAACGTTGTACCTGATCCCAGCGTGGAGTCCACCTCAATTTTTCCATGATGATCTTTTATGATACCATATGAAATGGATAAACCTAATCCTGATCCACCTTTATCTCGTTTGGTAGTAAAGAATGGATCAAAGATATTCTTTTTGGTTTTCTCATCCATTCCTTTTCCGTTGTCTGTTATGTTTATGACTACTTCTTCACTGGATTGGTCATAATCTGTTTTAATGGTGATCAATCCAACCCCATTCTCAATAGCCTGCGAGGCATTGATAATCATATTCATCAACACCTGCTCCAGTTTCGGAATGCTTCCGTTGAATTCAGGGACATTGGGATTAAGATCGAATGTAACCTGAGCTTGTTTCTTTATGTGTTTTTGTGTAAAGGTCAGGTGAGTTTTTATCAAATGATTGATATCCACCACGTCCGACAGGGCTTCTTCATCTTTTCGTGCGAAATTCCTCAAGTCGAGTACAATTTGTTTTGTCCGGTTTGCTCCTTCAATCATATCACCTATCAGGATGGAAATGTTCTCTTTAAAAAGATCATAGGGTAACCGTGCGATTTTTTCATTGGGGTGCCCGTCAAAATAGTGATCCAGGATGGGAAAAATATCATTGAAGGCTTCCTGAATGATCTTGAGGTTACCAAGGATAAATGTATTGGGATTATTGATCTCATGAGCAACGCCTGCTACCAGTTTCCCCAGCGAAGCAAGCTTATAGGATTGAATGAGCTGTGATTCCAGTTGTTTGTTCAGTGTAATGTCCCTGCACACCTCAAGCACTCTTTCAACCTCCCCCTCCTTATCAAAAATAGGATATGACCTCATTAAAAAATACTTACCATCCACTGATTTTTCCATCATGCTGTTTTTCCCTTTCCCGAAAGTAACAACTGCATTACAATTAGGGCATTTATGATCAGCATTAAACAATTTTTTATAGCATTTACCGGAATTCCCAATTTCATCCTTGTTGGACATGATGATGTTATAATCCGGATCAATTACGATAATCCTGTCAGCAATCGCCTCAAAGAAGGTTTTGAAGTTTTCAGAACCCTGTTGAAGTTGTTCTGTTAGTTTCACCAGGGTTTTGTTTTTTGAAATGAGTATTTTCTGCTGTTCTTCAAGTGTGTTTTTCTTTTCATTGTTTTCGATGGCTCGGGCTATCTTGCCAGAAATTTCCCGGATAAGAGTCTCCTCTTCCTCCAGGAACCGAACCTTTTTTATCAGGTGTACATGAATGTTACCTCTCTTTTTCTTATTGAGTTTAATATCAACATTCAACTCCTTGTATCGTTTATATTTCAACGCATGTACATCCCCAAACATCTTCCCATCCTGTTCAATGACAACTTTGGTGTGTTGTGGATGGTGAAATCCTTCTTTTATATGCTGGGTGCATTTTTCCATGGCGTCACTCAGGGATTTACTGGATTCCAGGGTATGGCTTATTGAATAGAGGCATTCCAGTTCTTTAATTCTTGCTTCCAGTTCCCGTTCAATTTTTGAGAATTGCAGCACTTTATCTTTAACAGAAAAAAGGATATAATCACTGTTGGCATGGCTCACCGGGAAAAAGAGAAATACATTCCCCAGCTTTTTTGAAACGAACGTCCTTGGTAACTGGCTTTCTCTTGCATTTTCCAGCGTTTCTTTCATCTGGTATTCTTCACTTTTTTCAGCATATTCCAGTTCCTGAAATTCTTCAAAATGGATCCCGGCATCTGAGAATGATTTTTTTATCTTATCCCCGGCAAAGACCACCTTGTTGTCTCTTTTAAAGACAATAACATTCTTAAACAACTCTATGACTAGCTTAAATTGAGGCAGGTATTCCATGACACATTAGTGAAATAGTTTACTTTTTATATTCTTTTTGAAAAACATTTCTGAATAACTAAATGAGGTTTTTAACGGATTAATTGTTTTTAAATCGTAATCAATGATGGCAAAATTCGGCTTCTTATTTCGTGTAAAAAACTTCTCCAGGGTTATGGGATTGACAAGGACGTTATTTGGTTTGCCTTCCCGATACAATCGATTAATCGTGCACATCTCTGAAAAAATCGCTTTGATGGACTCATACCCGAATCGATCGTTAAAACAGGAAGCCAGCTTCGATATCGTTTTCCATCCTTCATTCATGTTGTTGGGATAAATTACCGGTATTGATTCCTGCAGTCTTCTTTCGCAATTTGTATATGTCCCCCGGTCTTCAATAAAGGATGGTGCAGGAAGAACAACTTCAGCTCGCTTCGCAGTATCGGTGTAAAATGAATCGTGCACCAGGAGAAATTCCATATTCTTAAACCATCCGGCCGTATCAGGGCATGCGAGTGGATCCTCACCAAAAATCAGGGCTGCCTTGATTTTGCCTTCCATCAGTTCCTTTTTGATGTCCGTTGGCAGGAAAACCCGTTCAAGGTCGGTATCCCATATTTGCTCGATTCTTTTAATCTCCTCCCGTTCAAAAAATTTGACATATCCCGGCAGGTGGTCGGGATCAACACCCATATCGAGATGTCCTGCTGAGTTCGAATAATCCCTTAACAGCATCAACCCATTATTTCTCTTTGAAAAGCGGTTCGTTAACAAAAGGAAGTTTCCAATGGCTTTCAGGTCGTTTTTCGTTTTTTCCTTCCGGGAATCCAGATTATAAATAAAAATGATGTTCGATGAAGGATTATTGAGGAGGTCTATCAATGTATCAAATTTTTCTTCATCAATTTCTACTATGTCACAGGCCTCTTCTTTCCGAAACATGGCGATCATTTTTTTCAATTCCTCCAATCCTTCAACCGTTGAACGAATCGATGTTTCATCATACTGATTTCTTTCTATCACTTGTTGAATGATCGCATTCATCAGTACTGTATTGGTTCCTTTTCTGCTATCGATCCACAGGTCGGCAAATTTAGCAAGTTTTATTTCGGAGGAATTGATCAGGATCAGTTTTGTCCCATTCTTCTGTGCTTCTTTGATTTTCAGTTCCATAACCAGGTTTTCCTCCGACAGATCACCATTCACCACAACCAGCAGATCGGCTTGCTGAAAATCATCCATGGTTACCGTTGACGAGGTTATACCCAGCGAGTCATCAAGCTCGTTCAGGGCTGTTTCGTTTACGAGCGTATCGATACTGGCAATGCAATTGGTCCCTAATCCAGAGCGACCGAACTTCTGCAGCAGGTAGAGTTGTTCATTGGGTAATTTAGGGGAGCAAAAGAGTGCAACCGACTGAGGACCATGTTGATCGACTATTTCTTTGATCCTTTTTGCAGCATGGTCAATGGCTTTATCCGTATCAACCTGTTCTGGTTTCCCATTTTTTCTTATCGTTGCACTTTGTATTTTATTACCATTCATCAGGTACCGGTGACCAAACCGTCCCTTCATACACAAATATCCTTTATTGTGCGAATCTTTAATCCCCTCTGTTGAGTTTGATACATAAACGATGTCATCATTGATCACCTTGTAGTTTATTTTGCATCCGATGGAACAAAAATTACAGATGGTTTCTCTATTTTCTTTCGGTAGAATACCCAACACTTTAAACGGGAATTTTTCTGTAATTGCCCCAGTAGGGCATGTATCGATGCAGTTACCACAGGATATGCAATTTGTATCCAGCAGTGGCTTTTCCATAGCAGGTTTAACAATAGCTTTGAATCCCCGGTAGACAAATCCCAGTGAAGCCACTTTCAATATTTCCGAGCAGGTTCTGGTACATCTTCCACAATTGATGCATTTATTCGGATCCAGCAGAATGAATGGATGTCGAGTATCTACTCTATATTTTCTGGTCTCTCCCAAATAATCGGAAATATCCAGGTCAAATTCATCGGCTAATTTTCTTAATGCACAATCATAATATTCCGAACATCCACACTCCAGGCAGCGTTCCGATTCGATGCAGGATTGTTCTTCAGTAAGTCCTGTTTCCACTTCCCTGAATGTCTTTTTTCGGATGGCAAGGGGTATTTCCGGCATGGTAATCCGGTCACTTTTCGTAGTTTGTTCCAGTTCCCATGAAGGGATTTCACCGAAATAGTGTTTAAAACTCAGGTATTTGCCATTTCTCCTTCCGGTCTGACCGTTTTTAAGGTAGTCATCAATTGAACACGCTGCCTGTTTACCCTGTGCGATAGCGCTAATTGCTGTATAGGCACCCGTAACGACATCTCCACCGGCAAACACTCCGGGGATTGATGTTTCCATTGTTTTTTGATCAACAACAACGGTGCCCCAACTCTCCAGCTTAAGGTCTTTTTCTCCTGTAAGAGAGGATGACTCGATCTGTTGTCCGATGGCACTGATCAGGAGGTCACAATCCATAATGAATTCAGATCCTGGAATGGGCACTGGTTTGGGTCTTTCTCCTGGTCCGGCATCTTCCAGTTTCATTTTCAGGCATTCGATGGCTTTCAGTTTTTTTCCATCGCGTATGATCGATTTTGGAAGAGTAAGGAAATTGATTTCAACTCCCTCTTTTTGAGCAGCTTCAATTTCTTCGCTATGGGCAGGCATTTCGTTGCGGCTTCTCCGGTATATGATTTTCACCTCATCCACGCCGCATCTCAATGCGGTTCTGGCTGCATCGATTGCTGTATTTCCACCACCCACGATTGCCACTTTCCCCTGGATTGCAGGAACACCTTTGAGGATCACATCCCGCAAAAAATCGATTCCCGGGATAACGCCATCGGTATCGCTTTCTCCCTCCACTCTCATTTTGCTTGCACGATGTGCTCCAACAGCGATGAATAGTGCATTAAATCCAGCATTCTGAAGGGATTTGATGCTGATCTGTCTGGCAAATTCCACCCCCGTTTGCACCTTGATTCCAAGTCCGGTTATCCAATTGATCTCGGCATCCAGAATTTTTTTTGGCAGCCGGTATTCGGGGATACCATATCTCAGCATACCTCCCAGTTCCGGCAGTTTTTCAAAGATTGTAACCTTGTACCCTTCGAGGGTCAGGTAATAGGCACAGGTTAATCCACCGGGACCTCCGCCGATCACAGCAACTTTCTGGTTCTTCTTCTCTTTCAGGGCAGGGGTCCATTTGTTTTCTCCTTCCAGATCGGCAATATACCGTTTCAAATAGTTAATACCCACTGGTTGATCCACAATCGCCCTGCGACAGGCTGCTTCACAATCCCTGACGCATATTCTGCCAATGGAGAGTGGCATGGGATTATTTTCTTTCACCAGCCGTATCGCGTCACGGTATTTCCCGGCAGAAATCAGGGCAATATAACCCTGTGCATCCACATGGGCCGGACAATTGTCAATGCATGGTCCAATGCAGTCGGCATAGTGGTTGGAAAGGAGAAGTTCCAGTGCTGTTTTTCTCGAACTTCTGACCCGTTCGTTGTTTGTATATATAACCATATTATCCTGTATCAAGGTGGAACAAGAGGGAATCAGTTTTTGTATTCCTTCCACTTCAACCACACAGATGAAACAGGATGTATACGGTTCAATCCGTTTATCATGACACAATGTTGGGATCCTGTCAATCTTATGATCATGAATAACCTCGAGAATGGTTTTCCCTGATTCAGCAGTGATTTGCTGGCCGTTAATGGTTACTTTAATTATTCCCATGTCCATGGATCAACAGGTTAATATTTTTCCACTGCTTCAAATTTGCACACATCATAACATTGTCCACACTTGATACAGGCTTCCTGATCAATTGTATGGAGTTCCTTTTTTTCTCCGGAAATACAATTCACAGGGCATTTAATGGCACACAGGGTACAACCTGTACATTTTTCCGGAATGATGGAATAGGTTAGCAGTGCTGTACAGCTATGGGCGGGACATCTTTTTTCATGAATATGGGCTTCATATTCTTCCCTGAAATATTTGATCGTTGTCAATACCGGGTTGGGTGCAGTTTGTCCCAGTCCACACAAGCTGCTGTTTTTTATCTTCTGTGCCAGCTCCTCAAGCAATTCAATGTCATGTTCTTTTCCTTCTCCGGCCGTTATTCTCTCGAGGATTTCAAGCATTCGTTTGGTACCGATCCTACAAAAGGTGCATTTACCACACGATTCGTTTTGCGTAAAGTTGAGAAAGAATTTTGCCAGGTCGACCATGCAGGTAGTGTTATCGAGTACGATTAACCCCCCCGAACCCATGATGGCACCTGTCTGAGTAATTTCGTCATAATCGATTTTCAAATCTCCCATAGAAGCCGGGATGCATCCTCCTGAGGGACCTCCCATCTGCACTGCTTTGAACTCCTTTCCTGCTTTTACCCCTCCCCCAATTTCATAAATAATCTCATTTATGGTCAGTCCCATTGGTACTTCAACCAGGCCGCTTCTCGCGATTTTACCTGCCAGGGCAAAAACCTTTGTCCCCTTACTTTTCGGTGTACCAAGAGCAGCATATTGATCGGATCCATTACGAATGATCCAGGGAATATTGGCGTAGGTCTCAACATTATTGATGTTGGTCGGTTTACCCCATAGTCCTTTCACTGCCGGGAAAGGAGGTCTCAATCTTGGAACGCCTCTTTTGCCTTCAATGGATGCAATTAACGCGGTTTCCTCACCACAAACAAAGGCTCCCGCTCCTTCCTTGATTTTTATGTTGAAACGGTGATCCGAACCAAATATTCCTTCGCCGAGAAATCCTTTCTTTTCGCATTGCTCTATTGCCAGTCTCAATCGTTTAATGGCAAGAGGGTATTCGGCACGGACATACACATAGGCTTCATCCGAACCGATCGCGTAGGCAGCAATCATCATCCCTTCCAATACAGCATGGGGATCACCTTCCAGAATGCTCCTGTCCATAAAGGCGCCGGGGTCTCCTTCATCAGCATTGCATATGATGTATTTTTTTTCTCCTTCCGACCCCCGTGCAAACTTCCACTTCAGCCCCGTGGGAAATCCGCCACCACCCCGTCCGCGCAAGCCGGAATCCATCACTTTTGTGATCACCTCATCGGGGGTAAACTCTTCGATAATCATCCGAACAGCCTGATATCCATCTCTATCAATATATTCCTCAATGGATGTTGGATCGATCACGCCACAGTTTCTCAGTACAATCCGCTTCTGTTTATTGAAAAAATCTTCCTGAAGGGATATGGTATTGCTTCTAACAATCCACTCTTCAACCGGCCGTTTATTCAGAATATGTTGATCAACAATTCGTTGGACTTTATCCGGAGTAACCCTGGCATATAAAAAACTCTCCTTCTCGTTTACCACTTCCACGAGCACCTCTTCAAAACACATTCCCATGCAACCTGTCTCCTTAACCGGGATATCCAGATTTTTTTCCCGTAAGGTTTTTTTCAGTGCTTTGTATACCAGGTCTCCTCCTGCTGAAATACCACAAGTCCCCAGACCAACTTTTATTTCCATATTCACTATTCTTCTAATCGAACGTCTGATTTTTGTATTTCCTTAATACCTTTTTCGTCCTGTCGGGTGTGAGGTTGCCATAGGTCTCTTCATTAATCATGATAACCGGAGCCAACGAACAACAACCCAGACAGGCTACGGACTGCAGTGTGAATAGCCCGTCTTCAGTAGTTTCATTTACGGAAATACCCAGTTCATTCTTGAGTGTATTAAGAATATTTTTTGCCCCATTGACATGACAGGCTGTTCCCTCACAAATTTTTATGACATGCTTGCCCAATGGTTTCAACCGGAACTGAGCATAGAAAGTAATAACGCCGTAAATCTCGGCAGACGGAATACCAACCACTTCACTAACGTAATGGATCACCTTTTCCGGAATGTAACCATAAGAATCCTGAGCTGATTGCAACAATGGTATTAACGCTCCTGTCTGATCCTTTTTTGTGATCAGATCAATTTTGAAATTTTTAATTTGCGGTCCTCCCTCCCGGATATCCCTTTCAGCCATTGGTTTCCTTTTGTTAAAACATAACACATGATATGGATACCCGGTAACCGGGCACCATACCATGATCTGCTATTTACTGCGAATTGAGTCTCCTATGAAATACTCAGCTTTTGAGCGGTTAAATATAACAGGGACAAAGAATAATGATAATGATAAAACTCATCTATTTTTACATCTCAAACATGTTTACCACCGGGAATTTTTTAACTTTTAAGACGCCATCCAAACCGATGATCTTATTTTCAACAAACCGGTCAACCTCGGTGAAGTAACTTCCATGAACCATCAGTACCAGGTTATATTTACCTGTTGTAACATCACAAAAGGCTACGTTTTCTTCCGAATGTAATACCGAGTAAACCTTCTCAAGATGATCATTTTCCAATGCGATAAGTACATAGGAACATACACGCTGGCTAAAATTCCGTTCTTTGGCTTTATCATCAGAAAGTTTGATTTCAGCATCTTCAATGATCTCCCTGATTTTTTCATTTTCGGGTATGGTGCCAATCTTCATAAAATCAACTTCATCAATACCATCCATTTTCTTCACCCTGTTTTCAAGTATCTCTTTACACTCTCCGATGGTGTCCGCATGAACCAGCAGTATGATGTCGTATTCTCCCTGAGTGGCATCGCAATAGAGTACGTTGTCCATGAAATAGAGCTCCCTGTAGATGGAAAAGAAATTTGCATCCTTATTGATCTTCAACATCATAAACGCTGATTTTGACAGGGCTTTTTTCTCCTTTTCCGGAATCTCAACCTCTTGTGATGGTTCGGGCAGATCCAGAACTTCATTGAACTTATTGGTCAAATCGTCAATTGTGAATGGCTTTTCCAGTAACATGCTTGCTTCCAGGGTTTCAATTTCATTTCTTACTTTATCGGCATAACCCGTAATAAAGATGACAGGTGTATCCGGATATTTCGATTTGATCATCTTTCCCAGCTCAACACCATTGATGTCTGGCAATAAAATATCAAGCACGATGGAATCCAGTGTAATCTCCTCCTGTTTTAGTGATTCCAGCTTTTGCAGAGCGGACAAGCCCGTATCGCAATTTTCAACGGCAATTCCTCTTTGGTTTAATCCTAAGGTCAGGCTTCTTCTCAAGGATGATTCATCATCCACTAATAAAATTCGCTTTTCCATAATTAATTCCTCCATAAATTTTGATGATTATTTATTGATGACTATTTGTTCTGGTTATGATCCTTTTTTGACACTTCTATATCAACCCACATGCCAAACCTTATAACATATTATTATTCTGCGCGTTATAAATATTTCATAATAAAATCAGCCGATGAATTCTGCAAAAAAAATGTACAGTAAAATCACAAACACCTCTTTTTGAGCAAGATACAAACTGATAAAAAAGTTTACACTTTACACCGGTTTGCACAGTTCCTTTCGGTTTTAACATTCCCTCCTACCTTCTTTTTGCAGTGTTATATAGTTTTCACTACCTTCAAAAATCATTAATTCTGTACTCTATGAATGCTTTAAAGAAACACCTTCCGGAGGTCCTGTTTATTGCAGCCATAATTCTCATTTTCTTTTTATCCTTCATTTTATGCTCTCCTCCTGCGGTGGTTCCTTCCGGTGCGCCTGAGGATCAATTTTCGGCCGAGAGGGCATTCTCCCATACCGTTCAGATTGCCCGGACACCTCATTGTCTTGGAACAGCTGAACACACCAGGATTAAAGAATACATAAAAAACGAGCTTTTGAACCTCGGACTGGAATACGGGGAACAGGATACCACTGCTGTTTATGATCAATCCGGTGTTAGAGCCGGTTACGTTTCCAATCTTTATGGGATATTGAAGGGAAACGGTACCGGGGATAAGGCGGTTCTGTTTCTCGGGCATTACGATTCGTGTCCCCATACACCGGGTGCAGCCGATGATGGTTCTGCTGTTGTATCCATGTTAGAAGCGGCGAGGGCTTTAACAAACAGCGGTCCATTCGATAATGACATTATCTTTCTTTTTACCGATGGTGAAGAATCCGGATTGTTTGGAGCAAAAGTATTTACCGAAGAACATCCGCTAATTGAAACCATTGGAGTCGTTATCAACATTGAAGCCAGGGGATCCCGTGGCCCTACCCTTGCATACGAATTCAATGAAAACAACGGATGGATCATCCGGGAATTGAACAGGGCCATGCCCAGACTGTATGCCGGTTCAATATTTTATGAGATCTATAAACGAATGCCCAATGATACCGATTTTACCATGTTTCGCAGGGCTGGATTATCCGGGATTAACATGGCTTTTATAGACGATTATGCGAACTACCATAGCATGACGGATTCACCGGAAAATCTCAGTCTGAAAAGCCTGCAACACCATGGCGATTTCATTATGGCCAGTGCTCGTCACTTTGGAAACATTCCCCTGGACAACACGAAATCAGAAGATGTCATTTTTTTCAATTGGATAGGATCTTCTATGATCATCTATTCTGCCAGATTAAGTCTATTGTTGATTGTTATTGTCATGGTGCTCGCAATGGTCTTTTTCTTTTTTGGTTTTAGAAAACGCCAGCTCAGGTGGGGACGTGTCTTGTTGGGATCATTGATCTTCATTCTTACCCTGGCATTCATCCTTTTTATTTCATGGCTGCTGTTAACGGGAATAAAAAAGGGGTATCCCCATTATGTTCATTTTTATGATTTGAATTTTTATAACGTCAAATACTATTTCTTTACTTTTTCTGCTTTATCCCTTACTGTTTTTTCACTGGTATATGGGCTCTTACAAAAGCGTTTCAGGGTTCTTGAGCTTTTTTCAGGTATACTGATTTTCAACATTATTCTGATGTTTTTCATCCACTTTCTGATTCCAACAGGATCATACCTTGCTGTTGTTCCATTGCTTTTCCTCCTTGCAGCAGGGATTGTTACTGTTTTGAAAGATCTTTCGTTTGAAAACAGAAAATCTTTTTTCTTCATCATCCATCTTGTTGCTGTTTTTCCGATTATTGGATTGTATTTACCCTACATCAATTTGTTTTATATTGCCCTGGGATTGAAGTTGATTTATAGTGGTCTGCTGTTATTGATTATTCTTTGGGGGTATTTGGTTGTTCCCATTTGTCTGGTCACCAAAAAACGAACATGGATCTTTACGTTAGTTGCCCTGGTGATTTCCGGAGCAGCGTTCCTCATGGCACATCTCAATTCGAAGCCCTCACCTGAAAGACTGTTACAAACCAGTTTGAATTATTACTTTGACGGTGACAGCAGTCGTGCCTATTGGGTATCGGACTTCCTTGAAACGGATGAATGGAACAATCAATTTTTCCAGAACGGGGTTAGGGGACCATTAACCGAGATTTATCCTCATGCTGAAAAGCTCCGTTTAAAAAGTGCTGCACCGGTTCTTTCATTGTCTCCTCCAGAAATGGAAATTATCTCAGATACGGTTATTGAAAATCGTCGTTTCATTGAACTCATCATTTCAACGCAAAGAGAAGCTGCATTTTGCGAAGTCTATTTTCAGAAGGGTTCCCAGCTGATTATTTCCATAGTAAACAATCGGCAGGTAGGTCCTGATGCATACAAAAATTGGACAGGGGGGTATTGCGAATTGGTATATCATGGTTTACATGCCCATCCACTCCATTTATCCTTCAGCTGCACCGGGGACGAACCATTGGAGGTGTTTATCATTGAAAGGAAATTTAATATCCGGGAGGTTGATGGTTTTGATCCGATGCCGGAATGGATCATTCCCAATACAGGGTATAACAGTTACCAGGAGATTGTAAAGAAAAGCTGGAGGTTTTAACCAGCGATCTGTTATTTTTTAATAAAGATAAAATCCCCTCCTTCATCGCCGGTATCTTTAATCTCACCATACTGAGGGACATTGATGCTATTATTCAGTACAGCAGGCTTAAAGCTGAAAAAAAGCTGTTCAGAGGGAAGGTATTTTTCTTCGTTATCGATCAGCCGTTTTGTGAGGTACTGTAAAAAAACACTTTTATCGGGGACTTCTTTCAATGTTCCACTGGTCATTGCCTTGCGGCTGGGCAGCTCGTATAATTTTTGAATGGCCATGGAGGGAGTTCCGAAAGCAGCGCGCGTTTTAAAAATCCCTCCGCTAAAACACGCATCTGCGATCAGCAGGGTATGGTTTGATTTTATGCTGCTGATGTATCCACTCAGGGTGCTGTTCCGGAACCAGTTTGCTGTATTTTGCTGCTTCGCATCGGAAGGAAGCCAGTATCCTCTCTGTGCATTTTCATCCCAGTGTCCGTGTCCGGCATAAAAAATCAACAGGTTATCTTTCGGGGTGACTATTCTCTCCAGGCGGTCCAGTGATTCGATCATCTCCTCATACGTCGGATTTTTCAGGAAGATGATATTTTTCGGCTCAAACGTATAGCTTCCTGTCAGAATATCATAAAGTTTTTGAGCATCTTTTAGCGGTTCGTCCAGGTCGTTTATCATGGGATCCTGGTAATCATTAATCCCAATGATCAACCCGTAATATTTACCTTCTGATATGATAACTTTCCCGTCGGTAGTGATGGGTGGCAGGTTATAGGCCGTGGTCTCTGTCCGTCCGAGTGGTTTTTGATCTTCCGTATTTGTGGAGAGCATTTGACTTAAGGATGCCGTTTCCAGTCCGGACAGTTTATACATATTGACAGCAGAGCCCCCCGACTCACTTTCATAAGCCACACCCATCCATTCGCCCCGATCCGAAAGGGTAAGGTTGGTAATCTCCCCGTCAATCACCTGTTTCTGTTCTTCGACTCCTGTTTTGTAGTTCCAGATGGTTATTTTCTTTTCCCTTACGGTAGAATTATCGGTCAGGTAGTAATTTCCTTCTCCTGACATACTGAGAAAGTCTATTTTTTTCGCGTTCCCTTCTATGGTTTTTACCAGCATCCCTGTTTCCCAATCGTAAAACGCGGTATTAAATCGAAAGATCATGGATTGTCCGCCTTTGGCAAGTTTCACCTCTTCGTAACCGATCCCGATCAACCTTTTGTCTACTGTGGTGGAGGCAGATGTTACCGTAATGCCCGATTCGGGAATGGTATTAGGGCTTAATTCCGATTTTCGGATCAGGATGAGTTTAAAGGGATCCCAGAATGCCATTTCATTGTTATATCCCACCGATACCAGCTGGTTTCCACTACGGTTAAAGGAGATAAAGAAGACACCCTTTTTATGCGCTCCTTTTAACACACCTTTCAGCGATCCATCAGGAAAATTAAAGACATAGACTTCACTTTCACTTCCCCCGACTGCCAGTAGGTTTTCTTCCGGATTCAGGGAAAGGTGAGTAATTTTTCCTCCGTATTCCGTAATGGTTTTCTGCTCCGTTCCGGAATAGAGGTCCCACAAGATGATTTTTTTATCCTCCGATCCCGAAACCAGGTATTGGTTCTTTGAGTCAAACAACAATGCAGTAACGGGTTTATTGGAGCCATGGCTCAGCTCATGCAATTGCCGTTTTGCAACAAGATCCCAGAGGATGATTTTTCCTCCTTTTTCCAATCCTATGGCGACGAAACGACCGTCCTTACTGACCTCCATAACACCTACTTCATTGCTTTCAATGGGTATATTCTGATCCATATAGACCAGAACCTGAGAAAAGGAGAGCTGGCAAACCAGAAATGTTATAAAAGCCAGTAAGTGTCGTCTCATGGGGATAAAATTATTTATTCCAGAATTAAAATTTGAAGGCTAACCCTGTAAGCAACATCATGGTTGCTCCCTCAGATGCTTTCGACAGTCCAAAACCAATGTTCAGTGATGTATCCCAGGCAATCTGTGGGGTAAAAAACATCTTGAATCCACCACCTACCTGAAGGTAGGAATAATCGTTGAATTTGGCTCCTTCTGGAATATCCACAGAAAACTGGTAAAAGGAAGCTCTTGTATAAGGAACCAGCTTCTTATCTACCATGAAATTAAATGCAGAGAAAATCTGAAAACTAAAATCAGTAGATGTTTCCCCCATTGCAGATGTAATGGTTAATCCCGGAGCAACGCCAACCAGTAAGTTTTTCGTGAAATACCGGCCGTAGGAAACAAAAATGTTTCCCATGGCAATGTTATAATCGGTTCCTACGGTTGTAAAAACCATTCCACTTAAACTGAGTTCCATATCTCCCTTTGTTATTCCTTCTTCCTGTTCCTGTCCAAAGGCAAAGGAGGTAACCAGTGCAAAAATCAAAACAATAATACCTTTTTTCATAAGAATAAATAGTTAAATTAGTAGCTGATGCGAAAGTATATTTTTTTTTAATACCAAAAACACCGATGATACGATTTTACAATTTCATTTCTTTTAATGTACAGGTCAGGATATTTTCATTAGCCGTGTTACATCTCTTTTCACAGGCCTCGTATACTCAGCTTATCTATCCTGAGAAACAAGCCGTGCTGGATTATCTTTCAACGCCAGAAATCCTGGAAGAGTATGGAAAGATTTCAGATGCCATATGGTCTTTTGCCGAGTTGGGTTTACAGGAGTACAGGTCTTCGGAATTGCTTGCCAATACGCTTGAGGAGGCGGGTTTTGAGGTTGAACGGGGATTGGCCGGAATGCCAACCTGTTTTGTAGCATCCTATGGATCCGGAAAACCGGTCATTGGTTTGCTGGGTGAATTTGATGCACTTCCCATGCTTTCTCAAAAAGGGAGGGTTCCGGAACAGGATCCTCTGGTGGAAGGCGCCCCGGGCCATGGGTGTGGTCATAACACCATGTGCACCGCTGCAGCGGCTGCAGCCATCGCTGTAAAGCAAGCCATGGACGAATTTAATCTGAAAGGGACCATCAAGGTATTTGGATCACCTGCAGAGGAGACGATCATCAGCCGGCCTTATATGATCAGGGCAGGTTTATTCGATGGTGTAGATGCCGTGATTGACAACCACAGCAGCAGCAAGTTCGGAACCTCTTATGGGACAGGGGGAAATGCTGTCTTCTCCACCATTTTTACTTTTCGTGGCAGTACGGCACACAGTGCAGGGTCCCCCTGGAGTGGACGAAGTGCCCTGGATGCTGTTGAACTGATGAATGTCGCCACCAATTACCTGCGCGAACATCTTCACTATACATACCGCATGCATTACATCATCCTTGAGGGGGGTGAAGCGCCCAATGTGGTCCCGGATAAAGCCAGTGTCTGGTATTATATCCGGAATACGGATGAGCGGGTTGAATCGATGTATGAACGGGTGATCGATTGTGCCAGGGGAGCTGCGTTGGCTACCGGAACAGAACTTGCCGATATCCGTTGCCTGACAGCAGTCCATCAGAAACATGCCAATAAAGCCGCTGCTGAACTTTTCCAAAAAAACATCGAACTGGTGGGTATGCCAGAATGGACTGATGAAGAGGAAGCGTTTGCAAAGGCTTTGCAGAAAAACCTGCAAAAAGAAGAGATCGGGATGCCGGATAAAATAGATTCCTTAAAGGCTCCAACCGGGGTTGCTGTTGGGGGTGGATCAACGGATGTGGGCGATGTTTCACTGATGGCTCCAACGGCAACGATTCTTTTCCCCGGGGCTGTGCCGGGTGCTATCGCGCACCACTGGTCGACCGTTGCCGGTAATTATGGATCTACAGCATGGAAAGGATTAAATGCAGGTGCCAAAGCCATTGCCGCATCCGCCATCGATCTGCTGACCAAACCGGAAGATCTGAAGAAATTGCAGGATGAATTTGTAGAATACTCAGCGGATCATCCCTACAAATCTTTCTTACCGGAAGATGCCTCTCCTCCCCTGGATCTCAATAGGGAACTGATGGAAAAATGGAGACCCCTGATGAAGGAATTTTATTTAGACCACAAGTACTAGTTGATTTTCTTTACACGGAGTGCCTCTCCTTCCACAATCATTTTATATCC
>CAYZVJ010000074.1:0-17620 GCA_964481765.1 uncultured Rikenellaceae bacterium | reverse complement strand
ATCATGAATCTTCTGTGCTTTTTTATCGAGTTGTTCTTCACTGACCTGGCAGGATAAGAGAAGAGAGCCAAAGATAAAAAGGGCACTATACCGGAGATAACGCATGGAATGTTTCATCGTGCAAGATTTAAAAAGAGAGCGCAAAAAAGTCAAAATTATTACTGGGTGATAAAAAGGCTGAAAATAGTAGCCAGTCCAATGAAAAAGATTGTACCACCGGCCAGTTTATTGAACCAGAAAATTGCCCTAAGGCGGAATTTCTTTCTATAATGGGTAATGATTGAGCTAACAAAGAGCCAGGAGAATGTTGCGCCCATAAAAATTCCTGAGACAACAAAGAATGCACCTCCAAAGCTGGTCAGGTCGCCCCCAAGTTTCAAGCCTGCAAATACAGCCACAAACATCAGGACAGTCAGTGGATTAGAAAGCGCCAGGAGAAGAATGGAGAGAAAATCTTTAAGCGGTCTGACTCGCTTGAGCCGTAAAGCTCTCAGCTGTTTGATGGGATTTGCACTAAATATTTTTACCCCGATAAGCAGCACGATAATTCCTCCCAGGATCTGGAAGTAGAGTTTTTGTTCATTTAAAAAATTAATGATAAAGGTTAATCCAATTGCTGCAACCAGAGCAAATATTGTGTCGGCAGTAGCAATTCCCATACCTGAGAAAAAGCCTGATGCCCTGCCTTTGTTTAATGTACGTTGAACAGCTAAAAGCCCCATTGGTCCTAGTGGGATAGAAACGATACAACCGATCAATATCCCCTTCATCAATAAACTTAAATCCATATTTCCTTGCTATTACTAATTAATTCCTTCTTCCAACCACTCAATATTGACCAAATGGTGTAGTGAGGTGATAAAAATTGCGTAAAGATAATGATAGATATCAAATAACAAGCCAAAGTGTGTTTTATTTTGAGGAGAATGGTGTTTTGAGATACGAGTAACGGGGAGAGGGTTATAAGTTATACGTTATAAGTTGATAAGAGAAGATTACGGTTTGGTGTGATGAATACGCCTGGTGATCTTTATATCCTAAATCCGATACCGTATTGGAAAGCCGATCATGTTTTATCTTTCACCAGCAGCCGGGGTTCGAGCATTTCATGAATGGCATATTTAACCCCTTCCCTGCCAAGACCGGAGTCCTTTACACCGCCATAGGGCATATGGTCTACGCGGAAAGTCGGGACGTCATTGATAATCACTCCACCGACCTGAAGGTGGTTGAATGCCAGGTTCATTTCCGTGAGTGAACTGGTAAAGACACCTGCCTGCAGTCCGTACCTGGAGTTATTCACTTCATTCAGAGCCTGTTGGAAGGATGAAAACGGTTCAAGTGTAACGACCGGACCGAAAATTTCGAGTGAGCAAACCTTCATCTCATTTTTTGTGTCGGTTAAAACGGTAGGCTGGAAATAGGCGCCTTCTTTTTTCCCTCCGGTCAGGATTTTTCCACCCGTTTTTACTGCTTCCCCGACCCATTCACTGACTCGTTCTGCATTCTCCTCATCGATCATTACAGAGATGTCCGTTGCAGGATCGAGGGGGTCTCCCACTTTCAGTTGTTCGACACGTTGAACGAATTTCTCAGCGAATCCGTTAAACAGGGATTCGTGAACGTAAATTCGCTGCACATGGATGCAGACCTGTCCGGAGTAAGCAAAGCCCCCGATCAGGCACCGTTCAACCGCTTTTTCGATATCGGCTGATTGAGCAACGATCACCCCGGCATTCCCTCCCAGTTCAAGGACGACCTTCTTTTTGCCTGCATCCGTTTTCATCTTCCACCCCACTTCGGGGGAGCCGGTGAAGGTGAGCATTTTAAACCGGTTGTCCGTAACCAGCTGGTTTCCCGATTCACGGTCCATTGGCAGGATGGAAAGTGCACCTTTCGGGAAGGAGGTCTGATCGATTATGCGGGCCAGTTCGAGTACCGATAATGGTGTTGAACGGGCGGGCTTGAGGATGATCGGATTTCCGGAAGCCAGTGCGGGAGCAATTTTATGCACGGCAAGATTCATCGGGAAGTTAAACGGAGCGATACCCGCAATGAGGCCAACGGGAAAGTATTTTACCCATGCCTCTTTGCCCTCACCTGCCGGGGTCCAGTCGAGAGAGAGGTATTCTCCCGGGATCCTTTTACTCTCCTCTGCTGCTACCAGGAATGTTTGTGCTGCCCTGTCAATCTCGCCCAGGGCATACCGCAATGGTTTTCCCGATTCCATAGCAAGCACTTTCGCCAACTCCTCCCTACCCTCCTTTATCTTCCCGGAAATCTCAAAGAGTGCTTCGCTGACCTTATAAGCGGGCATTTCTGCGAGTCTTGTCCGGATCGATTCAGCCTTCCGGATGGCTTTTTCAAGTTCTCCGGCAGATGCCAGGTACGTAGTGGCAAAAATCTCACCGGTATAGGGATTTCTCACCGGTAGCTGTTGGCCGGTGGTTATGAAATCGCCCCCCAGATAGATCGTATAGTTTTTCACAAGCTTAAAATTTTGTAATTATTTGTAAATCAATTAAATCACTCATTTTCGGTTCACCATTATGATTTTTTCATTGAGCAATGGGTTCAGGAACCCGGCAGGGATCAATTTATAAATTTAAATGGAACCGCAAAAATGGAAGCTGTAATTATTAATTATCTTTACCGAAATTTTTTTCATGGATCTTACGAAGAAGTCATGGCAATGGGTTATTCTTCTCTTCCTCTCTTTCGTTTGGGGGACCTCATTCATTTTAATGAAAAAGGGGCTTGAATCGTATACAAACCATCAGGTTGGTGCCTTACGGCTTTTCTTTGCCTTTCTGTTCTTCCTTCCGGTTTCTGTTGCCAGGCTGCGACGGATCACAAAAAAGAACCTGAAATCGCTACTCATTGTCGGTTTTATTGGAAACGGGTTGCCTGCATTCCTGTTTACCAAGGCACAAACACAGATTGACAGTGCCATAGCCGGGATCCTCAATTCCCTGACTCCCCTGTTTACCCTGCTTATCGGTTTGATCCTGTACCGGAGCCAGGTAAAACTGATAAATATCATCGGTGTAATTCTGGGTTTATTCGGGGCTATCGGGTTGGTTTACAGAGGATCCGACGAACTGTTGCACCAGGCCAACTGGTATGCTATCTTCATCGTGATAGCGACTCTTTTTTACGGGATCAGTGTGAATGAGATAAAATACAAACTGGAGGACATGGACGGAGTAACCATCGCCAGTCTCGCATTTTTCCTTGTTGGTCCTTTTGCCGGTCTTTCTCTTCTTTTTACCGATTTCTCGCATACCCTGACGACGCCCGATTACCTGCAAAATCTCGGTTTTATTGCTATCCTTGCACTGTTCAGCTCTGCCATAGCCATTGCTGTTTTTAACATACTGATCAAATACACCACTACCCTGTTTGCCACCTCAGTCACCTACATCACGCCCATTTTTGCTATCTTCTGGGGAATTTTTGACGGTGAAAAGATTACCCTTGACCAGTTTCTCTGGGTTGCGATCATTCTTGTTGGCGTATACCTGGTCAATAAGCAGAAACTGGTAACTATAAAATATGACAAGGATTGAATCCATCGAATGCAATCCGGATCAAATGAAGCAAGAAAGGTTATTATGGTATGCCATTTCCAGCAGTTTGCTGCTGAGTCTTGGATGGTTCAGCTGGTTTTCCGGGCTTGTTCTTTTTTTCGGTTTTATACCCCTCCTGTTTGTTGAACATTTTCTGTACGAAAACAGGGCAACCTTTAGTTCACGCACTGTTTTTCGTTATTCATCCATTGCATTTATTCTCTGGAATATTGTTTCGGTTTACTGGATCTATCACGCCACATTCACCGGTGCTGTGGCTACCATTATAGTCAACAGCTTTCTCATGTCATTCACATTCTGGCTTTTTCACATTACCCACCGCCAGTTTGGAAACCGCATCGGTTACATCAGTTTTGTTGTCTACTGGATTGCTTTCGAGCACATATTCCTGAATTGTGAGCTCAATTTCCCCTGGTTGAACCTGGGCAATGGATTGGCGTATGAGATCCGTTTCATTCAGTGGTATGAATACACCGGAGTTCTTGGAGGAACGGTTTGGCTTCTCGTGATCAACGTCCTTCTTTTTCTCTTTTTGAAGGATCTGAAAACTGAACCCCGAAAGCCAATAAGAAACGTGCGAGCCGGGCTTATTCTGCTGGTTGTGTTTTTACCAATTCTTTTTTCAATCTACCGTTTTTATTCCTACCGGGAGAAAACAGATCCTCAATCGATTATAATACTTCAGCCAAATATTGATCCATACAGTGAGAAGTTTGGCTCTCGTTCGAATGAGGAACAGCTCACCCTCTTATTGTCTCTTGCCGATTCCCTGACCGACAGTGAAACCGATTACATTGTCGGTCCCGAAACCGCAATAGACGATAGCATCTGGCTGGGTTCCATGAATGAAAATTACAGCATACAACGGATAAGGAATTTCATCGAACCGTTTCCGGCAGTCCGGTTTGTCACCGGGATCATTTCTTTCAGACGATGTGAGGCTGATGGGATGCTTCCACCGACAGCCAGGAAATTCAGTGACACCACTGCTTATTATGAGGTTTTCAATAGTGCAATACAGGTTGACCACACACGGGATATTCAATTTTACCATAAATCGATGCTGGTCAGTGGTGTTGAGAGGGTACCTTATCCCGCGGTATTCGGTTTCATGGAGCGGTTTATCATTGATCTTGGGGGAGTATCGGGCAGTTTTGGAACGCAGGCAGAACGGAACACACTGAATGATCCTTCAACCGGTATACAGGTTGGTACTGCCATCTGTTACGAATCCGATTTTGGAGAGTACTACAGTGGTTTTGTCAGAAACGGAGCCAACCTGATGTTTGTTCTTACCAACGACGGCTGGTGGGTTAACCGCGCAGGTTACCGGCGGCATCTTGCCTATTCCGGATTGAGAGCCATCGAAACCCGCAGAAGCATAGCCCGTTCAGCGAATACCGGCATCTCCTGTTTCATAAATCAGAAAGGGGAAATTATTCAGTCAACTGATTGGTGGACGGTGGATGTTATACAGTCGACACTCAATTTGAATAGTAAGCAAACTTTTTATGTACGGTATGGTGATTACATTGGGCGCATCAGCGATTTTCTGGCCCTGTTCCTGCTCCTGTACACCGTGAGCAGAATGTTGATAAAAAAAAAGGGTTAACGATGCAACCCCGGGGAAAATGATTTGTCATTAATTACGAAAAGAAGAATAGCTTGGCAGAGGTTCAGCTGGACATACACAAAAAGATCATTGAGGCAAGCAAAACGGGTGATTCCCGTGCCCAGTACAGGCTATACCAGCTTTACTCAAAAGCCATGTATAATGTATGCATGCGAATAATGAACAACCGGGAAGATGCAGAAGATATGCTTCAGGAATCATTTACGGAAGCGTTCATAAAACTTGATACATTCCGGTATGAAGCGACTTTCGGTGCCTGGTTAAAAAGAATAGTGGTAAACCGATGCTTAAACCATCTGAAACGAAGGAATCCTGAAATATCAACTGTAGATGATTTGATCTCATATGATCAGGAGGAGGTGCAATTTGAAGATAATGAACTGGATATTAACAAAATACAAAGGGCAATTGAGAAGCTTCCGGATGGATACCGGGTAATCTTCAGCCTTTATTTGCTCGAAGGATATGACCACGGTGAAATAGCACACATTATGGGGATCACCGAATCCACATCAAAAACACAGCTTCACCGGGCAAAAGCAAAATTGAAAGAACTCTTAAATGCAGAAGCATGAAAGAAGATAAACTGGAAAAATTCCTGCGGAAAAACCGCGAGCAGTTTGATGTTTATGACCCGGATCCCGGGATCTGGCATAAAATCAAACCGGCAAGGAAAGTGAAAGAAGAAAAACCGGTAAACTGGAGGGTGATTGGATGGAGGGGTGCTGCAGCAGGGATCGTTTTCATTCTCTCCCTGCTCATTGCCGAATACCTTTTACAGCCGTATGGTCCGTTCTCCAGGTTCAGGTTTGCCAACCGCAATGAGATCATGATCCCGGAACTTCAGGAAGCTGAAATTTACTATACTTCCCAGCTTCAATTAAAATTCCAGGATGTGAAGGATTACCTGATCGAATTTCCCGGGCTTGAGAATGAACTGATCCGTGATTTTCAAGCCATCGATTCAATACAAACCGAGCTAAAGAAAGATTTAAAGGATAATATTTCTAACAGAGAGGTTGTGGAAGCTCTGATACAGAATTACCGGATCAAACTGACGATTCTTGAAGATCTTCTGCAACATTTCGACTATGCCGAAGGAGAGAAAAACGATGAAAACAATAACCATGAATTATAAAACCATCCTGTTTCTTTTTGTTCTATTCCTGTCTTCCGTCAATTTTTTACAGGCACAATCGTTTACTGAAAGCAAGAGAATTGAACGAATTTTTCCCGTTAGCTCCTCAACTTCCGTGGAGATCATTAATAAATACGGGAAAATTCATATCGTGTCCTGGAAAAAAGATTCAGTTGGCATAGATATTGAGCTTACTGTCAAATCAGACAATCTCAGCAAACTGAATAATACCATGGACAACATCGATTTTGATTTTACCAGCACGGATTACTATGTCATTGCTGAGACAGAATTCGGAAGAAGATACAACAGTCTTTTCGAAAGCATAAAGGACCTGGCAGAGACGATCCTTCCCTCTGACAATGTGGTGGAAATTAACTACACGGTTCAGGTTCCCAAGAGCATAGAGTTAAAAATAAACAATAAATACGGCGATGTATACATCGATGACCATGCGGGGGATCTCCGCCTCAATCTTTCGAATGGAGACCTTAAGGCCAATGAACTGACCGGGAATACCGTGATCAGCATTGAGATTGGGGATGGAGTGATCAATTACATTCAGGATGGTAAACTGGATATTGCTTACTCGGAATTTGAGGTAAAAAGGGCTGAAAAGCTCAACCTTTTCTGCCGGTCATCCAAGGTGGACATCGGAGAGGTCAGTTATCTTACCCTGAATTCAAGAAGGGATAAACTCTTCATCAACAGTACAAAAACCCTGTCCGGGGAGACCTATTTCTCTGATGTGTATGTGTATAACCTGACCAGAGAACTCAACTTCACCATGAAGTATGGCAGTCTGAACATGGATTACATCCAGCCGGGATTTTCATTCCTGAATATCAATTCAAACTACACGGATATCAATCTGACCTTTGATTCGGGCTGCTCCTACATGGTTGATGTCAACCATACGAATGCTACATTTACCTATCCGGAAAAATCAGGAGTCATCGAAGAGAAGGTGATTGACAAAGATGAGAAGGAGATGAATACGTATGGTAAAATTGGCAACGCTGAAACTTCTTCCAAGGTAAGGGTAACGGCTCTCAAAGGAACGATCACTATTATTCATAAATAGAAACTCAACGATGAAATTACGGTATTTACTTACGATCATTTTAACCACCACCTGTCTGCTCGCATCTGCCCAGGAATATTCGGGTGCGGTCGGTTTGCGTGGTGGCATTTCATCCGGCATCACCTATCGCCAGTTTCTCGATCAGGAAATTTCACTGGAAACGATCGTCAGTTTCAGAAGAGGAGGAGTACAGGTATCCCTGTTGCGTGAACGGTTTCGTCCTGCATTTCTTGAGTTTTCCGACAATATAATACTCGGTTTCGGTTTCGGGGGGCACGTAGGTTTCATGTATACTGACCATCAGAAATTCATGTTCGACGATTACTATTATGATGAAAAAATATTCTTACCTTTAATCGGAGTGGACGGATATGTTGGCATTGAATACATTTTTCGCGAATTCCCAATAGCAATCAGTCTGGACTGCAAACCGTTCTTTGAGCTGAATGTAAAAGGCCTGGTCCAGCTCAATCCATTCGATGTCGGGCTTGCCATAAAATACTGGTTTTAATAAATTTAACAATTGAAAAGATGAAAAAGACTATTGTGTCATTCCTCCTTTTATTCCTGATAGGAAGCCTGGTTGTCAGTGCACAGGAAGAGACAGAAGGAGCAGAAATAAAGAAAGAAAGAGACAGAGATGATGTCCAGACGATCTTCCAGGACAGAACGGGAGGGCACTACACCGGATTTTCCTTCAACTATGTAGAGATCGAAGATCAGCATGGTATGCAATTTGGTCTCCGCGGCGGATGGATTGCCGGGCATGGACTTGCCGTTGGACTTGGCGGAAAGCTCTTTTTTAATGAATCGAAGGAAGATGATTATTATTTACCGGTTGAAACAGCAAATTTGATTGGTGGGTACGGTGGTTTGCTGATAGAACCGATCATCCTGCCAAGATTTCCCGTACATGTCTCTTTTCCGGTGTTAGCCGGCGTTGGAGGCATCGCATATTCAATGGAAAAAGATAGATTTACAGATAGCTCAATTGAAGATAGTGACTTTTTCCTGATGATCGAACCGGGAGTAGAGCTTGAATTCAATATCCTCAAACATTTCAGGATTGCTATTGGAGCCTATTATACTCTCACATCAGATATTGAACTGGAATATTCCGAACCAATTGATCCTGATAACCCAAACATTGCTCCTCCCAATGTTATCCGGGGTTTCAATATGGGGATTACGCTGAAGCTGGGTAAGTTTTGAGGAATCGGGTATCGCCCGCCTGACCGCCTGCCTGCTTCCCGCCTGCCAGTTTACCTGCCGCCTGCCTGCCATGCCTATGGCAGATCGCTATGCGAATGGCCGGGTATTCAATAGCATTCAATCAAAAGGTCCAACTGCTTTGCTATTTTATGGGAAAACAATGCATGGATCGCATGACTCCAGACGCACAAAACTGAGAACCGGGCACCTGTTTCAATTACACATACTCACAACTCACCACTCAACAAAATCCCTCCCTGCCCCAGTCTGCTAATTTAAAAAACATTATTTTTGATATCCAATTTCGGATGAACAGGTTCGCGGTTATATGGCTTTTTTTCCTGATCTCTATTTCAGGGCAAACGCAGGAGGTTCCCTCCACGAAAAAAATGCGGTATACCATCAGCGGGTATGTCAGGGATACACGAGGTGAAGAACTTATCGGGGCAAACATTTACATTGAAGATCCGTCTGTGGGAACGGTCACGAACATTTATGGGTTCTTTTCTCTTACACTGCCCGAAGGAAGCTATCGGTTGAGGTGTTCCTACATCGGCTACCAGCTATTTGAGGACACGTTTGCACTTTCAGGGAACAAACGATACAGTATTGTGCTCGAAGAAGAGGCTCAGGATCTGGAGAAAGTGGTGATCAGATCGGACCTTCATGAAGGGAGATTTCAGGATACCGACGTTAGCACGCATTGGCTTCAATCAAAAACGATCAAAGAGATTCCCTCCCTGCTCGGGGAAGCTGACCTTTCCAAAGCCATCCAGATGTTACCCGGGATTATGGCACCGGGTGAAGGCATTTCAGGGTTTATTGTTCGGGGAGGAAGTTATGATCAGAACCTGATACTTCTTGACGAAGCACCCATATACAATGCTTCTCACCTGATGGGTTTCTTTTCAGTCTTTAACAATGATATCGTCAAGGATGTTCACATTTACAAGGGAGAGGTCCCTGCAAAATATGGTAGCCGGTTATCTTCTTTGTTCGATATCCGTCTTAAAAACGGGAACCAGAATAATTTTAGCGGATCCGGAGGTGTTGGAACAATATCCAGCAAACTGATGCTGGAGGGTCCCATTGTTAAGAATCGTGGTTCTTTCCTCCTTGCGGGGAGAAGGTCCTATGCTGATATTTTCCTTCCCTTATCGTCGAATGAGGAAGTTAAGGATAACAGGATCTATTTTTACGATCTCAACCTGAAGGCAAATTATCGTGTGAATGAGAAAAACAGGATTTTTATTTCCGGGTTCATGGGAAGCGACGTGTTCAAATATCAGAACACCTATTACCTGAAATGGGGTAACTTCACCGGGAGTCTCAGGTGGAATCACCTGTTTACCGAACGGCTTTTCTCAAATCTATCATTGATCTACAGCCGTTACCAATACAAGCTTGGGAAGACAACGACGCTTTCCGGTGTGGAATGGAACTCCTCCATCACCAATGTGGGGCTGAAGTATGATTTTTCGTTTTATGCCAACCCCAAAAATACGATCCGGTTCGGAATGCATGCGAACTATTTTTCGTTCCGTCCCGGATACATTCAGCCTGCTGATAAGACATCGATATACATTAATTATGAGATACCCCCTTCACAGGCTCTCGAGTATGCCCTGTATCTCTCTAACAACCAGGAGTTAACCGAATGGATCAACCTGGAATACGGTATCAGGATGACGTTATTCCAGAACATGGGAAAAGCCACGGTTTACAGATTCGATGAACATTACGAACCCATAGATTCGGTTATTTACGGTTCAGGAACGATCTTTAATTCCTATTTTAATATCGATCCCACCCTGAGCATAAACATTAAACCCGGTCCGTTATCCGTAATCACCACCAGTTTTTCCCGGTCACATCAGAATCTTCATCTCATCTCCAATTCAACAGCAGGCACACCAATAGACATCTGGATACCGTCCAGTCCAAACATAAAACCACAGCGTGCCAATCAATATTCTCTCGGGTATACACGGAATGCACTGTTTGGTGTGTTTGAACTATCGGTGGGAGGTTATTACAAAAAGATGTACAACCAGATTGATTACAAGGAACATGCAGACATCCTTCTCAATCCGGAGCTGGAAGGGGAGTTGCGGTTTGGTTGGGGAAGGTCATACGGATTTGAATCGATCCTGAAGAAAGATGAGGGAAAATTAACGGGTTGGATCTCCTATACGCTTTCGCGGTCGGAAATGAAGATAGATGGTGTCAATCACAATACGATCTTTCTGGCAAATTATGACCGGTTGCATGATTTTGCCCTGGTTAGCCAGTACCGGTTGACGAATCGTTGGACCGTTTCCCTCAACTGGGTATATGCCAGTGGATCCCCGGTTACGTATCCTACAGGAAGGTTTCGGTATGGAGCCATTGTTGTTCCTGTTTTTACCGACAGGAACCAATTCAGGATGCCTGCCTACCACAGGCTGGATTTAGCAGCCAGTTTAAAAGGCAAACAGAAGCCGGGAAGACGGTTTAGAGGGGAGTGGAGTTTTTCAATATACAATGTGTACAACCGCAAAAATGCCTGGCTAATCTTTTTCAAATCAAACGAGGACAACCCTGAAATGACAGAAGCTTATAAATTATATATGTTCCCCATTATCCCTTCAATTAGCTATAATTTCAGGTTTTAACAATCTTCATGAGCATGCGGTATTTTCTGATCATAACAGTCCTGTTTTTTCTGTGCGGTTGCACGGAGAAGATTGATGTTGATCTCTTTGAATCCCCTGTAAAACTGGTTGTTGAAGGGTATGTTACCAGCGAAGTAAAGCAACATTCTGTATTGCTTTCCAGAAGCAGTCCCTACTTCTCTGATTTGCCTCCTGAGATGGTCAGCGGGGCAACCGTAACCATTGAAGATTCATCGACGCTCTACACCCTTTATGAAAATGCCCCCGGTATTTACCTGACGTATGCTGTTTTTGCCGGTATTCCCGGAAGTTCCTATACACTGACGATCAGTGTGGATAACGAAACGTACAGTGCAACCTCGGTAATGCCTTCGGTACAGCCCATTGATTCGATCATGTTTTATAGAAGTGAAACGAATGAAAAGGTATATGAAATCGGTCTATTCACCCAGGAGCCTTCAACTCCGGGGGATCATTATTTCTGGAAGGTTTACAAAGATTTTATCCTGATGTCAAAAAACATCACACAACTCGAGTTTGCAAATGATGATCTGATTAACGGGAACTACCTGAGCGGGATACGCGTTCAATCGGTTGAAGCCAAGCCAGGAAACCGGATTACTCTTGAGATGGCATCCATCACAGAGGAGTATTACGAATATTGTCTGGCAATTATCAAGGAGACACTCTATGCGGATGGTCCGTTTGAATCGGCTCCTGCCAGCATAACCGGGAATATCAGCAACGGAGCCCTCGGTTTTTTCACTGCGTATTCCCTCACCCGGAGAAGCCGTTATATAGGACAAATTGAATAGGCAACATTATCTGTTTTGAAAATTTTTCAGTCCTTCATCCAGAAAATCGATGTATTCATTGATATCCAGATCATGGGATCTGGGAGTGGTCAATAACTGTTCATTGTAATCAATGAGCACATAATAGGGTTGTGTATTTATATTGTACCTGGAAATCTGAAAATCGGCATATTTTTTACCCATGGTCTTTTTTACTTTCCCATCGAATTCTGAAATAACCCATTCCGATTCCGGGAGCTTGGTTCTGTCGTCAACATAGAGTGCAATGATCAAATAGTCTTCCCTCAGTCGTTTCAATACCTGCGGATCGGACCAGACCTTTGCTTCCATCTCCTTGCAGTTGCTACAGGCATGTCCTTTAAAATCAAGCAATATGGGTTTATTCAGTGTCCGGGCACATTCAAGTCCCTGTTCATAATTGAAATAACCATTCAATCCGTATGGAAGGCTTAAAAAATCGGCATATTTCGGATCTTCACAAAGGGTGAATGTTCCTTTATTCTCTTCTGCTTTTCCACTTCCCGAATGTTCAGTGATCAATGCCGGAAGATTAAATGCCTGTGAATCGAGTGGCGGGATCAGCCCGGATATTGCCTTCAGGGGTGCTCCGAAAAGACCCGGGATAAGGTAGAGCACAAAAGCAAAGGTTGCGATAATCAGGATTAACCTGGGCACTCCGATAAAGGGCAGGTCACTATCGTGTGCAAATTTGATTTTACCCAGGAGGTAAAAGCCCATCAGTGTAAAAATCACGATCCAGATGGCGATATAGACATCCCTGCTTAATAATCCGAGGTGGTATGTCTGATCCATGTTGGAGAGAAATTTCATTCCGAAAGCCAACACGATAAAACCCAGTACCACCTTAATTGAATTAAGCCATCCACCCGATTTTGGAAGGCTGTTCAGCCAGGAGGGAAAGATGGCAAAAAGGGTAAATGGCAAGGCAAATGCCAGGGCAAAGCCAAACATTCCGATGGTTGGTTTGATGACTTCTCCGCTTGCAGCCTCAACCAGTAATGCACCGACTATGGGTCCCGTGCATGAAAAGGAGACAAGTACCGTAGTTAATCCCATAAAGAAGGCAGCGAGATACCCCCCTTTGTCAGCCTGCCTGTCAGCTTTATTAACCAGCCCGGATGGCAGGACAAGCTCAAACATGCCCAGGAAAGAAGCGGCGAAAACCAGGAAGAGCAGGAAGAAGATCAGGTTGGGGATCCAATGTGTACTGAGGCTGCTGGCAAAATCGGCACCGGCGCTGGTTAGCGAAACGATCAATCCAACGGATGTGTATATCAGGATGATTGAAAAACCGAACGTCAATGCTTTAACAATGGATTTAAACCGGTTTTCGGATCCACGGGAAAAGAAAGCCACTGTCATTGGGATCATGGGAAAGACACAGGGTGTTAGTATTCCGGCAAAACCGGCCAACAGAGAGAAGAGGAAAAAACCCCATATTGATTTTCCTGAAGCGGGAGTTTCCACCGGTTCGGCAGATATCAGGTCAACCTGGCTTTCAAACATAAATGTCTCCCCGGTATCCGTTTGGAGCACCTCGTCTGATGCAGGAGCCCCGGTAGTTTCTGAGCCAATCACAAACTCAAAATCCTCTTCTTTTGGAGGGAGGCATCGGTGATCATCACAGCTCATGAATTCAACAGAGCCACTAATTTTCACTTCGCCTGGACCCCTGGTTTTGACCCGTTGTTTAAAGAGCGCTTTCCCACTAAAGAATTTAAGTTTTAAATCAAAACTGGGATCATATTTCTCTTCCGGTTCGGTTATCTCCACCACCGGGCCGGAAAGCTCAAACCGGGATGATTCTTCAAAGACAAAACGGGTGGGTATCGGTCCTCCTTCAGGGATATCCTGCGAATAGAGATGCCAGCCCTTATCAATATTTGCGGTAAAAACCAGTTCAA
The DNA here is from genome assembly GCA_964481765.1 of uncultured Rikenellaceae bacterium. GTDB lineage: Bacteria > Bacteroidota > Bacteroidia > Bacteroidales > VadinHA17. The sequence continues at coordinate 3,569 of CAYZVJ010000074.1, read as the reverse complement.
CTTCCTCTTCATTGATCTTTTCAACAGAATATTCCCAGGTCACCGGTTCAATGATCTGTGCCCCTGAGATGATGGAGTAGAGGAAAAAAACCGTAACTATCGAGTATGCTGTTTTTCTTTTCATGAATGCAACAAATTAGCTTCGACAAGGGTCAGACATCAATGATTTCATCTCCGAAACTATCCAGTATTTGATATTCGAGAAGATCATTGGAGGGTGTCTCCATCACCTTTATCTGACATTTCATTTTACCACTCCAGCTTTTCCTGATTGGGCGAAGTCCTTTGGTGAGATAGGCTGCCACGAAGGGATGGACCTTAAGGGTAAGTTTTTTCAATTTATATTTTTGAATGGCAGCTGCGAGGAGGTTTTCGAGCTCATCGGTAAACAGGATCGATGGTGTGATTTCTCCTGTTCCTTTGCATGTTGGACATTTTTCGACAGTTTCGATGTTCATTTCGGGGCGTACACGCTGTCTGGTTATCTGCAATATTCCAAAACGGCTCAGGGGCAGGATATTGTGTTTTGTTCTATCCGAGGACATTGCCTCTTTCATTTTATCGAACAGCAGTTGTTTATTCTCTGCCGACTGCATGTCGATAAAATCGACAACAATAATTCCCCCCATATCGCGCAGCCGGAGTTGTCTGGCAATTTCTTCAGCAGCAGCCAGATTCACTTCTAGGGCATTCGTTTCCTGGTTATTTCCCGACTTGGAACGGGTACCACTATTTACATCAATCACATGCAGGGCTTCGGTATGTTCAATGATCAGGTAAGCACCATTTTTAAAGGATACGGTTTTTCCGAAGAGGGATTTTATCTGTTTTGTGATACCAAAATGGTCGAAAATATTGGCTTCTCCCTTATAATATTGAACGATCTTCTGTTTCTCCGGTGCGATGGTTTTGATATAGTCTTTGATTTCCTGCTCCAGGGTTTTATCATTCACATGAATGCTATTGAACTGCACACTCAGGATATCCCTCAGTATGGAAGATGTTCTGCTCAATTCGCTCAGGATCAATTTCGGAGGGTTACTCTCTTTAAGTTGTTGTCCCACGCTCTCCCATTTTTTCATGAGGCTACGCAGTTCAGCATCCAGTACGGCTACCTTTTTCCCTTCTGCTACTGTGCGGATGATCACACCATAGTTATTGGGTTTAATGCTTTGGACCAGTGTTTTCAACCGGTTTTTTTCCTCTGAGGACTCAATTTTTTGAGAGACAGAGACCTTATCAGAAAATGGCATGAGGACTATGTTTCGGCCTGCGATGGATATTTCGGATCCCAACCGGGGTCCTTTGGTTGAGATGGGTTCTTTTGTTATTTGCACCAGCACCGGTTGTCCTGGTTTAAGGACATTTGCGATTTTTCCATCTTTATCAATCTCGGGTTCAGGTCGAAATTTATGGAATGCAGGAAGCCTGTTCTTTTTATCCCGTGCGAGGTGGGTATATTTAGAGAGGGTATTAAACTGTGCACCAAGATCGAGGTAATGCAGGAATGCATCCTTTTCAAATCCGACATTGACAAATGCCGCATTCAGTCCGGGCATGATCTTTTTTACCTTGCCCAGGTAGATATCTCCGACGGTAAACTGAAGATTGCTTTTTTCCTTATCAAGTTCTACTAAACGTTGGTCTTCAAGAAGGGCTATGGCAATTTCAGAGGAAGTTACGTCAATTACTAAATCTTTAGTCTCCACTTCATTCTGATGTACGCTATCCAGAAAAATCCTGTCTGCATTCCCAAATAGAATAAACCTAAAGAACCGACTAGCTCTTTAGGTTTATCGTTAAATATTCCATATATGCGGGTAATATGCGAAAAAAATTATTTCCGCTTCTTGTGTCTGTTTTTTCTTAAGCGTTTCTTACGCTTATGGGTCGACATTTTATGTCTCTTTCGCTTCTTTCCGCTTGGCATAAATATAAAAAATGCGGTAAATCCTTAGGAACAATGCAATTACCTTTTTACATTATTCTTTACCTTGTTTACAAATGTCTTGGCAGGTTTGAATGAAGGAATAAAATGTTCCGGAATAATGATTGTGGTATTCTTTGAAATATTCCTGGCAGTCTTTTTTGCCCTTTTCTTTACGATAAAGCTTCCAAATCCTCTCAGGTATACATTTTTATCCTTTACCAGAGAATCTTTTACCGTTTCCATGAAAGCTTCTACAGTCTTCTGAACCGTTACCTTTTCAATACCGGTATTTTTCGAAATTTCGTTTACAATGTCTGCTTTAGTCATTTTTAAAATCTTTAGTTATCAATATATTACAAAGTGATCAATGTCAGGAGTGCAAATATAAAAGATTTTGAAATATAAACGAAATAGTTCCATAAAATTTTATTTATTTAGAAACAATTTTTTTAAAATCATGTGGTTACGTGAGTTTCAGCGAAGAAATAATCGATTGGTACAGGCAGAATAAACGGGATTTACCGTGGAGAGAGACTGATGATCCGTATAAAATCTGGATATCAGAGATTATTCTTCAGCAAACCCGTGTTGCACAAGGGATTGACTATTATTTACGGTTTACTCAGGCATTTCCTGATATTCGGTCATTAGCTGAAGCTGAAACCGATGAGGTGATGAAATTGTGGCAGGGGCTCGGATATTATACACGTGCCCGGCATCTTCACGAAGCGGCCCGCCAGTTAATCCGGGATTATCGTGGCAAATTACCCGGTTCATATGATGAACTCATCAAGATCAAAGGCATTGGAGAGTACAGTGCTGCAGCAATTGCCTCCATGGCATTTCACGAATCCGTTCCTCTTGTTGATGGCAATGTTTTCAGGGTTATCACGCGGTTGTTCATGATCGGTTTACAAAAAGGGACAGTTGCTGCAAAAAAAGCAATAGATGAAATCGCCGGAGAGATCATGAATCCTGAAAGGCCGGGGCTGCATAATCAGGCAATGATGGAGTTTGGTGCCATCCAATGTCTCCCCAGGCATCCCGATTGTCCAGTCTGTATCTTTCGTTCAACCTGCAAGGCATACCGCAACGGAAAGGTGGAGGAATATCCTGTAATGGGCAAAAAAAGCAAATTGAGGGACCGTTATTTCAACTACCTGTTCATCCGAACAGGGAAAAATACAGTGATTCGTAAAAGGGAAGGCAACGACATATGGAAGGGTTTGTATGAATTTCCACTGATCGAGACTTCCACCGAGATACTGAAGGATAATCTTCCCGGATCAGCGGAATGGAATGCCCTGTTCACAGAAGTGCAACCGGTCGTTAATACGGTGTCAGACACCTATAAACACCTCTTAAGTCATCAGCGAATTCATGCACGGTTTTTCATTATTACGCTCGAATCTCCTTCCCCCCTGCTCATTGAAAAATACCTGTTAATCCCGATTGGTGACCTGGGGAAATACCCTGTTCCAAAGCTGATTGAACGGTTTCTGTGTAAGAGTAGAAACGCGATTAATCGCGTCTCTACAACATATCAGAAACCGAAGGAATCAAATTCCCGGGTAATCTATTGACAAACCTGTTATTTTTTTTAATTTTGTCATGAATGTAATTATCTGAAGATGTCAAT
>CAYZVJ010000073.1:15108-17678 GCA_964481765.1 uncultured Rikenellaceae bacterium | reverse complement strand
TTCCTGTATCGGAAACCGGGATATCCGCCGTGTACTCGTTCGGGTTACCGGTTTCCACCATCACGATGCTGTCATAGGACGTAAAACCGTCGGTCGAATAATAAACATACCCACCATCTGATGTTATGGATGTATCGCTGGTGATCGTTGCCGTAATGGTAAATGGCTCTTCCAGGCTCTCCGCATCCATGAGGGTATCGTGCTCGATGTAGGTGTGTATCCATCCGATCTCGGCAAACATTGCCAGAACAATCGGTCCCGGGTTGTGTATCGCTTCCCCTCTATTGATAAACGGGGTCATCAGGGCGTTCTGGCTTGCACCGGGGTAGGTTGATTCGTTCAGGTGTGAAATGCTGGATCCCGGGTCAAACTCATAGGGTGCGTACAACATGGGAGATAAACCGCTGTTTACGCTCCGTGCAATGGGGCTGTTGAAATAAAGGTTGTTGCTTTCATATTGATCCAGCAGTGCAGCAGATCCGTTTTGAAATAAATCGGTATTGATCAACTGCTGGCCTGCTCCATTCTGAATGAAATGGTCGAAATAGATGGTCAGACCGGAAGTATACCCCCAATAGCCACCGTCACCCCCCTTCTCCATGGTGCTGTAAAATCCAAGTCCATGGCACATTTCGTGAAGAGCAACCGTTACCAGGTCAAATGTGTCTGTCGGTGTCTCCCCGTCGGTTCCAAAATACCAGTCCTGGTTGCTGTTCATTACAATTTCAATTTCAAACGCATCCGGATCATTCAGCTCTTTCCCTGCCATTTTTTCAGCTATGGGATAGGGATAGAGCGCGTCGGCTTCAAGTGCCCCGATATCCCTTCCCCGGACAACCTTTGACGGATCCAGGTAGGTGCTGCCAAGCGTGCCACTACCTAAATTAGACCATGTTGCAGAGACATTGATATCAACCGGGGACTCAAGGAGGGATGACCAGATGGCAGCGGCATACAGGAATGCATTTTTTGCAGCAACGGGGAAATCGTATGTTCTTACCGTAATGAGACTGCCCCCTTTTGATTTCTCCCTTGCTTTGTAGAACTGTTCCGGTGGCGGTATGTATATCCTTCTCGGATTATTACCGGCATAACAGCTTCGCACGATCAGGTCGCTGTTGCTTTTCAATCGTTTACCCTCAGGAACGCGCTGTCCGTTTACTTCGTGGGTTCCTGCGATCACAAAAACCAGTAGAACAATCCCGGTCAGGATATTTCTATTTCGTTTCATACCTTAAATCTCGTCAATCTTCGAGCCAAAAATACATATAAATAAAGAGAAAAAGTAAAAAGTAAAAAGGCAAAAGTAAAAATAGACTAAGGCGTAGGCTAAGGACGCACTATAGGCGTGCCTTTGTCAATAGAGACAATGAGACTTTGTGACTGTGGGATCCGGATGATGCGTGCTGGCAAGCAGCAGGACTAGGCTGGATCGCACAGGATAGGCCTTATAGGCTGATGAGTAATTACCATTGAGTTACTATCGAATTACTATTGAATTACTATTGAATTACCATCGAGTTACCTACATTTGCATTATGAACCAGACCTTACACAGAACATCCCCACTTTTTTTCCTCATCCCGATTCTTCTTATTTCCTCCTGTGCGAGCCAGAAGGGGTTAACTGAAGAAGATCTCGTTATTTCGATAGAAGCCACTCCCTGCATGGGTGATTGTCCGGTTTACCGTGCGGAGATCTACAGCAACGGGCTGGTCATTTATGAAGGCAGGGAGCATGTGGAAAGGATCGGTCTGTATACCGGCAGACTATCCCGGAAGGAATTAAAACAGATCCGGCTTGCCTTTGACGAAGCCGGTTTTTTCTCCATGGAAGATGAGTATGTCGAACCCTGGACAGACCTGCCCACGGTCTGGGTTTATTACTCTGACGGCACCCGTCAGAAAAAGATCAAAGACTATTCCGGAGCACCGGAGGTGTTGAAGGAGCTTGAGAAAAAAGTATTGGCGTTGTGTAAATAGGGACAGTAACCGATTTAAAGAAGGGGAGTATGGTTTCCGGTTTACAGTTTCCGGTTTTCAGTTAAATACTTTTTCTATTTGGCATATGGCGGGCAACAGTCCATGGAACGTTGCCCCGTTATCTAACAAAGCAGTTGGACCGGTTGTATTCCGTAACTTATACCCCGGGTTGCTCCTGTGAAATACGGATACTCCCAAGCGAACTGTTGAATAGAAATATTATTGTACTCTCTGAATCCAGTGCAGAAATGAGAGGTTATTTCACAGGATTACCCGGGGCTATTTGAATTCGAAATTCCCAAAAACTAGTAGCCCCAGCTGTCGCATAGCGATTCTCCAAAGGAGTCCTTCGGACCTTCGGAAAAGTGGAGCGACGAGCAATCGTCAGGTCAGGAAAATTATTTATCTTTAAAACATACGAAAAAACACTCCATCACGCACGCTTGCCCTCCTGACATCGATCCTGTCAATCCTGGTGGGTGTATTGTTGCTGTTCGATCCGTTCGAAGGAGCTGTGCTGGCAACCGTGATTATGGCAGTATATGCGGTGATTTACGGAGTCACCCGGTTATACACTGCATGGCTATT
>CAYZVJ010000073.1:9487-15008 GCA_964481765.1 uncultured Rikenellaceae bacterium | reverse complement strand
TTGAATCACATTGTAGTTGGACCGGTTAAATATTTGTTCTTATTCACCACCGACAGCTGTCGGTGGTTGCTCATTATTCAACTCCTCCGGAGTTTTCCCTGATCGCCCGCCAGGGCGGATAATCCGACAGCAGACAGGGAAGATGGCTTCGAAATATTCTCAATTTTTCAAAGTCTCCCCATCATAAAGTCACACCATCTCCCTCCCATCCACGCTCCATGCAATTTCATCATTCATCACTCATAATTAGCAGCACCAAGCACCTTTTTCTACTCATTTCTCACCTCTCCCACCATAGCCCAACTCGAACCCTACATATTCTTAATGATCTCGTCTCCGAATTCGGAGCATTTCAGTTTCGTTGCGCCTTCCATCAGCCGCTCGAAATCGTAGGTTACGCGTTTGGCTTTAATGGCATCCTTTATTCCACTGACGATCAGTTCTCCGGCTTCCTGCCAGCCTAAATATTCAAACATCATAACACCCGAAAGGATCAGCGACCCGGGATTGACTTTATCCTGACCGGTATACTTGGGAGCTGTTCCGTGAGTTGCTTCAAATATTGCATGTCCTGTTTCATAGTTGATGTTTGCACCAGGAGCAATTCCGATACCACCCACGATGGCAGCCAGTGCGTCGGAAATATAGTCACCATTGAGGTTCAGTGTGGCAATCACCGAATACTCGGCAGGCCGGGTAAGGATCTGCTGCAGGAATGCATCGGCAATAAAATCCTTGATCAGCAGGTCTTCGCCTGTATTTGGGTTTTTCATCATGCACCATGGCCCGCCATCCAGCACTTTGGCTCCGAACTCCTCTTTTGCAACCTGGTATCCCCAGTCCCTGAAGGCACCTTCGGTAAACTTCATGATATTTCCTTTATGGACCAGGCAGACCGATGGTCTGTTGTGTGCAATGGCATAGTTTATGGCTGCCCTGACCAGTCGATATGTCCCTTCCTGGGATACTGGTTTTATCCCGATGGAGGTTGTTTCCGGAAAGCGTATTTTGGTGACCTTCATCTCCTTCAGCAGGAAATCCATGATCTTTTTCACATCATCCGTTCCGGCATTCCATTCAATGCCTGCATAAATATCTTCTGAATTCTCCCTGAAAATTACCATATCAGTGGTTGTTGGGTCTTTCACCGGGGAGGGTACACCTTTATAATATTTCACGGGCCGGAGGCAGACATAAAGATCGAGGATTTGCCGCAGGGCTACGTTCAGGGACCGGATGCCCCCACCCACCGGGGTTGTCAGAGGCCCCTTGATTGCCACCAGGAACTCCCGGATGGTATCCAGGGTCTCCTGTGGCAGCCAGTCACCGCTTTTATTGTAGGATTTTTCTCCAGCCAGGGTTTCTTTCCACATGATTTTACGTTTACCCCCGTAAGCTTTTTCAACTGCTGCATCGAAAACCCGAACCGATGCGGCCCAAATATCCGGGCCTGTTCCATCTCCCTCAATAAAAGGAATGACTGGATGATCGGGTACCTGTAACTGCCCATTCTGAATGGTAATTTTTTGTCCGTCCATAATATTTTTTTTTGTTAGATGATAGCTGGAAGCAAAAATAGGAAAATTCATATCCCGGACAAATATATCATTACCGGAAATTTACTATTTCACAGCATAAAAGGGTTATTCGAAATCGAGATTGAATTGTTGTTTCAGTTTTCCGAGGTTTGGATTGATCTGATTCATGTGGTTGAACTTTTCTTCATCGGTATAGAGGGAGTTCTTGCTGTTCTCTTCTTCCACAACATAGGCATTGATCTGGATGGTGTCGTTCTGTAGCTCTTTTCTCAGAAAACCAAGAAGGTCTGCCTTGATTGCCCGGTCAAAATCCTCCTTCTGTGCCTGGTTGTCCATCTCCACCTCAATCTGAAAATTATCTCCCAACAACGGGAGTTGAGTTTTGAGTGTTGAGGAGAGTCGTGGTTTTTCCGATTTTATAGAATCGGCAAAAGTTTGCCATTTACCGATCAGTGTGTCGCTGTCAAATGGTTTTTCAGTGATCCCTTCCATGGGTTGGTCAGGGGTTGAATACTCGGTTTCTCCCCCACCGTTGTTCACTTTATGCAGGCCGTTCAGTGCATTTTTGATGGATGTTGTCGCCGGTTTGTATGTCTCGGGTTCCTCCTCTTCGCGGATCACATCATCTTCAGGGATTTCATCCGGCTCCTCTTCTTCTGCTTCATTATCCGATTTCGCCTCTTCGATTGCATCCTCCTTCGTCTCAATCTGCTCATCTTCTGGCGAAGGCAGATCTTCCTGTTCCGGTTCGACCTTCTCTTCCGGTGTTGTTGCTATTTGATCGGGTATTTCTATTTTTCCTGTGATCTGGCACATTTTAAACAGAGCAAGCTCAACATGCAGCCGCTGGTTATTGCTGTTCTTATAAGAGATATCGGTTGCAGAGCAGATGTCCAGTGCACGGTATAAGAAATCTACAGGACAGTGCTTTGACTGTTTCAGGTAGTTTTCAGCGATGGTTGCACCAACTTCCAGCAGCTGAACGGTCACCGGGTCCTTGCACACCAGCAGATCCCGGAAATGGGAACTCAAGCCGGTGATGAAATGGTGTCCGTCAAAACCATTATCCAGTATCTCATTAAATATCATCAGGCTATCGATGAGGTTATTTTGAAGGAAGGATTCAGTGATCCGGAAATAGTAGTCGTAATCCAGAACATTCAGGTTCTCGATCACCTCTTTGTAGCCGAACGAAGTGCCAGCAAAGTTAACCATCTGGTCGAAGATGGATAGTGCATCGCGCATGGCGCCATCGGCTTTGTTGGCAATGACTGTCAGTGCATCCGGATCGGCTTTAATCTTCTCCTCCTTTGCCACGTATTGCATATACTCAACCATATCGTTCACCCTGATCCGGTTAAAATCAAAGATCTGGCAGCGCGAAAGGATGGTGGGAATGATTTTCTGCTTTTCGGTGGTTGCCAGGATAAAGATGGCATGTACCGGGGGTTCTTCGAGTGTCTTAAGAAATGCATTGAAAGCAGAAGCGGAAAGCATGTGGACCTCATCGATGATGTAAACGCTGTACCTTCCAATCTGCGGAGGTATCCTGATCTGGTCGGTAAGGTTCCTGATATCGTCCACCGAGTTGTTTGATGCAGCATCCAGTTCGTGAATGTTGTAGGAGCGGGATTCACTGAATGCCTTGCACGATTCACATTCATTGCACGGTTCGACCCTGTCAGTAACCTGCTGGCAATTGATTGTTTTTGCAAAGATCCGGGCAACGGTGGTTTTTCCCACTCCACGAGGACCACAGAAAAGATATGCATGGGCAAGGTGACCGTTCTTTATGGCATTTTTCAGGGTACTGGTTATGGCTTCCTGCCCCACAACGGCATCAAATGTTAAGGGCCGGTATTTTCTTGCCGAAACTTTATAATTTTCCATAAGATCCTCTCCGTTTGTTACTTAAGATACGTGCGATACCTTATTTTCCTGAGAAAGCAAAATATCAACGGACACAAACTACAAATATACTGAAAGAGATCCAATTTAGTGATCGATTTTATGAACAGACAGAAGGGTTAGTCCGGATTATTCATAAAATGCGTGCAAATCACCGCTTTGGTTTTCAGTGTCTTGAAAATTCCGAATATATTTTGCTTTGCAGGAAAAAAATTCTATTTTTGCGCTCCGAAGTAAAAGAGTAGCGACTTGAAGTGGATCACACAGGTAGTCGCTCTCCATTGAAAAAATTCAAACCATAACATTATGTTGAACCCGTACGAAACCGTTTTCATTGCAACTCCCGTTTTATCTGAGGCCCAGATAAAGGAAGCGGTAAAAAAGTTCAAGAAGATCATTACCGATAACAAAGGGAAGATCGTTCATGAAGAGAACTGGGGACTTAGAAAACTGGCCTACCCCATTCAGAAAAAATCAACAGGATTTTATTATTTAATTGAATTTCAAGCAGAAGGTGCTTTGATAGAGAAGCTGGAGGTGGAATACCGGCGCGATGAAAGGATCATTCGTTTTCTGACGTTCAAGATGGATAAATATGCCGTTGAATACAGTGAGAAAAAAAGAAAACAATCGGAAAGTGAAAAAAAATTGGAGGAATAAGCAATGGCACAGAACGAATCAGAAATCAGGTACCTTACCCCGCCAACTGTTGAAATAAAAAAGAAAAAATACTGCCGGTTCAAGAAGAACAGGATAAAATACGTGGATTACAAAGATCCTGAATTCCTGAAGAAGTTCCTGAACGAGCAGGGAAAAATACTGCCGCGACGACTGACCGGAACATCCCTGAAATACCAGCGGAAAGTAGCTCAGTCAATTAAACGGGCACGGCATCTGGCATTGCTGCCCTACGTTACCGATATGTTAAAATAATGCAGGAGGCAGGAATATGGAAATCATTCTGACACAGGATATGCCGGGTCTGGGGCATAAAGACGATATCATCACCGTAAAGACAGGATACGCCAGGAATTACTTAATTCCAAAAGGATATGCATTGCTTGCCACAAAAAGGGCAAAAAAGATCCATTCCGAGAACCTGAGACAGCGGGCACACAAAGAGGAAAAAATTAAAGATGAAGCCCTTGAGCTGGCAGGCAAGCTGGAAGGAACGGCATTAACCATCGGTGCGAAAACAAGCTCTACAGGAAAAATCTTCGGATCGGTCAATACCATTCAGATCGCTGAAGCACTGCAAAAGGAGGGATTTGAGATCGACCGGAAAAACATTACCCTTTCTGAAGAGAGCATCAAGAACATCGGTAAATACAAAGCCGGGATAAAATTGCATAAGGAAGTCACGGTGGAGATCGATTTTGAGATTGTTGCTGAGTAGTATCGGCTAACAGCAGATAAAAAAATCCGGAAGCGAAAGTGTTTCCGGATTTTTTTTCTTTAATCCAACTGCCCATCAGACAATTGTCATTCAGTTGTAATTACTCATCCCGACAGTAACGTCGGGATGAGTGTAATTTGCGAATCCGCCTACTTTGCTCTCAAAACCTCTCAGATGAAAAACTGCAGATGGAATAGCACAATTCTTACTTATAACTTTTAACTGATAACTTTTAACTTACTTCGCCGCAATCGTTTCGATTTCAATCATCACTCCCAGCGGAAGCTTCACCACCTGGTAGGCAGCGCGGGCAGGTGGATCGCCGGGGTAAAAGCCGGCATACACTTCATTCATGGCTGCAAAGTTATTCATATCATCCAGCAGACAGGTTGATTTCACCACATCTTCTGGGGTATACCCTGCTGCATCCAGGATTGCATGAATGTTTTTCAGTACCTGTCCGGTCTGTTCCCGGATCCCCCCTTCAACAACCTTTCCCGTCTCAGGATTGATCGCTATCTGGCCAGAGATGAATAACATCCCATTTGTTTCTATTGCCTGGCTGTATGGACCGACAGCATCTGGTGCCCTGGGTGTGTAGATTACTTTTTTCATGAATTTAGACTTTTGGTTAAAGAATCAATAAAGATAGTATAAAAAGATAATTTCGGATTGCGAA
>CAYZVJ010000073.1:2746-9387 GCA_964481765.1 uncultured Rikenellaceae bacterium | reverse complement strand
ATTTCGGATTGCGAAATAAAGAAGTGGTTATTAGGTTAGTGGGTTAGTGAGTACATTGTTGTTAACCTTAATCCAAATGGAACTTAAAATAATCAATTCTGGTTCTCAGTTCTTGGTTCTCAGTTTTTTTCTATTTAAAACCTGGGGAAATTCGGTCCATGAAAGGTTTTCCAACAGATAAGCATAGCAGTTGGACCAGGGGTTATTTGTAACACGTTAATCCCGGCATGAATGCCGGGGCTATTGACTTTTCCCGTTAGCTCCGAAGGAATCCCTACGGGAGGATCACTATGTGACAACCACGCTGTGGTTGTTATTCCTTAACGCCGGAGGAGCGAAAAATCCGTCCAGCCGCTCTGGTCGGCTTGACGGGTAGGGGTATCTCATTTTATCTGCCATCTGTTCAATTGCCGGACGATTAACCATTAACCGATAACAATTAACTGCCGAGGGTATAACAAATAACAATAACGTCAGGATTCATTATTGGGTTATGCATGGATTCAGTCGTTCCGGGTTACCTGTCATACCAGCTCTTCCGTTTCTCGTATTTCAGGTCTTTCAGGATAGCCGATTTGACGTTGATCTGGAAGGAGTAACTTTGATGATACCCGATTGGGATCCAGGATAACCTCATTTCCCAGCAGTGCAGATCCCGGTAGATATTCACCGATGTATAGGTGAGTTTTTTTGATTTGAAATCATACCCGGAGCTGAATCCGATCTTCCATTTTGCTGTCAGGCTAACATTGCCTGAGAAGTTGAATGTCTGGGTTACCCGCTTGTTTATTCCGGTATTGGTATAATTGTAATTATACCGCATGGAGAGGTTCCAGGGAATATTAAAATCAACGTATTCCCCTGTGTAGAATTCCTGGGGCACACCTCCCTCTTCATCATTCTCCCTGGGAATGCCCAGCTTACCCGCCGGTACACCTTCAGGCATCGATTGTTTTGTGCCGGTCTCTTCCTCTTGACTTTCCTGGGCCCGCGAGTTCAGTGAAGCGTTTATGGAGAAGTTAAAGCGGGTTAGCCGCGCCAGTTTACCAGTCTCTGTAAATTCAGCCTTATTGATCTTTCTTCCATCTTCTGACAGGGCATAGGGATCAAATGAACCGCCAAAAGACAGGTCCACTTTATTGGCTAACCGCGTGCGGCCGGACATGGTGATGGGTGACCATTTCAACGAATCAGCAAACAGGTTGTAACTGGTACTGAAGGAGAGGTTTTCAAGGATCTTTACCTTTTTGGAAGTTTGAACCGTATCGCTGGCAGAACGCACCTTCATTTCAATGTTATTGCTCAGTCTTATATTTACCGATCCGCTCCTGCCCGGCAAGGTTGGTGTGCGGTAGATCTCTTGCTCAAACCATGAATACTCCCGCATATTCCCGAGGGTATCCACCTGAACTTTGTGGTAATAGTCTGGTGTAACGCCGGTCATATCGGGTGTATAGGAGAAGGATACCGAAGGTGTCATGACATGCCGGACTGCTTCGATACGGCTATTGGGATTTTTAAAGACATACATTCCATAGATTTTAGGATTCAGCCCCAGGGATATGGTGGGCAGGTAAGAATGTGCATATTTCAGGCCACTGATCGTATCGGTGATAAGCGTGGCATATGTTGAATCGAGATCGGCATCATAGTAGTTCTCTTCCCACCTTTTTTCTATGTGTTTCGAATAGAGAACCCCGGAATATTGAAGGGAAGGAGAGATATAAAAACTGTTAAAAGGCCTGATCTGGGTTGACAGCGGGATATCGTGTTTAAATGCATTTTTCATATCATCCCAAACAGCAGAGGTAAACAATAGTGAGTCGGTTGTCTTTATCTGGTTATCCAGCATTGCTTTGTAGCTCAGTTCAATGTTTTCATACCACTTTGTTTTTCCTGCCCTGTTTTTTCTTTTCAGCGGATAGATCCGGTTCATATTAAAATTCATCTTTGGCAGGTTCAGGTCGACTGAATTTGTCTGGCTGTTCTGCCGGTGGTTCATGCTGGCAGACAAGTTGAACGGGGTTCCCGCCCATCGTTTTGAATAGGATATGCTGGATTGTTTCGTGTTTGTCAGGTAATCGTTTGCATTAAAGCTGTGGTTGCGGTCAAAGGAGCTTGAGCTCATGTTCACATTGGCATTGAAAGTCCGGCTAGGGTTAGATTTCGGATCCTGCGAATGGGACCAGGTGATGGCGTAATCTTTTTTTCTTGTGTAATCGGGCAGTTCTTTTTCACCACTCACGTTCATGTAGTACCTTGCTCTCAAGTTGCCGTTGAACCGGTAACGAACACGGTAATTGGATCCAAGGGAGACACCCCAGGTGCCGCGGGTATAGATATCTCCGGTAATCCGTGCATCGAAATAATCACTCAATGCAAGGTAATAACCGCCATTGCGGAAGAAGAAACCCCTGTTTCGCTCTTCTCCATATTCGGGAATAAGAATCCCGGAAGTGCGGGATTTCTGATTTGGGAAGAAGCCGAATGGAAGGGCAATTGGCAGGGGAATGTCTGCCATGACAAGATACGCAGGGCCTGAAACGATCTTGTCGTCAGGAATCACTTTTGCCTTGGTCAGTGCAACATAGAAATGGGGATTCGGCAGATTACACGTTGTATATTTTCCGTTCTTCACGTGGATCTCACCATTTTCATGTTTTTTTGTTATCCCACTGTGCAGGTACCCGCCCTCCTGCTCGGTGACCACACCCTGGATGATCCCTTTTTTCGTTTTGAAATTATAGGTCAGCGTTTTTGATTCGAAACTTTCGGAACCCTCTTTAAATACAGGTTTTCCAATTTCCTTTCCCAGGCTGTCCAGGGTACCCCTGGCAAAAACAACATCCCTGGCTCTGTCGAGCTCAATGTATGCAGCCCTCAGCTCGATATCCTGGTAGGTGACAAATCCATTCCCGTACAGGTACACTTTATCGTTCTCCAGATCAAAAATCAGGGAATCATCAGCCTCATAATCAATGGGGTCATCAATTTCCGTGGTGGCAGGCTTTTTTACTGCTGCCTGTACGGTATCTATTATCGCTGTATCCTGCCTGACCAGAACCGTATCGGGAATAGCAATCCGTCCCTGCCCATTGGAAAATGAAACAGACAGAATAGGAAAAGATAAAATGAAAAGGATTTTTGGAAATTTTAAATACAACGTTTTATATACTATTTTTGTGAGATCATGATTTACACAGAAACAGGTCAGCGTCATTTCCTGATCACGAAAGGTATCAGACAAAACTAATTAAAAATAGACATCAAAGAATGACCTTTTACAATATATCTGCTCTTTTTCTTCAAAAACGGTTAATAACCCTGTTTCTTGTACTTTGCGGGGTTTATTTATCGGTTACAGGCGCATCAGGGGCGCAATCACAAGACACGAAAAGAGTATGGAAAGTGGTGATTGATCCCGGGCATGGAGGGAAAGATCCGGGCGCGCTGGGAAAAATAAGCAGGGAAAAGGACATTGTACTCGGGGTCGGATTGAAACTGGGGAATTACATCTCTGAAAATTTTAATGATGTTGAAGTAATCTATACCCGAACGACCGATCGGTTCGTTGAATTGAACCGCCGGGCTGAGATTGCAAACAAAGCCAAAGCCGACCTGTTTATCTCGCTGCATGCCAATTCCTGGAAAAACAGGAACATCCTCGGATCGGAAACCTATGTAATGGGACTTCATACGGATGAGAAGAACCTGGCAGTAGCCATGAAGGAAAATGCCGTGATCACGTTTGAGGAAGATTATACCACGAAGTACGAAGGTTACGATCCCGATTCCCCCGAATCGTTCATCATATTCTCGCTGGTTCAGAATACTTACCTGGAACAGAGCCTGGACTTCGCATCGTTTGTGCAGAACCAGTTTCGCGAACGAGCCAAACGCATCGACCGCGGAGTAAAACAGGCAGGTTTTCTGGTTTTGTGGAACACGACCATGCCGAGTGTACTTGTTGAAATCGGGTTCATCTCAAATGCCGCTGAAGAGACATACCTCCTTTCCGAAGCAGGTCAGAATTATATCGCATCCGCAATATTCAGGGCATTCCGTGACTATAAAATTGCGGTGGAAAACAGAAGCGATTTCAGCAAAATCCCGGCAGAAACCAGTTCTGTATGCTTCATGGTACAGGTCATGGCTTCCAGAAAACCCATACCCCTTGATTCGGAACATTTCAAGGGGTTTGAGCATGTGAAAGAGTTTAAAACAGGAGGTATGTATAAATACGCCGTGGGTAACGAATCCAGGTACGATGAAATCATGCAATACATCCAAAAAGTAAAAATTCGCTATGGCGATTCATTCATCATCGCTGTAGAAAATGATAAAATAATCCCGCTAAATGAAGCATTGAAGAAAATTAATGAGTAAATTTATTCAGTAAATCCCAGCTATCATGCCGAAAATCAGACACGAAATAAAAATAGGAGTGTTAGCAATAATCACCATCGCTCTGTTTATATGGATTTACAATTTCATGAAGGGGAAAAATATTCTCCATGCTGCCAAGACCTACACGGTGGTGTACGACAAAGTCAATGGACTGGAAGAATCAAACGCTGTGCTGATCAATGGTTATCGAGTGGGTTTGGTAGACAATATCCGGTTTGCTTCCGAACAATCCGGAAAGCTTATCGTGACACTTCTGATCGAGGAGAACTTTGACATCCCCAAAAATTCCATTGCACGGATCTACAGTTCGGACCTGATGGGAACGCGATCCGTGGCCCTGATCCTGGGAAATTCGAAAGCGGTCTGTGAGAGTGGCGATACACTGATCGCGGAAGTGGAAGGGACCCTGCAGGAGCAGGTGAGTGTTGAGATGCTGCCGTTGAAAAATAAAGCGGAAAACCTCATGCTCTCGATTGATTCGGTGCTGGCCGTGATCCAGGTGACCTTCAACGAAAGTTTCAGGGATAATTTTTCCGCCAGCTTTGAACACATCCGCGAGACCATTAAGCACCTGAATCGCTCTACCTATACGCTCGATACCTTAATGACCAATGAAGATGGCCGGTTTGCAAATTTTCTGAGCAATATCGAATCCATTTCCGGAAACCTGAAAAACAACAATGAAGAACTGACACAATTGTTTCAGAATATGGCAAGCCTGTCCGACTCCCTGGCTAAATCACAGATTCGCAGTACGATAGATAACCTGAATCGAACCCTGGCTAACATGGATACAGCCCTTACACGAATTAACCGTGGAGAAGGAACACTGGGAATGCTGATCACTGATGATTCACTCTATATCAATCTTGAAAATGCAACAAACAGCCTGGATGCCCTGCTGAAGGATGTGAAAGAAAATCCAAAACGGTATGTCCAGGTTTCTGTTTTTGGAGGAAAATCTTCGAAATGAAAAATCGAATCCGGATATTCGACCGGATCCCATGTTGACCGTTTACATATTCTGTATCCCTGGTAAACAAATTGACGGAATGCTCATTTTCCGGAACTGGAAATTTTGACAAACTGCTGTTTTTTTTTGATGAAAATTTTCAGCAGAGAATGAATTTTTAACGCTTTACTTTAAATAATGCACTTAAACAATTAACTAACAATTTATTAACAATGAATTAGGATATAATGCTGATTATCAGTACATTAGTTAAATATAGCTTTTTCTGATTTTTTTTTAATTTTTAAAGGGTTGATTTTAAAACCAATATAATTTTTTTGAGAAAGTCAAGTTAAAATTAATTTTTTTTTTACTTTTTTTTTAACAAACTTGCTACTTCGAACCTAAAATCAAAATAAAATAAATTGAGAAATTTCTAAATGAGTAGTTCGCATCACGAAGTATGGAATAATTGTTTAAAGATCATTAAGGATAATGTTCCATCGATTAGTTACAGAACCTGGTTCGAGCCTATCGTTCCGGTGAAACTAGAAAAAAATATTTTAACCATACAGGTTCCCAGTCCTTTCTTCTATGAGTATTTAGAAGAGCAGTACATTGATATTCTGAGGAAAACCCTCAGAAAGGAGCTGGGTATTGATGCCAAGCTGGAGTACAATGTGGTCATGGAGAACAATGCATTTTCCAATTCCAAACCCTACACGGTAAAATTTCCCACAAAGAATAAAGCAGAACTTAAGAACCGTCCGGTTTCAATTCCCCTTGAGACCGAACAAAACACCATAAAAAATCCATTTATTATTCCAGGGATAAAAAAATTGCACGTTGATCCCCGGTTAAATCCGGATAACTCTTTTGCCAATTTTGTAGAGGGTGAATGCAACCGGTTAGCCCGGTCTGCAGGATTTGCTGTCGGAAACAAACCCGGTGGAACAGCCTTCAATCCCCTCCTGATCTATGGAGATTCCGGATTGGGTAAGACACACCTGGCACAGGCAATTGGAATTCTGGTTAAGGAACAGATGCCTGAAAAGACGGTTCTATATGTGAATGCCAATAAGTTCCAGACACAGTTTGTGGAATCGATCCGCAATAACAATAAAAATGATTTCCTGCATTTTTACCAGATGATCGATGTCCTGATCCTGGATGATGTTCATGAGTTTGCCGGGAAGGAAAAAACACAGGATATCTTTTTTCATATCTTCAATCACCTGCACCAATCGGGAAAACAACTGATTCTCACGTCAGACAGACCTCC
>CAYZVJ010000073.1:0-2646 GCA_964481765.1 uncultured Rikenellaceae bacterium | reverse complement strand
AAGTTGATCAAGAACACGAAAAGGGAGATCTCCATCGATTACATCCAGAAGATCGTATGTGACTATTTTAACATACCCATTGATTTGATGCAGAGTAAAACAAGAAAACGGGAAATTGTTCAGGCAAGGCAGGTTGCGATGTTTTTCTCAAAAAGCCTCACAAAATCTTCCCTTGCCACCATTGGTTCCCAGATCGGCGGAAAAGATCATGCAACGGTTCTCCATGCCTGCAAAACGGTGAACAACCTGATCGATACCGATAAGCGGTTCAGGGTACAAATAGATGAGATTGAAAAAAAGCTGAAGATCTAGGACTTACCGGCACGATCTTTAGTTCGAGGGTGTCCCATAAGCAATTATACGACGCCCTCTTTTTTTACCGGAAAATAGCTTGCCTGCACTGAGAAATTATCTTATTTTTAACCTTCCTATATTTTATATGAATCCCATTTTTATCACTTTATACTTGTTACAGCCATGAAAAAAATAATCCATTCTTCCATGCTGTGGTTTGCGTTTATAGCCATGCTGGCATTAACCACTGCATCCGCCCAGAAAAAAAATTTCACCTATGATGAGGTATTTTCTGCCCGGGGTCAGATGTTTTCAAGCTCACTACCCAGGTTATCGGGTTGGCTTGATGCAACCCATTACCTGGAAAGCAAACGGGAAAACGGGTCTCAGGTGGTGATGAAAGTTGCTGCTGAAACCGGAGAATCAACGCTTTATCTTGACTTTTCTGAATACGATCAGATCCTTCCGGAAGGGTTTTCACTGGATAGAAGCACAACGAACACGGATGATCTGAATCATTTCATCTTCAGGAAAGAGAACAACCTACACTATTTTAACCGGACTTCAGGAGAATTCCGGCAGGTTACCCTTTCGGACTCAGAGGAAAACAATGCCACCTTCTCACCGGATGCAACAAAGATTGCCTTTACCCGGGATCACAACCTTTTCATTTCTGACCTGGCTACCGGAGAAGAGACCCAGCTTACCTTCGATGGTGATAAGCGCATCTACAACGGCTGGGCATCCTGGGTTTACTATGAAGAGATCCTCGGCAGGGCATCCCGATACAGGGCTTTCTGGTGGTCTCCGGACAGCAGAATGATCGCATACCTCCGATTTGATGATAATCCAGTACCTGAATTCACTATCGTCACCGGAGAGGGTATACATGGCAGGGTGGAGATCACTCCCTATCCGAAACCGGGGGATTCCAACCCGCTGGTGAAACTTGGAGTAATACACCTTGAAACTGGCAAAACCGTCTGGATGGATACCAACGAAGGAGTTGACCGCTATGTGGCATGGCCATTCTGGACAAAAGACTCGAAAGAACTGGTCTACCAGTACATGAACAGGGGACAGGATGAAATTACCCTGTATGCTGTCAATCCGTCAACCGGTGCAAAACGAGAGATCTACAACGAAAAACAGAATTGCTGGGTCGAATTCTTCGAGGATCTGTATCTCTTTGAGGATGGCAGCGGTTTCCTTGTGCGGAGTGATGTCGATGGATGGAGAAACCTCTACTACTATGATATGAGCGGGAAACTGATCAATAAGGTTACTGATCTTGACTGGAGGGTAACGGGAATAGAGCTGGTCGTGGAAAAAACAAAAACGGTTTTCTTTACAGGAACGGGTGGTGAATCGACAGAGAATCACCTGTTCTCCATCAATCTGAACGGGAAAAAACTTACCAAGCTTACTTCCATTAAGGGAACACACAGACCTTCCGTTTCACCTAACGGGGATTATTTCTATGACAGCTATAGCAATATCCTTACCCCCACCAAACTGGAGCTGTTCACCGGCAAAGGTAAATCAGTCCGGTTGCTGGGAGATTCACGGGATGAGTCAATGGAGGAATATAACCTCGGAAAGGTTGAACTATTCACCATTCCCACTTCAGACGGTTATGACCTGCCTGCCATGTGGACCCTCCCACCCGATTTTGATGAAACGAAAAAATACCCTGTCATTTTTTCAATTTACGGAGGGCCAAATTCTCCTTCCGTCAGGAACAGTGCCTCTTACTCATTAACCAACCATTATTACGCTCAAAACGGGATCATTACCATTGCTGTGGACCACCGGGCTACCGGGCATTTTGGTAAATCGGGAGTGGAACTTATGCACCGCAACCTGGGCAAATGGGAAATACACGACTACATCGAGGCGGTTAAGTGGCTGAGAGAAAAACCCTTTATCGATCCGGAACGGATAGGCATTACCGGAAGCAGTTATGGAGGATATATGACCCTGATGGCATTAACAGCCGGTGCTGATTATTTCACACATGGCCAGGCGGGTTCTGCTGTTACCGATTGGCGGTTGTATGACAACGTGTATACTGAACGATACATGGATACACCGGAAGAAAACCCGGAAGGATATAAACAGGGTTCTGTTATGACACACATTGAAAATTACAAAGGGTACGTGAAAATCACCCACGGAGATATGGATGATAATGTTCACATGCAAAATATCATTCAGTTGATCTCCAAAATGCAGGACCTTAACCAGGATTTTGAACTGATGATCTACCCAGGAGGAAGGCACGGCTGGGGAGGTCCGAAACGAGCCCATTCAACCCGTAAATCGGTGGAATTCTGGTTTCACCATTTCCTG
>CAYZVJ010000072.1:2990-17916 GCA_964481765.1 uncultured Rikenellaceae bacterium | reverse complement strand
CTGCCAGGGGCATCTGACCCCAGAAACCGTCACCCCCTTTCACTTCAAAATTGTCACGGACAAAAGCATGGCCGGTATGCTGCCCGGTCATCAGGACACACCGTGATGGAGCACAGACAGGGCTGCCGGAGTAAAACTGGGTAAACCGCATACCTTCCTCCGCCAATTGATCAATGAAAGGAGTTTTAATGATCTCCTGTCCATAACACCCCGGTTCATTATACCCCAGGTCATCGGCAACGATAAGGATAATGTTTGGTGGTGTGTCGTTTTCACTGGTGCCAACACGACAACTGGTTAGCAGAGAATTGATTGATAATGTTACCAGAAGGATGACAAATGTTTTACGTTTGATTTTCATGATAGTAATCCTATTTTTTCTTTTAATGGCTGGTTCATTAATCAGATACTGAACTGGCACATGAAAGGTACCCGGTCAGCCAAAAAACATTTTAGATACAAAAATATCCTGGAATTCCCGGAAGGATTCGAGGGAGAGGTGCCTTGTAATTTGTAACATCTCTTCCCACTCTTTATGTTCCTGGAAAAGTGCCATTTTCGCACCGATCAGGGCTGTATTCCCAAACCGGGTGATCTGTTCAACAGGAAATTCCAGCAAACCGAGCCTAACGGCATTCTCGAGGTTAATGAAATTTCCAAATGCTCCCGCAATATACAAACTGTCGATCTCCGGTTTTTCTATTTCCAGTTGAGCAGCAAGAATATCTACACCTGAAGCAATGGCTGCTTTGGCAAGTTGGAATTCATAGATATCCTTCTGGTTCAGAAACACTTCTTCGTCAAGAAAGATTTTATCGTTGTTTCCTGCTATCTGTCCCGTACTGTCGATCCAACCTTGTTCAAGAAAAATGGCAATGGCATCAATGAGACCGCTGCCGCAGATCCCGCGTGCTTTTTCATTACCAATAGTATGGTATGAGAGCTTGTTATTTTCTATAAAAACGGAAGATATGGCACCGGTGGATGCCGTCATGCCCATTGTAATGTTGGTGCCTTCGAACGCAGGTCCGGCTGCGGTGGAGGCACACAGGATCCTCTCCCTGTTTCCCATGCATATTTCTCCATTGGTACCCAGGTCGATCAGCACGTTGATATTTTCCTGATGGTGCATACCGGTGGACATGATACCGGCTAAAATATCACTGCCGACAAAACTGCCAATGGAGGGGTAAAAAGTTATCTTGCAATCCTTCAGGTGATCCAGTCCCAGTTGATCCGGGGTGAATTCAACGAATTCATGCTTTCGGGATTCAAACGGATATGCGGACAATGGCGTGAGATCATGATTGCAAAAGGTATGTTGCATCACACTGTTTCCGACAATTACGATCCGGCGAAGCCCCCCGGTCAACTCTCCGGAAAGTTCACGAATGAGGTTATAAATATCCCCTCTTACCGTTTTATTCAGGATCTCCTGTCCATCCCGGTTCACGGCAAAATCAACCCGTGACATGATATCGGCTCCATATCTTGACTGGGAATTGAGCATTGATATGACGTTGATGACTTTTCCTTCAGACAGGTTTAGAAGCTGTCCTACAACGGTGGTTGTACCCAGGTCAATGGCTATCCCCAATCCTCCCTGTGGTTTGAAATCAAACTCGCTATTATCAGCAAGAATTATGGTCTCAAACTGTCCGATCTCAAGTTCAACCGGCTCGTCCACGAAGCACATGCACGCCAGCTTAACATTCTCAGGGAGGTCCAGCTTCCTGGCATATTGATCGTGTTGTTTGACAGTCCTTAGTTTGCCATCCAGTACCGTAATACGACATCTTCCACACGCCCCCTTACCACCACAGGGAAATTCAATTCCATATTGGTAGAGAATATCAATAAGGTGTGTTCCTCTGGGTATTTTCTTTTCAATACCCAAAGGTTCTAACCGGACAGTGGTGTATTCAGGTAAACGGGCCAAATGTTATATTCCTGTTATTTCAGTTATTAATTTCTTTCCCTCCGTAATGGCAGAAGCAGCGTTCTTTGACAAATCGTGCGAACTCCTGATCTTCTCAAGAAAGGAATTCAATTCCTGGAGTTTGCCTGCTATTTCATCATTGGCTGAATGTTCTAACGTTTCTTGCAGGATCCTGATCTTTTCATAATCCTGGATCCCTTCCTTCAGTTTTTCAAAACGTATGGAGCTCCTGGGACCGGGATAAACAAAATAGGTATCTCCGGCAGGCCAGGTACGGAACCTTGAGTCTTTTAACGGATCTTCAACCCAGGAATTGTAAGCCCATCTCAGGAATCCGTCAAATCCCATTGCTGCTGCAAACCACCCTTCAAAGGTTGATTCGGCAGGAGGGGAGAAGGTGAAATTGTTCGGACAGGGAATGCCACAGGCAACATAGTAGGTGGTAATCTGTCCTCTCTCCCTGCGGACTTTTGCTATTTCCTTTGAACTGGCTTGTACGTGCCCCCAGTTGTAACTGAAATCATGGATATCTGAGTTTATTTCTTCAAAATAGTGTCCTGCCATGGCTATTTTAAATTCAGGCACCGTTCGATGTAGAAAATCGAACATATTCTTCATCTCCTCCAGGTTTCGTTCATCCAGTGCTATGGTTATTTTATCAAGCCAGCCCATTTCCATCAGATGAGTCCTGAAATCATAGAGGAACGGCCTCCATAATTCTTTATATAGTGTCGTTCCTGGCTTCGCTTCGATGGTTATAAATTTCGAGGAATCTTCATCCATGTACATGAACTGGTTTCCCCACGGTACCATCGAGTAACAGTTGATCTGATGAGTAATGCCACACACCATGGCAAGCGATACGTACAGGTCGAAAAGGTGGTAATCGAATTCCCATCGACCATCTGAGTTCCTTATCCATGTGATCATCGATTCGAAGGGATCGTATGTTTGTCCATCCCAGGGTTTGTCTACGATCGAGGTGGTAATGCACTTCTGACCTGCCCCGGCAAGCAGCGTTAATAGTGGACGGAGTAAATCCAGATGCTCCTGTGACCAGAGTTCAACATCGTGATACCGGGCAATTGCATAAGGATTTTGCCATAGATCAAGGTGGAAAGACCAGTCTGATGGTTCGGGTAACGTCCAATTGTGGACCTGTACAGAGAGCGTGAACAGTATGGTACTATCTGAGTCTGATTCAATTTCAATGTTGCCGGAGTAATTACCGGGTTTGGTTTCCTCAGGAATAGAAAGGGTAATCCACAACGGTCTTGCAGACTGTGCAGGGATGTTAAATACTGATAATGTGTCAAGGATGTCAGCTGCAAGATGTGAGGGGATGGTATCCGCACTGCGGTAGCTGCAACCTGATGAAAATTCATCGGTTAATACATACCTGACCGGCCGGATCTGTATCGATTCCACTCCGATCTTCCTGCCCTCACCATCGATCAAACCGTTTACTGATGGTCTGACCTTTTCAATGTTTTCTGAAGACCATAGTAACAATTGTGCACTGACCGTTTCCCCTTTCCAGGCGGAAAGTCCAAGATCATGCGTGATCCCGATATCAGGAGGTCTGTTTCTTGCAAACCGGACATTTGTCGTACCGAAGCTTCCCTGGAGACCGGGAGGAACCATTTGCCAGACAGTGGCATGGATGGTATCCGGATCTGCTGGCTCGTTAAATCCGGAGTCCAGTGGGAGAGGCTCTGTCTGACACCCCAACAACAGAAGAATGAAGAATAACAATAAACCTGGAAGGACCCATTTTCTTGTTCGATGGATGAACTTCATGTGTGATGATATTTTCTTGCTTAAGATAACATAAAATCGGTTTGATTCTACAATAATCCAAAATCTAAAATCGTTGATCCTTGTTTTTAAATAAAATCTATATCATTGAATATCCCCCGAAGGGGTGCCAATGGCAGAGCAAGGAACATCCCAGCCTGCCGGCTTGCAAGGATTAACGAATGATGAAGTTGGATACGGGTATGACTAAGGATCCCCGATGCTTGAGATGAAAGGGCCCCCAGCATTGTTCCGTAGCCCGGACGTGAAAACCCGGAATTATTTTTTCAATCAACAACAGCCCCCGAGATTTTAAACGCCCATGCATACCTGCAGGGTGGATTCTTAAATGCCTCTTCCGGAACTTCGATCAGGATACCTTTTCCAATATTTTCCCACTTGAGTGAATGATCATGACCAAGCATGGTTACTGTTGTCCCAGCTTCCGGTTTAATCGAACTGAGCAGGATCTTCTTCGGAGGATTGCTCTCATCTTCATCAGCGAGATAGATCGCAAAAACGGTTCCATCCTTCAGTGATGTCAGGCATGTTTTCCCTTCCTTGTATGGTGGAATTGGCCTTGTATTATAAATCGCTTCTCCATTTATTCTCATCCATTCGCTAAGTTCCTTCATGCGGTTTATGGCATCGGGTGGCAACTCCCCGTTGGGTCCCGGACCAACATTTAAAAGGTAATTACCCCCTTTGGCAACAATATCAACCAGCAGGTGGATGATCTGGCGGGTGGGCTTATACCGGTCCCTCGGATTGTATGACCACGATCCTCCCATCGTCATGCAGGTTTCCCATGGATAGTCAGGTGGCTCCTGAGGAACATGCTGCTCCGGAGTTCGGTAATTTTCATATTTGCCGGTAACGGTGCGGTCAACGATGATCAATCCGGGTTGTTTGCTTCTTGCCATAGCGGCTATTTTTGGCATATCGATATCCTGGTTGTATTGCTCCGATCCCAGCCAGGCTCTGCTTTCCTTATCCACGGTCTCTTTCGGTCTAACCCATCCGCCATCCAGCCACAATATATCCACTTTCCCATAATTCGTCATCAATTCTTCAATCTGTCCATAGGTGTAATCCGCAAAGCGTTGCCATCGCTCAGGGTGTTTATCAGGATCATAATTTACATTTCTGTCCGGAGTGGAGAAATAGGGCCACCAGTAATCATCCGAATGCCAATCGGGTTTCGAAAAATAGGCACCAACCTTAAATCCTTCATTACGGAAAGCCTCAAACAACGCACCGGTGATGTCGGCTTTCGGATGCTTGTGGAAGGGACATGCAGGATCGGTAATTTTATAATCGGTCAGTTTGGTGTCATACATGCAGAATCCATCGTGGTGTTTGGTGGTAAAAACCAGGTATTTCATTCCGGCTTCTCTGGCGAGTTTAGCCCAGCTTGCCGGATCGAATTTAATCGGGTTGAACGTTGTTTTCAGGTTTTCATAGGCTTTTACATAATCAACATAGTTGTCCATGTTCCTTCGGCACCAGGGTACATCCTCGGAGCAAATGGACCATGATTCAACAACGCCCCACTGGGAATAGGGTCCCCAGTGCATCATAAAACCAAATTTCAGGTCCTGCCATTCTTCAAGGTTTTTCAGGACAAGGGGATCGGTTTCGGTATCCGGAGGTTGAGCAGTTGCGGATAATAGCGCCAGGAAAGAAATGATCATTACGCAGAATCTTCGGTTTTGATAGA
Organism: uncultured Rikenellaceae bacterium; assembly: GCA_964481765.1. Classification (GTDB taxonomy): domain Bacteria; phylum Bacteroidota; class Bacteroidia; order Bacteroidales; family VadinHA17. Next base: position 12,460 of record CAYZVJ010000072.1, on the reverse strand, counting down.
AGGGTATTAATTTCATTTGTATCTTTTTTATTTTGTTCCGCACCTACGGAGCGGGTGGTTTTACGTATTCTGCTGTGCTACCAACGTGCCGCTCCACTGGAGCGGATTTTTAATCGTCGCTTATGCCTACCAATGTATCGCTCCTATCTTTGTGCCATATGGCACAAAGATAGGAGCGATACATAACTAAATTTTACAACTTTACCACAACCGGGTTTATCTTTATCTCATCAGCTGTTACCCCTGCGACAGTCTCCCACAGGTCCGTTTCAGGATCACCGATTTTCAGATTATATCTTCCTGAACCTTCAACAATACCCGAGAATTTATCTCCCTTCATCCGCACACTCAACAGCAACTCTTCCGTTTCAGCATCATAGACAAGGAGAACCGGATTGAGAATTCCGCTTGCCTGAACAGTAATTTCATCCCCCGTTCTGTTTATCCCGGCATTATCAAACTGGTTTACCGTAACGGGCCATCCGGGAAACCGGTCTTCCGGTTTCAACCGGTCTGCATCGGCAAGAAAGTGGATGGCATCACAGGAGATATCCCGTGATTCCGGATCGAACGTGATGATTGAGTAACCGGAAGAGCTCAGCTGAGCCCGCTCATACCGAAGTGCAGACCGGGTGTTATCGGGTGGATTACCAACGGCATACACATAATTTTTATGTCCCATGCCACCAATGTATTCACCGGTATTGTCAAGATTATGAGATGGTCTGTTTTGGTAGGGAATGCCCAACCGGTCTGGAAGAAATCTTCGTTGGTAACCAACGGTAATTGCGGGTGTACAGAAAGCCCAGCCGGCATCCCTGAAATCATCGATACCGTATTGAACGAATAGTGGTATATGCTGATCGCCGCTTACATGAAACGCATAGCATCTCCTCAACAGATCAACCACCCTGTTTCGAGGGGTTTGCGGCCAGCCATCTGAATCCAGATCTCCAGCCAGGATACCATCAAGAGTCCCATGGTGTGTTGGTATGTTGGCAAAAAGAGTCTGGCTCAGCAATACCTTCATGTTTGCCCCCTTCCAATCCGTCATCCAGTTTCTTAAAAACTCGAACTGACGGTCACCAATCAGTTTCAAACCGGGTTTATCCAGCTTTGACAGATCAATGCCCCGTTCGGTTATCCAGTCTCTTCTACCTTCTTCCCAGAATGCCACTTCCTTGGGGCCTGATTTAAAGATGCGGTCGCTGATAATGGCAAAACTTATTTTCCCGTATACCATATCCGTATACCAGATGGAAATTCCCTGTTCAATTGGTGTCGGATCGTATGGGTCGGGCAGGTGGCTGCATTGTGTCGCATGAACCACATTGATCATCTCTGCCGGCTCAATATATCCCCCCGTTGTACCGGCATACTCCTGCCACTCTTCCCATTCAATCTTACGACCACCGGCTCCCCACAGGTTCCCCTGGAACACATCATGATCATCGGGTGTGCAAATGGTCGGTCTATCTTTCATTACATCACCGAATGCCCATCCAAACATGTACCATTTACCCAGGTAATTCAGGATCGCATGTTCAGCCGGGAAACGGACAATGGAATACCCCCCGTTTCCTTCATAAATCTGGTCTCCTGAGAAATACAGAATATCGGGATCTTCCTTAAGGAGATTATTTACCAGTGGTGTATATGGAAATCCGTAGCCATACTGGCAGGTCATTCCTCCGAAAACCAGCGGTTTATCCACCGGTTCCTTGCGTATGGTACCAGTATATTCATAATCCGATGTTTCACCGTCGATCAGGTTTTCCGAATAGGAAATCCGGAACTTTGCCTCCTGGCGGGGATCCCAGTCTTCAATCCTGAAGGTTGCGGTATAGGAATCAAACCTGAGTTTTTCCGTTGACATAAATTTCCAGTGATCACCCTCCTCAATTTCAAGGTTAACGTTACCATTGCCCCGGACAGAAACCGGAGCAAGCTGGGCAGTGATTTTTAATACATTGCGACTATTCGTATACATCGCCCACAGTATAGCACCAAACCGGTTATCTGCCTGGTAGCTGATCTTTGTTCCTGAAACTTCAAGATCATCAAACCAGAAGGAGGGGCCGCCAGAAAAAGGAGCAGCAACATGATGATTTACCCCCAGCACAATCAATCCTTCCATCTCATCCATATTCTCTTTTTTCAATTGCACAACCTCTTCCATTTGTGCATTCATGATCCGGACCGTGATTGCTTTCCCCTTTATACTGAAGTCTCCTTCAACACGGATATGAAACGTTGACCAGTCGAAATCACCGGGAAGATTGACCGTATGGTCTTCAATGAACAGAACACCTTCTGTTCTGATCCCGAGGTTTAAACCCGTGCCGAAATAACAGGCAGCTCTAACATCCTGATCTTCATCGTCTTTCACTCCAATCGAAAAGCCGACACTCCCTTCCTGATCTCCTTTATGCAGTAGTCCACAGGTAACATCCAATGCAAATGTTCCGTTTCCGGGCTTTATCGGATAGGTGATGAGATTTGTTCTCATATTTGAACTGCTCCCAGTACATTCCAGCCTGCCCTCATGAACCTGCCAATCCTCTAGAGGGATAGTCCAGAAATCCTCACCCACCCAAATCCTGTCAGGAAGAATGTCGAAATTATTGCTGTATTTGATTGTACCTTCTTTCCGGGAGCAATTGCTGAAAAGCAAAATAAGTCCGAGTAAAAATGTTAGAAAACAATAGTTTTTCATGCTATTTCTTTGTCGGTTTTGAAAATTGTGATTTGGGATTTATTTGTCGTTTGTAAGTTGCAATTTGTAAATTATCCATGTATGATGGATTCAAATTAAAGGATATTAAGTTTAAATTCTCAATCCCCAGAGAGTTTATTGTATCCTGGATCTTCTAACCATTCAAGGGGAATAATGGTAAAAGTAATTTTTCCATAATTGTCTGTTTCGTAAAGCACCCCCACCGTTTCTCCATCGATTTTCGTCAGACATGAATAGGCAAAGGAGTCACTGCAGATCACTTTGTTTACAGGCCAGGTTTTACCCTCATCATAACTGATCCGTATGGTTCCCGTTTCCCGGTTTTCCTCTGATGCCGGGTTTGAGAACAAAATCCGGCTTCTGTCACTCTTCCAGGTAAAGGAAAACCGCAAGATGCTTCCCATGCATTCGGGTTCCGGTAGTTCGGGATGGTCAACCAGTCCGGACCAGGTTTCTCCACCATCCAGGCTATATGCCACTTTTCTCAGCTTGTTACCGGAGGCGCTTCGGGAATTAAGTTGAATGGAGCCGTCAGGCATTTCAACCATTTGAACTTCATTTCCCATCCCCTTGGAGTGCTCCGGAGCTACCTCTCCGTACTTCCAGGTTGTGCCTTGATCATCGCTGTATGCAGCATAAACCTTCCAGTTGTCATAGGGCCCCTGGTTGAACGGCATGATGACCCTGCCTGCATGCTCTCCACGGGTAAGCTCAATGCCAATCCCTGGGCCGGTTGCAGTGCTTGTGACAACCGTTTCTCTTTTCACACCACGCGTCACCTCTTCGGGTTCAGACCAGGTTGCTCCATCATCATCACTGCAGATGATATAGGTCCGGCAAACCTTCTCTCCATCATACCCCGGTTCTGCTTTGCGCTCGTCGAATCCTTTAAAATAGCGCTGGTACATCAGCAGGATCCTGCCTGTTTCCTGTATCTGTACAGCGGTTGGATTGTTCAGACAGTGTTCACCATCCTCCGCAATGGTCTCCAGGGGGCTCCATGTGAAACCGCCATCGAGGCTTCTCTTAAGAACAATGTCATTTTCTGCGTGGTCCGAAAGGCTTGCCCTGCCTTCTGCAAAAGCCAGAATTGTGCCGCTTTTGGTTGTCAGAACAGACGGTATTCGGTAGGTATCGTACCCTTCCACTCCTCCTGTAAATACATCAATATAGGTGGTATCATTCAACTCTTTTTTACTGATTTTGCATCCGGAAACGGAAACCAGAATGATCGCTGCAATGATGATCCTGTTCAGTAGCTTCATGGAAATTGGAATGGTAAGATAAAGACTAAACTTTTTTTAAAACTATCTAATCTTTAATTTTTTTAATCGTTTCTCTATTTTACGTTTGATTTTTTTGTAGGAGGGAGGTGGTCCCGTCCGAACCTGCCTGTTGTCGATAAACAATGCATCACCCATCCCGCACTCCCTGCAAACTGAGGGTTCGAATGTATCAATTTCACTGAATACTACTTTTTCTCCCAGTTCAGCAGCAGCTCGTTTTGCCCTTTCATAAGCCAGGTTTTGAGCAGGGCACCAGCCATTGACAAAGGCTGTTACCGTAACCTGGCCGGGAATTCTCTCAGGTTTCTTCTTCTCATTGATCCATTTTGGAGGAATGGCATCCCCTGCAAACGGTTTCCATACCAGGGTCATCATGCCCTGCCTGTCGACTTTTTTGTAGCCATGTTTCTTATACCACGAAGCTTTCATCCATACCGGGATTGACAATCCCCAGGCGACAATTCCTTTCATGCCCATATCTTTTACATCCTCTTCTGCCGCTTTTAACAATGCTTTTCCCATCCCTCTATTTCTGAAATCACCTCTTCCCTGCTTGTATCCGTGCACCCAGATGCAGTTGATGAAATAGAGATCCTTGCCTTCAGCGACAGAAAACTCTATCGGGACATATTGAATCATTCCTCCCACAACACCCTGGCTATCCAGCGCCAGTTTTACACGCAATCCTCGATCCTTTATTTTATTGTACCAGAGCTGTTTCCTGTTCCCAGACTCCTTCATATCCTCCGACCAGTCCTCAAGACAGATAAAGTAGCGGTCTTCATGCTCGGGGGTTAGATCTGTAATACTTATGTTTTCCATGCGTGGTTTTTTATTACATTTACCAAACATTAAATGTATACATAATGTATGGAGGTCGTATCATGAAATCAGTAAAAATTCTTCTGTTAACCGGATTGGTCTTTGCTCTCGGTGCCTGTAAACCGGTTGCCGAACCAACCATTTATTCAAAAGAAAAAATACCCATTGCATATTCTCTTGAGGGTTCCGGAGATAAGGCGGTGGTTTTTGTGCATGGTTGGAGTTGCGACAGGAGTTACTGGGATCTCCAGGTGCCCTATTTTGCTGAAAACTACACGGTGGTGGCAGTGGATCTGCCGGGACATGGCGAATCCCGATACAACCGGGAGGAATGGAGCATGGAAGCGTTTGGGGAAGATGTAGCTGCCGTTGTGGAAGGACTTGACCTTAGAAATGTTGTGCTCGTCGGACACTCAATGGGCGGATCGGTAATTCTTACCGCAGCAAAAAACCTTGGAAATCGCGTTGTCGGTCTTGTTGGAGTGGATACCTTCCAGGATTTTGAATCGGCTATTCCCGAAGAAGATGAGCTCGATGCTTTCATACAACCCTTTCAGGATAACTTTGTTGAGGCCACAAGAAACTTTGTCCGTAATATGTTTTACCCAACCGCCGATTCTCTGCTGGTGGCACAAATTGCAAACGATATGTCCGCTGCACCCTTGGAAGTTGCCCTGGGATCATTTAAGGGATTGTTTGCATTCAATCCCATTCCTGTTTTGGAACAGATTGCAGTACCCATCTACGGTATAAATTCAGATATGTATCCTGTAAATGTTGAAGCAGGAAAGAGACATACAATAGCGTTTGAAATTCTATTTATGGAGGGGTGCGGTCATTTCCTCCACCAGGAAGATCCCGAAACCTTTAACAGGATGCTTGAGGAAATTTTAGAAGAGATATTTGCTGATTAACGCAGGTTAATCGGCCGTTTCATACGAAATCATCACCCAGCGATTCTTCTGCTTTTCAAGAATCAGCAGAAAAGCCGCACTCAGATCCTTGTATTCCAGCGATTGCCATATCACAGCGTGTTGTTTATCCTGACTGAACAAAGGGGGCGAAAGGAAAAGAAGCATGGAATTGCAATGCTCATCCAGGTTCCTCTCCCTATCCTTAATAACCGTGATGTTGTAATTGTCTATCAAGGAACGGTTGATCTTTTGGTTCCAGTTCTGTTCCAATTGCCATGTCATGTATTCCCCATCCTCCTGTGACAGGATCTCTTCCGTCTTATTCATCATTGCCAGGATCGAATCCATCGGTTCTTTTCCCGGCATAAGCTGGAAAACACAACCGGTGTAGCCAACCGCCCTGACATCATCGCCATAAGGGATAAACACATATTGATTGAGCACTTCATTGATCAGGTCATACTGGATCTTGTTTGAAATATTCCTGAATGAAGAACTGTCGCTGCATCCTGAAAGAAACAGGAGAAGGAAAAGAAGGGTTGATATTGTTTTCATTCTGCAAGTTACGAATTAAAAATGAACAGATCGAAATGCTGAGGCATTTCTGCAAAAAGGAGAAAATTGGTTGTCACATTCATGGGAATAACTACTTTTATAAAACCATTTCTTTGTAACAAACATGATATACCATAATAAAACGAAACCACAATGAAATCCATATTTATTCCTTCAGCAAAATCGCTGTTACTACTCCTCATGGCTCTCACCTGCAGCCAGTACCTGATTGCACAGGAAGAGGGGTTGAATTCGATTGAAATATCGGATCTGCAGGGACACCTCTATTTTCTTTCATCCGACGAACTGGATGGCAGGGCAACTACAGACCCAAGCATCCATACAGCAGCCCGGTATCTTGCCGGCGAATTGAAAAAACTGGGATTGAAAGCAATCGATGAGAATAAGGATTATTACCAGTATTATACACTGATAAAAAATGGATTCGTTTGGGATAGCTGTATGATAACCATGGATCATGATGGAGTAACGAGAGCAATCAATAATGAAAATTTCTATTTCTTTCCTTATCCGCAGGAAAACATCGACATTACAGGAGAAGTTGTTTTTGCAGGCTACGGTATCTCTTCTCCCGGTGAGGAGTTTGATGAGTATTCCGGGATAGATGTAACGGACAAGATCGTGGTAGTCATGGATGGAGCACCGCTGGATGAAGAGGGTAACTCCCGGATCGGGGACGTGTCCATATCGGGTTTTTACCGGTTCTTTTTTAAGCTGATGACTGCCCAGAGTGCCGGAGCAAAAGCGGTGATCTACGTTTACCCGCCGAACAGCAAGTATGATAATCTCCTGGATGAGCAACCCGGATTCGGAACGTTCCTTAGCGAATCGATAAAAATGGAGGGGGATGATGAGTCGGGACAAATGAATGTGATTCCCGGAGTTACTACCAAATTGATCATGACAGGAAGGGAGGTGGCAGAACATTTGCTGGAGGGAACCGGCAAGACACTGGCAGACCTGCAAAACCGGATTGATCGTGAACTTAAGCCCGGATCTTTTCTTATTCCGGATAAAAAGGTTACGATACAGGCACGGGTTGAGGAATCCCGTCTGGAGGTTCCCAACATCATCGGGTACCTGGAAGGGAGTGATCCGGAATACAAACACGAAGTGGTGGTCTATAGCGCACATTTTGATCACCTGGGATCACGCGGAAGTGACTATATCTTCAATGGAGCAGATGATAACGCTTCAGGTAGCACGGCACTGCTCGAACTGGCAGAGGCATATACCATGCTCAAACAAAAACCAAAACGAAGCATTCTGTTTTTATGGGTTTCCGGTGAGGAGATCGGACTCTTCGGTTCAAGCTTCTATTCGAATAATCCGGTCATTCCGCTTGAAAATACACTGGTGGATATCAACCTCGATATGGTTGGCAGGGTAAAAACAGATGCCGATACAGGTAGCTCGGTGTTCATGACCGACAGGGAAACCGTTTTTGTGATTGGTGGACACCAGAGTACAGACCTTCGTGAAATAAATAACAAGGTGTTTGAAAAGATGGGATTGATTCCCGATTATTCCCTTGGCGATCTGGACCACCCGGATCGTTTGTATTACCGAAGCGATCATTTCAGTTTCGCCAGCAAGGATGTTCCGGCACTTTTTTTTACAACAGGACTGCATGCCGACTATCATACCATAAGGGATACCTATGACCGCATCGATTTTGAAAAATTTCTTGCAGTTACCAGATTGGTTTTTATGGTAGGATATGAAGTGGCAAACCGTCCGGAGCGAATTGAGGTTGATAATCCGTTCAGCGGATGGGAGCAGTGATGATTGAATGACTCATTGATTGAATAGCCCTGAATCAAGCATCAGAACGTTAATGTTGATGCCATTTACCTGTTTTTAAATGCATCGCTGAACCACTTCATTCATTTCGTCTTCCTGTTCCTCAATCGATTTTAGAAGGGCGAACTGGTTCTGCGCCCGGTGGAGGTTGTGTTCGTCGTAATCAATTTTATAATAGACATCTCCCATCAGGTAATCCGTCAGATTCCGGATCCCCTGCATCAGGGTGATCAGTTTTCCTCCATAGACCAGGTGCTTTTTTTCTACCGGTTCAAGAAAACGGTTTGCTTCTGACAGGTAGCCTTCCGTGAGTGCACGGAAAATGTTCAGGCGCATGGCAACCTTATCGATGTGAGGATCATCTTCCTTACGCGTGTTGGTAAAGGTCCTGACCATATCGCCAAAATCTGAGAGTACGGTTCCGGGCATGACGGTATCCAGATCAATCACGCAAAGTCCTTTCTCACTCTGTTCATCCATCAGTACATTGTTGATTTTGGTGTCGTTGTGTGTTACACGGATGGGTATTTCTTTCCTTTCAAGCAATCCGGTAATGGGTTCTCTCATGTGTTTATGATCTATTGCGAAAACAATCTCCTGTTCACATAATCTCTTTCGGTTCACTACATCTGCTTCAACTGACTTCTTTAATTTTCCATACCGCATGGTGATGTTATGGAAATCGGGGATGGTATAGTGCATTTTTGTAATATCCAGGTCAGACAGGTACCGGCTGAACCTGCCAAATGCCATTGCCGCTTCAAAAGCCTGTGGTTCTGTATCGACGGTATTAAAGACCTTCGTATTTTTAATGTACCGGTATACCCTCCAGTAATCACCTTTCTCGTCAGCATAAAAACTTTTCCCACTCCGGGTCATGATCAGTTGAAGAACTCCCCTTTCCGGATCAGGATGTTCGGTATCGGACCGGATCTTCTCTGCCTGGTGGTTAAGAATGGTTTCAATATTCGCCATTACCTCAATGGGTTTTGTGAACACCCGGATATTGATGCGCTGGAGAATGAACCGGATATCCTGTTCATCCCGGTAGATAACAATGTACGTATCGTTGATCAGTCCTGTAATATCCACCGTCGCCCGGATGAATTTTCCGGGTAACATAAAATGCTGCAATATTTTCTTTACATCGTGAATCATTGGAAAAAGAAATAGCATCAGCCTCAGCATCAGCCTTAGCCTTAGCCTTATAGTGTAATATAATTATTATAATCTAAATATAATCTCATAAATTCACTCAATCTCCTCTATTGTGCTCGGAGCTTACTGAAAGACTTGAACAGGAAGAACATTCCTCCTGAAGCAATAACCGCC
>CAYZVJ010000072.1:0-2890 GCA_964481765.1 uncultured Rikenellaceae bacterium | reverse complement strand
GAGCTTACTGAAAGACTTGAACAGGAAGAACATTCCTCCTGAAGCAATAACCGCCAGGATCACTCCCTGTAATGGTTTACCGTAAACAAAACTGCCAATGGAGAAGAGGGAGCAATAGATTGCAATGCATCCGATAAAAACACAAAGTAACTGGATCGGCATTTCCCAGGCAATGCCATGATCCTTTTCATCGATCATGTCGTTCTCTTCCCTGGCATTCTTTACGACTGTTTTCCACCCCGGACCTCCCGGTCTGGTCAACCGGTAGAATCCACGCAATGTTTTTGTTGTTTCCGGTTTGGTCAGGTAAGTGGTTAATACCCAGGCGAAGCTGGTACAAACAATGGCGATCAGGAGTTTGATCGGAAAAACTGTTCCGGAGAGTGCCTTTTCCCCCAGCTCCAGGTAATCGGGTGGCAGTGGGTAGATATTTTTAAATGCATTTGCAAGCGCAAGATCATTCACGGCAAATACCAGGATGATGGCTACAGCGGTTGCAACGATCATGGCAACCAGCTCTGTCCAGGCATTGATTCGCCACCAGAACCAGCGAAGCAGGTATATCAGTCCGGAACCGGCACCTGACAACAACAGGATGTTAAATGCCTGTGTCGCATCCTCAAGGAAAAACAGGGCAATGCAGCCGGCAAATACCATCAGTAAAAAAGTTGAGATCCTGCCAACCAGGACGAATTCCTTCTCACTGGCACCGGGCCGTAGAAAACGCCGGTAAAAATCATTGACCAGATAGGAAGAACCCCAGTTAAGGTGCGTACCGATGGTGGACATATAGGCTGCGATGATCGAGGCAACAACCAACCCCAGCCATCCATGTGCTAATTTGGATAACATAACCGGGTAGGCTACATCATCCTTCAGGAATTCTGCGGATATGGCCGGGAATTCAGCCTTGATGGATGCCAGGTCGGGATAGATGATGATCGACGCCAGTGCAACGATGATCCAGGGCCAGGGTCGTAGAGCATAGTGTGCAAAGTTAAAGAGCATGGTGGCTCCAATGGCATTTTTCTCATTCTTTGCTGCAAGCATTTTCTGGGCAATGTAGCCACCACCGCCCGGTTCGGCTCCGGGATACCACACTGCCCACCACTGGACAGCAATCGGGATAATGAGCAGGGGGATAAATACCGCCGGATTGCTGAAATCGGGAAAAAAATCAAGCTTCTCCTGGAGGGAAGGATGACTCAATAATCCATCCAGTCCACCGACCTCCGGCTGTCTGACCGCCACAACAGCAGCCAAAACGGCTCCGAACATGGCAATACTGTACTGAAAAAAGTCTGCCCAGATAACGCCTTTCAACCCCCCAAGCATGGAGTACATCACAACAACTAAAGAGGCTCCGAGAACAATTTGCCATGGTTTGATTCCAAGCATCACCTGTCCAATCTTTATAGCAGCTAACGTTACCGTACCCATGATCAGCGTATTGAAAAAGAGCCCCAGGTAAATGGACCGGAATCCCCGTAGGAAAGAGGCTGCTTTTCCACCATACCGCTTTTCATAAAACTCCAGGTCGGTCATTACATTGGACCGGCGCCAGAGCTTGGCATAAATAAACACGGTAACCATCCCGGTAATCAGAAAAGCCCACCATGCCCAGTTTTTTGCTACTCCGTTTTCACGTACCATCCCCGTTACCAGGTTGGGTGTGTCGGCTGAAAAAGTGCAAGCTACCATCGAGATCCCGAGAAGCCACCAGGGCATTCCCCTGCCGCCAAGAAAAAACTCCGTGGTGTTCTTACCGGCTGTTTTTGATGCAAACCAACCGATAATCAATACAATGAGAAAAAAAATACCAACAATGGTCCAGTCAATTGCGATCAGTTTCATATCATTGAAGTAAATCCGAAAAAATTCTAAAAAATCCTTGTCCAGAACCGGTAAATCTAATTCAAAATGAATTTTTTTCCAAATGAATTGAAAAATCAAATTCGGTGAACTAATTCATCCATAACATGACAATACCGGTTGCAGAAAAAGATACTGAACCGCGTTTTTTCTACATTAAATTTGAGGATATCTTTTTTTATTCAGATATTCAAGGAAAATAAAAACAAAACTTCATGAAACCACTTCGAAAAGATCAAATCATACAATTTATTATACTGATAATGAGTGTTTTAATCCTGTATGGCTGTCAGCCAAAGCAGCCGGTGAATTATCTTGAAGAGTCGGACGAGGAGTTTAATAAACGAATGGAATGGTGGCGGGATGCCGGGTTTGGCATGTTTATCCATTGGGGAGCGTATGCTGTTCCCGCAGGGATTTACAAGGGAGAGGAAATACCCGGAATTGGAGAATGGATCATGAATACTGCTCAAATACCCATTGCTGAATACGAGGAATACGTTAAACAGTTTAATCCGCAAGATTTTGACGCGGATGAATGGGTCAGGATAGCAAAAAATGCGGGGATGAGATACATTGTTATCACTTCCAAACATCATGACGGTTTTTGCCTGTGGGATTCCGATGTTACGGAATATGACATCATTGATTTTGCTCCATTCAAAAGGGATATATTAAAGGAGCTGTCAGAAGCTTGTGAAAAGCAGGGAATCCGCCTGTGCTTCTACCATTCGATCATGGACTGGCACCATCCGGATGCAACGGGTGAAAATTTCGCGAAATACAGGGAAGAGTACCTGAAACCGCAGGTTAAGGAGCTGATAACGGATTATGGAGATATCGGAGTGATGTGGTTCGATGGGGATTGGATCGAGGAGTGGACGGAAGAACAGGGTAAAGATCTGTATAATTTTATAAGGAATATCAAACCGGATATGATCATCAATAACCGGGTTGGAAAAGGCAGGATGGGCATGCAGGGAATGAACAAAGACCATACCTATGCCGGTGATTTTGG
>CAYZVJ010000071.1:4024-17993 GCA_964481765.1 uncultured Rikenellaceae bacterium | reverse complement strand
ATGTCTCTCAGTCTTTTCATCTCTTTGATTTCAGTACCCGGAGCCTTCATCCTTCATCCTTCATCCTTCATCCTTCATCCTTCATCCTTCATCCTTCATCCTTCCTGTCTGCCGGTTTACCCGCCGCAGGAGGGCAGGCACGGCATCCTTCAGATAATTGACCAGTCCTTTTTTCTCGATAATCTGCAGGAGTTGTTCCGGCAATTCGGGGATGGGATACGCTTTATCGCCAACAGTTATCATTGATTGTTGAAAATCGATCTTCACCGCATTTCCGGATTTATATTTCTCAACGATCTCCCGGTTCACGATCAGTGGCAAACCCTGGTTGATTGCCGACCGGAAAAAGATCCGGTTTACCGATTTAACGATTACTGCCCGGATTCCAATGGCAGCGAGGCCAACCGCAGGATGCTCCCTGGAACTGCCACAGCCAAAATTTTCTCCCCCGATAATGATATCACCCCGTTCAGCTTTACCGGCAAAATTCGGATCAAGTCCTGCAAAAAGGTGGAGACGAATGGCCTCGGAGTCAGAACTAAGGATATCGTAGGTCAGGTTTCCGGCAAACATCTGGTCGGTATTGAAATGATTGATATCAGCATAATTCCAGACTGCGTTGATCCTGCGGTTTTCATCAGCAGGGATTTCGAAGGTTGTAACCTGACTTTTTGCATGGGGGTATTTATCCGATGTAATGATCCCACGGGGATCGGTGATCTTACCATGGATTGCAGAGACAGCAACGGTTGCCGGTGAAGCCAGGTAGATGGATGCATTCCTGTTTCCCATTCTTCCCAAAAAGTTACGGTTTGCCGTTGAAATAACGGTATATCCATCTGCAGGGATTCCCTGACCTGTCCCGAGGCAGGGTCCACAGGACGGGCTCAGGATATTTGCTCCTGATTTAATGAGGGATGCCAGGCTTCCATCCGCCATAGCCTGGAGGTAAACCTCCTGTGAGGCGGGAACGATGATCAGCTGGAATCCATCAGGGATCGTTTTTCCATCGAGGATCTCCGCAGCAATCCGGATATCATCCAGTCTGCCATTGGTACAGGTCCCGATCATTCCCTGATGCAGTTCTGTACCCTGGACTTCTGAAACGGCTTTGACATTATCGACATGGTGAGGTGCAGCGACCAGCGGGAAGATCTCATCCAGGTTGATCTCAATCTCCTCTGCATAAGCAGCATCCTCATCCGCCCATACTCCTTCCACTGATTTTTTATCATAAAACTCCGCCAGGATTTCGTCGGCAGGGAAGACAGCATTTTTTGCTCCCATTTCGGAAGCCAGGTTAGCCAGGGTCATCCTCCCGGAAACGGAGAGGGTTTTCACTCCCTCACCGTGGTATTCAATGGACATGTAATTCGCTCCGGCTGAACCGATCATACCAATGATCCACAACGATATATCTTTTGCATAAACCCCTTCGTTCAGTTTTCCTGTAAGGGTAATTTTCATTGATTCCGGTATCCGGAACCAGGTTTCTCCTTTTTTCCAGAGACCGGCTGCTTCGGTCCGGTCGATTCCGGTCGCCATAGCGTTGAATGCACCGGCTGTACATGTATGGCTGTCACTTCCAACAATAACCATTCCCGGCCGTGCATGGTATGCCATGATCTGGTGGCATATGCCTTTCCCGGTATCATAGAAATTTTTGACCTTCTGCTGCTTCACGATATCCCGGATTGCCTGATACTGTGTTGCCAGTTTTGCACTGGTCGGAGGGGCATTGTGGTCCAGTACGATCAACATCCGGTCGGGGTCATGAAAAGTAACACCCCCCATTTCCTCAAACGTATTATAAATGCTGGCTGTATTGTCGTGTGTCAGGACAATATCGGGTTTTCGGAACACGATGGATCCTGTGCGGTCATCAAAGATTTTTTCTACAAAGGTTTTACCTGGCATTTTCAACTATTTATTAGTAAGCTAAGGCTTCCGCCTTCTCCGCCGGATGGCGGATTCGGCGGAGAAGGCTCAGGCTGAGGAAAAAAATTTAATACCTCAAGTGTCTCAATTGCCTTAATTTGAAAAAAATGCTGACAGTTCTTTTACCATAGGCACTCCTACAGAGAAGACCCTGTCAGGTTTGTTATTCCTACAGGGGGTTTTGATACCGCCTTTAGCTTTCAAAACAATCCACCGTTCTGATAGATCTCCATCTGGACGTCGGAAAAGGATTCTCCCGAAACCGATTTTCCATTTACCGTGTTGGTAATTGTACCGGTTTTAAGGTCTACTTCGACCCGGTTTCCATCCACTATCAGCAGTTCATCAATACATTTACACACCATGATTGGAAAAGCAGCATTGATGGCATTCCGTTCATAGATAGCCCCGAACGATTCTGCAATCACAGCTTGCACTCCCAATGATTTAAAGCAATCGACAGCCTGTTGTCTGGAACTACCGCTGCCAAAATTTTTGCCGGTAAAAATGATATCCCCGGTTTTTACTCTCTTTGCAAAATCCTCGTATCCCTCGAGGTTATCGAAGGTATACTGCCCCATTTCGTCAGGGTCGGTAATAGCCAGGTACCGGTTATGAAATATCATATCGGTATCGATGTTATCCTTCCGGATGATCCATGCCCTGCCAACAATTTTTTCCGGTTTATGTTCCGGTGCTTTTTCAGCCACTCTTTTCTTCTCTCTTCCACCGGTCGTTTCTTTCCGGACAAACAATGCCGGTTTTTCAGGGATATCATCGGGCGTGGTGATGTAACCTGCAACTGCTGATGCAGCAACAACGGCGGGAGAGGCAAGGTAGACATCTCCTTTTCCCTGTTTACCGGGGAAGTTTCTGTTCCCTGTACTAACGGTCACCTCCCCGGGGCCATTCTGCCCAACCTGTCCGGCAGCACAACCTGCACAGCCTGCATTGGATACCAGGGCTCCCGATTCTTTGAATATTTCCAGGATCCCCTCCTCCATACACTGGTTCCAAACGGTATCCGTAGCCGGTACAATTTTCAGGACAACTCCGGGAGCCACTTTTTTATTCTTAAGGATACCGGCAACGATCCGCATATCCCCGATCCTCCCATTGGTACAGCTTCCAATAAATGCCGAATCGATTTTCACTTTTTTTACCCGACCGATATTTACCGTATCGTGCGGTTTGCCGGGCAGGGATACCCGGGAGACA
Organism: uncultured Rikenellaceae bacterium; assembly: GCA_964481765.1. Lineage (GTDB taxonomy): Bacteria > Bacteroidota > Bacteroidia > Bacteroidales > VadinHA17. The sequence continues at coordinate 14,837 of CAYZVJ010000071.1, read as the reverse complement.
AATGTTGTAACATCCAGGGTAAACCGGTCGGCATAGGTTGCATCCTGATCGGCTTGTATCCTTTCAATCGGATGGCTCACGCGGGATTGACAAAAATCGATGATCTCCTCATTTGGGGTAAACAGGATAATTATTGCCCCCATTTCCGTTCCCATGGATGAGATGGTAATTCGTTCGTCCAGGCTTAATGAGTCGATATCGTCGCCGTAGATCTCAACGGAGTATCCAAGCAATTTATTCGCACCGAAAACCGATAAAAGGTTAAGCACAATATCCTTTGCCGACAATCCAGCCGGGAATTTTCCTTTCAGGTCTATTTTTACCGATTGGGGTACCTTAAACCAGATCTTGCCCTTGCTCCAGGCAGCTGCAATATCTTTATCGCCCATTCCCTGCCCAAATGCTCCGATCGCACCCAGGATATTTGCATGAGAATCGGTTGAGATAGCCGTTGCCCCGGGGTAAACCAATCCTTCATCGATCAACAGGTGAGTTCCGATACCCGAATCAATATCATACACTTTGATTCCATTTTCCCGGGCAAATAATCTGCAAATGTGCTGATTAACAGCATATTTCTGATCTGAGCCGGTGGGGTTACAGTCGAAGGTAAAGAAGGTTTTATCCGGGTCATCAATATCCAGGTCATTTTCTTTTATGTTTTTCACTACATTCGCTCCACCAAAATCACGTGCCACCCGTGCATCTATTTCCACATCGACAATATCGCCGGGCCGGACAGTTGGACGGTTAGTATGATTGGCAATGATTTTTTCAATGAGTGTCATTGCCATTTCTATCAGAGTGTTTCAAGAACCACGGCAGATGCACCACCACCTCCATTGCACAGGGCAGCCACGCCATATTTCCCGCCATTCTGTTTCAGCACATGGATCAATGTAACCACGATCCGTGCACCTGTTGCTCCGATGGGGTGTCCAAGTGACACTCCTCCCCCATTCACGTTTACGATTGCCGGATCCAGTTTCAGATCTTTCAGTGCAACCAATGAAACAACAGCGAATGCTTCATTGATTTCATAATAATCGATATCAGCGGCTGCAAGCCCTGCGCGCTCAATGGCGATGGGTATCGCTTTGGCAGGTGCTGTGGTAAACCATTCGGGAGCCTGGGCGGCATCGCCATGAGCCATGATCCTTGCCAGCGGTTTAATCCCGTTTTTTTCAGCCACGGTTTTCTCCATTAAGACAACAGCAGCTGCGCCATCATTAATGGTGGATGCATTGGCAGCTGTCACTGTTCCCTCTTTCTCAAACACCGGTCTAAGGGTGGGTATCCTGTCAAAACTGGTGTTTGTATACTCTTCATCTTTATCCATGATAATTGGATCTCCTTTTCTCCGGGGAATTTCGATGGGGAGTATTTCCTCTTTAAATTTTCCAGCGTCTGTTGCCTGCGCGGAACGGGTATAGGATTGGATTGCAAACTCATCCTGTTCTTCCCGGCTGATTTTATATTCACGTGCACAAAGCTCAGCTGCATTTCCCATATGATAGTCGTTATAAACATCCCAAAGTCCATCCTTGATCATTCCATCCACCACCTGGGAGTGTCCGAGTTTCATACCGTTTCGCATTGCCGGCAGATAGTGGGGGGCATTTGACATACTTTCCATTCCACCGGCAACGATTACGTTATTATGACCATTCAGAATGGTCTGAGCACCAATGATAATGGATTTCATGCCCGATGCACACACCTTGTTAATGGTGGTACAGGGGACTGTTTCGGGAATACCGGCAAAGAGGGATGCCTGGCGTGCCGGTGCCTGACCGAGATTTGCTGATAAGACATTTCCCATATAGACCTCATCCACAAGTTCTCCGGAAACACCTGCCCGTTTAAGGGCTTCCTTGATTACAAAACCACCCAACCGGGTTGCGCTAAAGCCGGCAAGGGAACCTCCCAGACTTCCAATCGGAGTACGTACAGCTGAAACAATATACACTTCTTTTTTATCCATAATGATCAGTATTGGTTTAGCAATAAATATATAAAATATAAATCAAAAAACTTCTTAATATCAACAGTGAAATGACAGGGTATCATACGCCATTGTAACACCTTCCGGGAGTTCCTCCACCAGTTCAGCATGCAATCCAAACTGGTGACTGATGTGGGTAATGAATGCTTTTTCGGGAGAGATCAGACGGATCAGTTTTTCCGCCTCTTCCAGGTTGAAATGTGTCAGGTGTTTCTCTTTCCTGAGTGCATTTACTACCAGATAGCGTGATCCTTCTACCTTCGCGATCTCCTGATCAGAGATATAACTTGCATCGGTAATGTAGGTGAAGTCTTTGATTCTGAAACCAAAGATCGAAAGCCGGTAATGATACACCCGGATTGGAATGATTTCAACCCCATTCACCAGGAATGGTTTGTTTTCAATTGAGCAGAGATTGATGCGGGGAATTCCCGGGTATTTATAATCTGCAAAAACATAGGCAAATTCCCGTTTTATGGCTGACTGAACCCGTTCTTCGGCATAAATATCCATTGGTTTCCGGTTGATGAAATTGAATGCCCGGATGTCATCCATCCCGGCAACATGATCTTTGTGTTCATGGGTAAGCAGGATGGCATCCAGCTGTTGCACCCCTGCACGCAGCATCTGTTGCCTGAAATCGGGACCGGAATCTATAGCCATGGTCAGATCATCCACCTCCACAAGGATCGAACAACGCAACCTCGTATCGCGTGGATCTTTTGACTGACAAACTTTACAGCGACAAGCTATAACCGGTATTCCCTGGGAAGTTCCTGTGCCTAAAAAAGTGACTTTCAAGAGTAAACGTATCTATGATGTGATCTTATTTCCTGAATTAAAAAGAGCACGTATTCGTCTCATGAAGATAGGAAAGATTTTTGAGAATAGCGGTCAACGGATTGCGGTAATGATAAATTCCTCTATTTTTGTAAAAAGAGAAATCATGAGTGGCAGCTTATTTTTAATACCCGCACCACTGGGTGATTCACCGGTTGAGGCAGTCATTCCTTCCGAAGCCATCGAAAAAATTAAAACACTCTCCTGTTTTATTGTTGAAAACGAACGGACTGCACGGCGGTATCTCATCAAACTGGGCACCCACATTCCAATTGACCGGATGCAATTTATGATCCTGGATAAGAACACTTCACCGGAGGAGAGCGAAACCTATCTGAGTCCTTTGGAAGAGAACAGGGATATTGGGGTCATTACAGAAGCCGGAGTTCCCGGGGTAGCTGATCCGGGTGCCACAATTGTAAAGCTTGCCCACAGGAAAGGGATCCGGGTGGTTCCCCTGGTCGGACCTTCATCCATACTGCTTGCCCTCATGGGATCGGGACTGAATGGACAGAACTTCGCTTTTAACGGGTACCTGCCCATCCCTTTAAAAGAGCGAATCAGCAGGATAAAACTGCTGGAGGCCAAATCGATGCATGATTCCCAGAGCCAGATTTTTATGGAAGCTCCGTACAGGAATCAGAAATTACTCAACGATCTGATCAACCATTGCCGTCCGGAAACAGACCTTTGTCTTGCAACGGATATTACACTCCCTTCTGAATTCATCAAAACACAAAAGATCAGGGAATGGAAAAAACAGGTCCCAAACATCAATAAACGCCCAACAATCTTTATATTGCAGGGTTGATCGGTTTGTTGCATCCGGATGAAAAAAACAAAAATATTTTTATCCTGAATATTATTAGAAATTTAAATCAGAAACCTATGAAAAATTACCAAAACAAAAGAAATGCCAGGTTAGGAACGAGCATTGTAACTTTAACTATGTTGATGTTCGCAGTTTTTCCGGCCCTGTCTCAAAAGCTGGATATGGAGAAGCTAAAAGACCTTGAACCCAGGAGTATCGGGCCAGCAGGAATGAGTGGCAGGGTTACTGCTATTGATGTTGTCCTAAACAATCCGACTGTAATGTACATCGGTACTGCATCGGGGGGATTATGGAAATCAGAAAGCGGGGGTGTGGATTGGGAACCCATTTTTGATAACGAAAAGGTTGCCTCAATCGGTGCCCTGGCAATCGATCAGAATAATCCGGATGTGATATGGGTAGGAACAGGCGAAGGGAATCCCAGGAACAGCATTACCGGAGGTTATGGTATTTATAAGAGTATTGATGGAGGGAAGAGCTGGAAATTGATGGGTCTGGAGAAGACACGACACATCCACCGCGTTATAATCCACCCTCAGGATGGGAACACGGTGTATGTCGGAGCTACCGGATCTCCCTGGGGACCACATCCCGAGCGGGGAGTGTATAAGACTACAGATGGAGGGGAGACCTGGCACCAGGTACTGTTTGTCAACGAATTAACCGGTGTTGGAGATATGGTTATGGATCCCTCAAACCCCAATAAGCTTTTTGTAAATATGTGGGAACACCAGCGCTGGCCATGGTTTTTCAAATCGGGTGGCCCCGGATCCGGCATGCATGTCACGTTTGACGGTGGAAAAACCTGGAAACGCCTGACTGAAAAAGATGGATTGCCGGAAGGCGAACTCGGGAGAATGGGACTGGCAATAGCACGGAGCAATCCGAAAATTGTCTATGCCCTGATCGAATCGAAGAAGAATGCATTGTACCGGTCCAATGACGGCGGATTTACATGGGAAAAAGTTGGAGAGGAAAACATTGGTGACCGGCCATTCTACTATGCCGAAATTTATGTTGATCCAAAAAATGAGAACAGGGTGTACAGTCTCTTCTCACGGGTCAATGTAAGTGAGGATGGGGGACGAACTTTCCGCAGTCTCATGTCAAGAAGCATACACCCCGACCACCATGCCTGGTGGATACATCCCGAGGATCCGGGGTTTATGATCAACGGGAATGACGGAGGTATGGCTATAACCCGTGACCGGGGAGAGACCTGGTACTTTGTGTCAAACCTGCCCGTCGGACAATTCTACCACATTAATGTAGACATGGAACAACCCTACCATGTTTTCGGAGGGTTACAGGATAACGGTTCCTGGAGGGGACCGGGATATACCTGGAGCAGTGGTGGAATCATAAACACTTACTGGGATCAACTCTATGGCGGTGACGGATTCGATGTGGTTCCCGATCAAAGTGACCCGAGGTATTGCTATGCCATGTCGCAACAGGGAAACGTGGGAAGAATTGATCTCCTGACCGGCAAAACGAAAAGCATTAAGCCGGTGCATCCCGAGGGAATTGACCTGCGATTCAACTGGAATGCCGGTATGGCTCACGACCCGTTTGACAATAAAACCATCTATTTTGGAAGCCAGTTTCTACACAAAAGCACTGACCGGGGTGAAAACTGGACCATCATATCCCCTGATCTGACCACCAACGATCCTGAAAAGCAGAAATATGGGGAGAGTGGCGGATTAACCTATGATGTTACGGGTGCAGAGAATCATACCTGTATCATGGCTATCGCCCCCAGTCCGGTTCAGGAAGGTGTTATATGGGTAGGTACGGATGACGGCAACCTTCAGCTGACACAGGATGGAGGGAAAACCTGGACAAAGCTGAATAAGGGGCTGAAGGATGTTCCAACGGGAAGCTGGATACCACAAATACACGCATCAAGATACAATGCCGGAGAAGCATTCGTCGTGGTAAATAATTACAGGAGAAACGATTTCTCAGCCTACCTGTATCAGACCACGGATTTTGGAAAGTCCTGGAAACGGCTGGTAGACAACTCGAAAACCTGGGGTTATGTTCTTTCTTTTGAACAGGATCCCGTTGAGCCAAAGCTGATGTTCCTGGGAACAGAATTCGGATTGTACGTCAGTATTGATGCCGGAGGGGTATGGACCAAATGGACCAACGGTTATCCCACGGTTTCAACCATGGATATGGTGATTCATCCGCGGGAATACGACCTGGTAATTAGCACATTCGGCCGCTCGGTATATATCCTGGATGATATTCGCCCCCTGAGAGAGCTTGCGCAAAAAGGGATTAACCTGCTTGACAGTGAGATCCATGTTTTTGATCCACCGGAAGCAATACTGGCTAATTACAGGAGTTCACCGGGCTATTACTCCGCAGGTGATGGTTATTATAACGGTGAAAATCGTCGAAGCGGGGCAATGATCACCTTCTCCGTGAAAAAAGGGGAAGCAGGTGAAAATATTCCCGATCGCAGATCAAGTTTCAGCCGTTATGGCAGCTTTTATGGATTTGGTGGCGGAGACGAATCCCCGGAACAGAGCAACCTGAAACGGGTAACGATCGAGATATCGGATGAAGAGGGAAATGTCGTACGGACCCTTACCCAGGTGCCAAAAACCGGAATAAACCGGATGTACTGGGGAATGGATAAAACAGGATACCGTTCGCCAGGATCTTCGGCATCCCGTTCCCGACAGCAGGAAAGAGGAGGGGGAGGCAATGTTCTTCCCGGTATGTATAAAATAAAAATGACCTTTAACGGCGTATCTGATTCCACAATGCTCGCGGTAAAAGCCGATCCAAGAACAAAGTTTTCAGTAGAAACGGCAAGGAAAAATCAGGAAATTGCCGAAGAACTGATGAAAAAGATGGAAAAACTGGCCATTGCAATAGACCGCATCAACGAGTGCAAAACCACCATGGCAACCATCAACAGGCAAATACCTCGAAAGCAGACCGATGCGATAAAAAACCTGAGGGAGGTTACCAAAGAGGTCCAGGTTTCGTTGAAGAAGATCACCGATGTGATTCTGCCCCGCGAAGATGTTCAGGGCATTTACAGGGATCCGGACCTGGTTACCAATAAGATCAGGGGAGTACGCTCTATTGTCAATGAAACGGATCCTCTGAACACCACACAACAATGGACCATAGAACAGGTCGAGCAATTGGTCGAGCAGACCATGAATACGATCAACCGGTTCTTTGAAGAGGATTGGGAAAAGTATAAAAGAGCCGTGGAAGAGGCAGAGATCTCATTTTTTAAGGAGTATGAACCGCTGAGGCCTTGATTTACGTCATTCGTCCTGCGGTTACGATGCCCGGGGTACGAATTGGGGAGTACAAAAACTCGTCGCCCGAACTCAAGTCGGGCGACGAGAGAACTATTTAGATGGTTTTATCACTTCGATCAACTCAATATCATACAAATAGGTGTTATACAGTTCAGGAAAGGCAAGCGGAGATGGAATGATCATGGTGGCTGTCCCTCCTTCCCGCATGTAGGTTAATCCCTCTTCTATCCCTTCAAAAACATACCCCTCCTCACCGAGAGGGAAGGAAAAGGGAGTATAATCCGTGAAATAATACTCCATCCCGTACTCAACGGCAACACTTTCGATGTTTGTTGCTATGAGGCTGCCTGTCAGGTAATAACCTGCATAATAGATGCTTACTGAATCACCAATCTCTGCATACTCCCCCGTTCCGGTATCACCGGGCAGGAAATAGAGTCCACTTGCCGTTGGTTCCACGGTAATGTCATTCTCCTCCAGGAATTGCTCCAACAGCTTCATTTCCTCTGCATAATAATCTGTATTGTCTTCTTCCAGACAGCTAATAAAGAGGAGTTGAGAAAAAGTGACAATAAACAGTCCAAACAGGATAAGTTTTCCAGTACTTTTCATTTGATTTTGTGTTACAATGATTTTTCTATATACATCTTAAAGCATTTATGATTACCCGTTTAACATACAGCATCATCAGCATATACTATCACAGGTAATCTCTTGTATTCCCTGCTAATCATTCAATCTGGAGATCCAGGCAGATCCAGAAAATAAACATAATATAACAGGGAGCGGTATGAACCGGGAAAGGATAATGCAGACGGTATAATCATTTTAGCTGAAGCACCTTCCCTCATGTAAGATAATCCTTCTTCAACCCCAGCGATCATGTGTCCGGTACCCAGGACAAATGTATAGGGTCCATAGGTTTCATACGGATTATATGCATCGTATTCTACGGCAACTGCTTCAATGTTGGTAGTGAGGAGGCGACCATCCAGCAGGTACCCTTCAAAGTTGATTGTCACACTATCCCCAATTTCCGGGTAATCACCATAACCTGTGTCGAGGGGTATAAAGTAGAGTCCACTCTCAGTGGGTTCAACAGTAATGTTATATTCTTCCAGGAACTTGTCACGTTCTTTTTTTTCTTTTGCTTCAAGGTTGATATCTTCTTCCAGGCATCCCCCCATCAGCAGGCCAAGAAGAATAAGACTTGATGTAAAAATTCCAGCAGGTTTAGATAAATTTCTCATAGGTTATTACGGTAAAAAATGTGTTACATGATTCCGGGTAACCTAGGTGATGAACTATAAAAACCCGGCAATCGATTCAAATATTGCATTAGTCTGCAAATTTCATACCATAAAAATTTCAATTAAACGGGACAAAGGTATAAATTCATTTGTCAACTGAAAGAACCGTAAGGTCATACACAATAACGGACCTTGCCGGAATTTTATTTTCATCACCAATCAGACCATATGCCAGGTGAGGAGGGAGGATGAATCGTGCTTTATCACCCGACCTCAATAGCAGGATCCCTTCATCAAGACCTGGTTCAACTTCTCCTTTTCCAACGATAAATTGTTTTGGACCGATTTCATCCGAATGGTAACAGAGGGTGCCATCCAGCAGGCTAACGCTATATTCAATGGTTACCCGGGTATCTTTTCGAACCGGTTTGCCGTTACCTTTCCGGTAGATCATGTACCACAATCCGGTTTCTGTCAATTCCATATTCCACCCCCGGCGTTTTATATAATTCTCTATGATCTCCTCATCTTTGCTGACAAGGTATTGATTTACCCTGACCATGGACTCTTTTTCTTTCCCTGCATGCCGGGAGTGTTTTCTTTCCTCCTGTTGCCTGCAGGAATTTCCAAGCAAGAGGGTGACAAGAAGAAGCGTACCGATGCAATGTTTTATGATCATGGCAAAGAAAGTTGATCTTCATAATCGGTCAGAAGTGCTTCAAATCGCTGCAGGGTTTCATCCAGTGTGGCAGGAGATTCTCCTCCGGCTGCATTATGATGCCCTCCCCCATGAAAATGTCTTTCGGCAAAGAGGTTAGCCGGGAAGCTTCCCTTCGACCTGAATGAGATCTTTACATGATCTGTTTTTTCAATAAAGAGAGCTGAGAACCGGATACCATGGATTGACAGGGGCATGTTCACAAATCCCTCGGTATCTCCCATTGTATGGTTAAATTGTTCAAGTTCCTTTTTTGTAAACCAGATATAGGCTGTATGGTAATTCTTCAGGACCACCATTTTCTTATTCAGGGCAAACCCTGCAAGTCTCATTCTCTCCTCAGAAAAGTTATTGTAGACCAGGTCGAAAATTCTTTCTTTGTCAATTCCACTCTCCAGTAAATCTGCTGTTACCCGGAAAGTTTGTCCAAACGAGGAATTGTAGCTGAAACAACCGGTATCTGTCATGATCCCGGTATAAAGACATTCAGCAACTTCACGGGTAAGAAAAGGTTTGATATCCAGTTGGGTGAGCAGAAGATAGATTAATTCAGCCGTTGAGCTAACCGAAGTCTCACTGATTTCAACCTGGTTGAATTTTTTAGGATTTGGGTGATGATCGATCAATATTTTAATGGCGTTTGAACCCGTGATCAACTCGTTCATTTTTCCCAGTCGTTCAGGGTCATTAAAATCCAGGTTAAAAATAACATCTGCTTCTTTAATCATCACAGCCGCCCGTTCTTTCTCGCTGGAATAGCGTACAATTTCATCAGCACCCGGCATCCATTGGAGAAAGGAAGGGAAGTTATTTGGTGTGATGGCATAGGTTTTAAATCGATGCTGGATAAAGTAGTGATATAAACCCAGCAATGATCCTATCGCATCTCCATCCGGGTTGGTATGTGTTAATAACAGGATGCAGGGATTATCGGAAAGATAACCATTAATTTTATTTATCAATTTTTTTGATATACTTTGCACTTACAAAAAATTTTGAATATTTCCGGTTCGCAAAGATATAAATTAAACGATTGAATATCAGAACCGGATTTATTATTCACACGATTAATCTCAACAAAAGTAACGGTTTATGAGCGGAAAGATTACGTTTGCCATGATAAAACCATATGCGGTAAAGATGGGGTACATTGGTCCCATCCTGGCAATGATAAGCGAAGCAGGATTCAGAATCTCTTCCATAGCGTCCACCAAGCTGTCCGAGGAGCAGGCAGAAACCTTCTATGCTATCCATAAAAGCAAACCCTTTTATGATGATCTTGTGGAGTTTATGTCATCCGGGGCTATTGTAGCCATGATCCTGGAAAAAGAGAATGCTGTGGAAGAATTCCGGAAACTGATAGGGAATACCGATCCGTCGAAAGCAGAAGAGGGTACCATCCGGAAAAAATACGCCAAGTCGATCCAGAGCAATGCAGTTCACGGATCTGACAGTGATGAGAATGCCCGGGTTGAATGTGATTTCTTCTTTTCGCAAAAAGAGCGGTATTGAGAGGGGGATTGATGAGTGATGAGTGATGATCAACCAGGTCCTCGCTTCTGGGTCCTGGGTGCCTTTTATAGGCAGTTATAAGCTGATAAGTTATTTGTTATAAGAATTGTTATTGGGTTATTCGGTTAGTAGGTTATTTTGTGTCGGATGTTTCAACCTGTGAGTAATTCGTTTGGCATAATACAATTTAGAATAAAAATCTTGTTAGATTCCTTCACAGTAAAGATTTGAAAAAAACACTCACTAACTTAATAACCAATAACCTACTAACCTATTCTTTTTTTCATTTCAACACGATCTCTTTTATGATCTCTTCCCCGGCATGCTCATTCAGCCGGGTACGAATGGTTTCCCGATGAA
>CAYZVJ010000071.1:1607-3924 GCA_964481765.1 uncultured Rikenellaceae bacterium | reverse complement strand
ATGATCTCTTCCCCGGCATGCTCATTCAGCCGGGTACGAATGGTTTCCCGATGAAGGAGCAGTTCATTTCGTACAACGGATGATGTGAAGTGTACAAACAGCTTGTTATTCCTGATATAGATCTTCTCTGTTCTTCTGGCAATCTCTTTTCCTACAATTTCTTCCCATGAATTGATCAGCTGAATTTCAGTTAGCTTCTTACCAATGTTCGACTCCCTCAAATAATCTTTGATAACCTCACCCAGTTTCTGTGTATTGCTTCTTCTCATCGTTTCAGGTTTTTAGGGGTTGTTTCCATATTATGAAACCTCGACCACCTCTTCATTTATTCTGAAAAGTTTATAATCTGCCGGCAGTTCACTCAAAATGGTTTCCAGTCTATCCTGATGTGTATCTGTAATAAATATCTGTCCAAATTCCTGGTGGGCTACCAGCTCAATGATCTGTTTCACCCTGAGCTTATCAAACTTATCAAAGATATCATCCAGCAACAAGATTGGATGAAACCCCACGATGTTTTTAATAAACTCGAATTTAGCAAGTTTAAGGGCAAGCAAATAGGTTTTCTGTTGTCCCTGGGAGCCAACCCGCTTAATGGGATACCCGGATAATTTCAGGTTAAGGTCATCTTTATGAATGCCCACCGTTGTATATTGGAGTATCCTGTCCTTGTATTCGGTTTCTTTCAGCATCTCCCTGAAATCGCCCTCGTTCAAATGTGACTGGTATGACAGGCTAACCTTTTCTCCCCCTTTTGCTATGGAGTCATAATAATGCTGGAAGATGGGGATCAGGCGTTTAATAAACTCAACTCTTTTTTCGAAGATACGTTCCCCCGGTGGAATAAGCTGGTCGTTCCATAATTGCATGGATTCTTCACTAAAGCTGCTGTTCCTGGAAAAATTCTTCAACAATTGGTTACGCTGGGAAAGGGCTTTATTGTAATTAATCAGGTCTTCCAGGTAGGGTTTATCATACTGTGCAATTACTGTATCGATAAAACGCCTCCTCTCGGAGCTACCCTCAATAATAAGGCTGCTATCAGCCGGAGATATCATGACTACAGGCAATAATCCAATATGATCTGCCAGGCGCTGATACTCTTTTTTATTTCGTTTAAACTGTTTTTTCTTGTTCCGTGCAATTCCACAATAGATCTGTTCAATTTTCCCGTCCTTTTCAAAATCTCCCTGTATCACCGAGAAGTCATGATCGTATTTGATATTTTGGGTATCGACCGCATTAAAAAAACTTTTTGTGATTGAAAGGTAATAGACAGCATCCAGGATGTTTGTCTTTCCAACGCCGTTGTTTCCAACAAAGCAGTTTATTTTTGGTGAAAAGGACAGTTCAACCTGTGAATAATTCTTGAAATTGAGCAAAGAAATATTGCGTAAATACATCGGATGAGGAATTGAGGATCAGGTGGCCTGCTATAAAATCATACCATCAGGCAAAAGTATAAAATTATCACCAAATCTTTCATATCAGGTACAAAACAGTTACATTTGCGGAAATTTTCACCAAGCGATAAAAAATAGATTTACAGTAATGGCTAAAAAGCATAAACCGGTTTCACAGGACAAACTTCAGGGAGTTGAGAGTGCTCTGAGCAAAACCGAACAGTTCATTGAGGACAACCAGAAAATACTCACTATTATCACGCTCGTGATAGTTGTTATCGTTGTCGGTTACCTGGGTTTTAAACGATTCATTGTTGATCCTTCAGAAAATGAGGCCCAATCGCAGATGTTTGTGGCCGAGCAGTATTTTGAACGGGATTCTTTCAACCTGGCTCTTTATGGGGATGGGAACTATTTTGGATTTCTTGATATCATTGACGAATACCGGATCACAAAAGCAGCAAATCTTGCCCACTACTATTCCGGGATCTCCTTCCTCCACCTGGGTGAATTCGAAACAGCCATCGATTACCTGAAGAAGTTTGAATCGAACGATCACATGCTTGCCCCACTTACCCAGGGTGCTATTGGGGATGCGTATCTTGAACTGGAAGATGCGACCGAAGCCCTCAAGTATTACGAAAGAGCCTATAGCATGAAAGAAAACGAGTTTTTAAATCCCCTCTATCTTCTGAAAGCCGGACAGGTATATGAGAGTCTGGGTGATTATGAGAAAGCGCTGGAGAGATATGAGATGATAAAAACTAACTACCCGGAAAGCCAGGAAGGCAGGAATATTGAAAAATACATTAGCAGGGTTCAGGTTAACATTGATTAAAAATCATGGCTACTGATCTGAAGAATTTATCCGATTATGACCTGAATGCTATACCGCCTGCGGATGGATTTAAATT
>CAYZVJ010000071.1:0-1507 GCA_964481765.1 uncultured Rikenellaceae bacterium | reverse complement strand
TCATTTTTGGTGTATTAACCACAAACACCCTTCAACAGGCCAGAGACCGTGCCGGAGGTAAAAACGGGAATAAAGGGGATGAAGCAGCAGTAGCTGCAATAAAGATGGTTGCACTACAGCGGGACATGGCCCGCTCTGCAAGGAATGAATAACATCTTTTCGTGGGTTTGTCCGGTTAATGATCTCAGTGGAATTGTTTCCAATTACCCCGAAAACCAGGAATCCTGTACTTCATCTCCGTACCGGGAGGCAACACCATCTTACAACATCCTGGAATAACCGCAACATCAAGTTTTCGTATGCCACTGATTATTTCACCATCAGCCATCATCCGGACGGGTTTATCGAATTCACAGGTAAGGAATTGAACAGCGTTTATCCAGGACAGGTTAACCGGAAGTTTAATGAATCGGCTGAATGAGGCAATGAACTGGGTGATCGGGTTATGATTCACCATCTGCATCTCTGCTGATCCATCCTGCATGTCCCATGAAGGAATGGAGCTGAAATGTCCGGATGTGGCATTGTTGAGGATGAACGACGAGAATTTACGAACTACAGCAGGCTGGCCATTCACTGAAATCGTAACATTGGTCTTGCTACAGATGGCATGGTTAAAGATGGTGGAAAGGAAATAACGCATAAACTTTGGTAAAACGCTGAATCTCGATGCCAGCGTTGTAATTCTGACCAATCGCCCAAAAGTCAGGAATCCCCAGACGTACTGTTTCTCCCGGCAGCCGTCCTGCCTGTGAATATCGAGTTGCAGAAGATCGACCTTCTGCAACTCTCCCTCATCCATCAGTTTAATCCCGTCTTTTACCCTTCTGATCCCAACAAACCGGGCAAAACAATTAATTGTTCCGGCAGGAATGACCAGGGTTTTTTGCTTTTCAAGATTGATACCGTTAATCACCTCATGCAGGGTTCCATCTCCCCCGATGGAGATAATCCCCTGGAATGTTCCGGCCTGCTGAAGGATCTCCCCTACATGGCCGGAATATTTTGTAGTAGCCGAATCGATATCATTTTGCTGAAGCAACCGCTGGATGGATTGTCTCTTTTGCAAAGAAATTCTTCCATTAATTATACCATACCATTCCTGCTTTCTCATGGTAATTACAGCGAATAAATAGGATTACCTTTCTGAGACAAACAACCCGGCGATAGCACAAAGGTGTTTGGGTGCCTTATCTCCTGAATACTTATCCCACAGTTGAACCAGATTATGATGTCTCATAACCCGGAAACCATGCTCTGTCAGTTTTTGATCCATATCCTGCTCCTCAAAAAAAGAGCGGTATTGTTCATTCATCATTTTGAACTCCTGTCTCCAACGTTTAATAGCCAGGCTTACATTTTTTTCATTCATTTGTGGTAAACGGTAATCCGCTGCAAACCTGATCTTCACAGAAAGGTTTGACAGTGAATGAAATAATCGGTCAAGTGAATGAATTGAGAGGTAGGATAAAACACCTTCGGCGATAATCAGCACAGCCTCTCTCCT
>CAYZVJ010000070.1:12700-18115 GCA_964481765.1 uncultured Rikenellaceae bacterium | reverse complement strand
ATCCTGCACAGGGACTACGGGAATTTTTGAAAAGCTTTCCGCTTCATATACAGCCTGCTGTTCACCGTTCACTGAGAGCAATTGTTTAAAATAACCGTACCGGTATAGTAAACCGATACCGATGATATCGGCTCCCGAGTCACTGGCTTCCTTCAGGTAGTCGCCCGCAAGGATACCCAATCCTCCCGAATAGGTTTTCAGGCTGTTGTGTAACCCAAATTCCATGCTGAAATAGGCGACTTTTGGTGGCTTTTTGTGTTTTGATCTGTCAAGGTATGCTTCAAACCGTTCATAGACCCGATCAATTTTTGCCAGGAAATCCTGGTCTTTCTCCAGCACGAGTAATTTCTGGTAATTCACTGTTTCCAGGAACAACACGGGATTCTTACCGGTCTCTTCCCATAATATTTGATCGATGCTGCAAAAAATCTCATCAACATCACTATTCCATGACCACCAGAAATTTTTTCCAAGCAAGCCCAGTTTTTTGAGTTTTTCCGGAAGTGTTGAATCGACATAGATCTTGCGCCAGACCGGTCCGGGAGCTTCCTGCGGTTTTACCATGGCAGGATAGGGTTGAACCTCCACTTCGATGGATGACATATCCACCCTGCCGAATACTTTCTTAATCGCCAGGTTATAAGCCCGGTAGTAATAGTCTATCAGGTTTTCCCAGAGTGCAATCCTGGATATTTCGAATGCTCTGTTCCTTGCTTCTTCTTCCTCTTTCGTGCCAAACCGTGAAAAGATTTCGAGCTTTCGGATGATCCCTTCCTTGACCTCCTGATCATTATCATCGTTTCGGTCCACCACCAGGATTCCATTGCCGGGATCATTGAAATGGTCATTCACCCATCGGCCGAATCCTGTCAGTGAAGTAGTAATTGTAGGAACATGAAAAGCAAGGCTCTCGAGGGGGGTGTATCCCCATGGTTCATAATAGGACGGAAAGACGGTAACATCCAGGCCGATGAGAAGGTCGTAATAGGTAAGGTTGAAGATTCCATCATTACCGTTCAGGTACGAAGGAACAAAAATCACCTTTACCCGGTCATTAACCTTGTTTTCAAGTTCTCCTTCCCGGATCATTTTCAGGGTGGGATCATATTCTGCATGGTGCAATCCATGGGTAAGAAACGGATCTTCCAAACGGGTTGCACCGGATGGATTGGCAAGATTCTGGAGCAGATCATTCCTTGGCCCATAATGGTGAGCTGGAATGAGGATGAATGCAACAATCTCTCTACCAAGGTCTTCCTTTCTGCTCAGCTCAACAAGTGCATTAATAAAAAGGTCAATACCTTTATTTTTGAATTCATATCTTCCACTGGTTGCAACCAGCAGTGCATTTTCTGATACTTTCCCTCCGCTCAATGCAGAAGCAACATCCAGGAACTTCTGCCTGGCAGCTGCCCTTTTCTGATGAAAGGCATCCCCTTGAGGGATAAACGTGTCCTCAAATCCGTTGGGAGTTACCAGATCAACCTCCTTCTCAAAAAACTGGATACATTCCTGGGATGTGATCTCACTGACCGTAGTAAACGCATCGGCAGTTAAAGCGGAAATTTTTTCCAGGGAGTGTTTCGAGATGATATTGAATTCCCGGGCAACCTGAACCGGATTAAATTTTTCCAGGTTTCCATAGAGCGGCCGGTTATTACCTGCCAGTGCTCTTCCCAGAACAGTAGCATGAGTGGTGAATATCGTTGCAACCTGCGGTAGGTTCTTATCCAGGTACAATATTCCCATACCGGTCATCCATTCGTGAAACTGGGCAATGATTTTGTCATCATATTCCAGGTGAAAATTTCGAAAACTCTCAATAATCTTAGCCGCAGCATACCCGAATAATGCAGGCTCTATATAATCCCACTGACCGGAAATCGAATCCAGTTTATGGGTCTCCCAGAATGTTTTGAAGATCCCATCTTTCTGGGATATAAATGGAGTAAAATCCACCAGGATAACGATTGGATTTCCTGAAATGTTCCACCTGCCCGTTTTTACCCTCAGTCCCTCCTTGTTGGCTTTGGATCTCCAGGAACTGAACAATTCGTGATCTTCTGTAAACTCAGGATTCTCCTTTTCGTCCCTCCAGATATCCGGGCCAATAAGGATATACCGGTCTTTAAATTTTCGGGTTAGTGTAACGACCTTGGTCGATATAACGGTATATATTCCACCTACTTTATTACAAACTTCCCAACTTGTTTCAAACAGGTAATCGGGAGAAACCATCTCTTTGCTCATTACTTCTTCGGGGATTTTGTTTGAGTTGAACCGGGTTTTTTTCTCTGCTTGCTTTTGGTGTCGGGGCCTGATGTCGGTTTTCTCTTAGCAGGAGAAGCTTTCCTGCTCTTTGCCGTCCCTGTAGAAGATGGTTTAGGTGATGAAGAATGCTTTACTTTTTCCAGCTCGGCTGCATACGTTTCAAGCTTCTTCTCCTTTTCCGCCAGTTGTTTTTGCAGTTCAGCCACTCGTTTTTCCTCAACCAACCCCGGAACTGCTGCCTGAACACGCAATTGAAAATCGCTTAAAATATTCATGTAATTAATGAATGCATCATAGGGAGAATCGTACGGATTAAAATAGGCATGTACTGCTCCATCGGAAAAGAATTTAGTGCACATATAGTAGAAGTGGTCACTTATTTGAAGGTATTCCCAGTCTTTGAGTATTTCCGGGTCATTGCATTGATTCACGACCGGTGAGAGATCATATAGTTTGTTAAACGCCTCTTCCTGCAATTCATTTCCAAGCCAGGCTGTAACATCCCGTTCTTCATCTGCCCATGAAATCGGATGCGGACAATGAACAGCAGCTACCGGCTGGAACTCCTTTATTATTTCCGAGGGAGTACTGAATGTAAATTTTGTCCCGGACAGGACGGTCCCCGGAAGGGCTTTCAGGAAATCAAATATTCCCGTTTCTTCCCACTGATGTTCACCGAATGTTTCATAATCCATAAACAGATTAACGATTTCCTCTTTCTTATTGATGGCATTCAGCCACCCTGCAAATTTATCTGCGGTTAATGGCCACTCGTTCCAGTCCTTGTTTGAAAAACGGAAAGCGATATCATCGCTCAATTTGAAATTCCGGAGTAAAATTTTTAATTTCGGGTTGATGGCGTTATAATATAAATAATTGGGGCTTTTCCAGCCAAGAACATGTTTTGCCCCTTCGGTAAGCATCGCCTCGTAACCCATTTCAGCCACCATGGCTCCCATGCTGTCTGAATAGATCAATTCAGTATTTCTGAAAACGCCGGGTTTCTGTCCGAAAAACTTTTCCACTTTCTTACCATGAGCCTGAACCTGTCTGAAAAACTCATCCCGATCCTTCAGGGCAACCAGGGAATGAGCGTTTGTTTCAGCCAGGAATTCAACCGATCCGGTATCGGCCAGTTGCCTGAAGGACTCAATCACTTCCGGAGCATACAATTCAAACTGATCCAATGCGATACCGGATATGGAAAAGGTTACTTTGAACTTCTCACCATACTTCCTGATCAACTCCAATAAAACCTGGTTTGCCGTAAGGTAACATTTGGCAGCCACCTTTCTCATGATCGATTCATTGGAAAAATCATCATAATAATAGTGATCATTCCCTATATCAAAAAACCGGTATCTTCTGAACCGGAAGGGTTGGTGGATCTGAAAATAAAGGCATATTGTTCTCATTATGATTGCCTTGTTAGTTTAAAAGATTTAGATTAATTTTTCCTCCGAAGCGCTGCTTCGTAAACTGCTTTCACTTCCACAGCTGATTTTTCCCATTTTAATTCATCGACCTCCCTTTTGCCATATTTCTTAAACATTTTTGACAGGGCAGGATAATTCAGCAAGCCATAAATAGCATCAGCCATAGCATCGATATCCCAGAAATCTGTTTTGATAGCATGGGTTAATATTTCGGCGACACCCGACTGGTGTGAAATGATCACCGGTACATTAGACTGCATGGCTTCCAACGGAGAGATCCCAAACGGTTCGGATACGGAAGGCATCACATACACATCACTGATCCGCAGCATATGAAATACATCATCACCCTTCAGAAATCCGGTGAAATGAAATTTGTCCATTATCTTCAGTTTGGCTGCTCTGGTGATCATTTTATTCATCATATCTCCGCTTCCTGCCATAACAAACCGCACATTATCCATTTTTTGCAACACCTTATAGGCTGCCTCGATAAAATATTCAGGTCCTTTCTGTAGTGTGATCCTTCCGAGAAATGTAACGATCTTTTCACTGAATCCTTTTTTAATCTTCAGGTTCTCTTTCTCTTCTACCGGTTCCACTGCATTATATACTCTAACTACCTTTTCCGGATTGATGTGGTATTTTTCAATCACCGTAGTGCGTGTCAGATTGCTTACAGCGATAATCCGGTCAGCTGCATCCATTCCCCTTTTTTCTATGGCATATACATTCGGGTTAACGTTCCCGCCGCTGCGGTCAAAATCCGTTGCATGAACATGGATAACAAGCGGTTTCCCCGAAGCCTCCTTTGCAGCAATCCCTGCAGGATAGGCAAGCCAGTCATGCGCATGAATCAGGTCAAACTCATTTTCAGTAGCGATAACGGACGCTACTACAGCATACTTTGCTATCTCATCCATCAGACCCGCTCCATACTTCCCGGTAAAATCGATTTTCCCTTCCTCGTCCGTCTGGATAAATTTCCTTGTCCCGGAAACCTCTTTCTCCTTCAATTGCCAGTACTCTTCAGGATCGACATAAGGAACAATTCCGGATTCCACTTCAAGAAAATCCAGCTTTTTTTTAAATCCTTTTAAATCAATATTCTTCCTGGTAATAGAGACGGTATTTGCACCAACCAATCGCATGGTTTGCTGATCCTCGTCTCCATAGGATTTGGGTACAACAAAAATTACACTGATATCCTCGATAGAGGATAATCCCTTCGTTAAACCATAACTGGCTGTTCCAAGCCCTCCGGAAATATGTGGAGGGAACTCCCATCCAAACATCAAAACCTTCATATTGAACTCCATTTATAACAACGCTATCTACAAAACAGGTTACTTATTCTCACAGGCTTCCAGTAAATCAAGCGATCGCAGGATCTCAGCAACACTCCATGCCTGTGAAATGGCCCCACGCGGTTCGTGGGGAGGATCTCCATTATAAATTTCTGAGATCGATCCAACTCCATGTTCATTCATTACCTGCTCAAATCCCATCACGATCTTCCTGATGAACCCAATTCCGCTCTTCTTATGCAGTAGGAGATAACCTTCCACAAAATGCCCCAGCAACCAGGGCCAGACAGTTCCCTGATGATACGCTTTGTCCCGTTCCTCCTGATCCCCTTTATACTCTCCTTCATACAGGGGGTTTTTGGGAGAGAGCGTCCTGAGACCACGTGGGGTTAATAACTCCT
>CAYZVJ010000070.1:0-12600 GCA_964481765.1 uncultured Rikenellaceae bacterium | reverse complement strand
TCTTCACCAGCATAGATTAATCCGTTTTCATCCATTCTGATATTGAATGAAGTCCCGTTACGGTAGGCATTCAGAATTGACTTCATCGCTTTACCATACTTCTTCCACATTTCGAACCTGGAATTTGTATGTTCCACATACTTCTGAAGTGCCCAGAAAAACCAAAGAGGAGCATCGACGGAATTGAATGCGGGAGCTTTATCACCCCCCATATTGGGAAATAGTCCATCTTTTAGTTTTATTACCTGAGTATCAACCACCTTGAGAAAGGTCTCAAGGTCATTCATGGGCAATGTCAATCCGGGTAGGGAAATGAATGTGTCCCTTCCCCAGGTGCCAAACCATGGGAATCCAGCAATGATCTCGGTCTTCCCCTGTTTATGAACAAAAAACTGCTGTGCCGAATTGATCAGACAATTCCTGAAGCTATCCCGTGGAACACGGCTGTTTGCTTCGGCTGTAAATTTTCGTTTCAACCCCGCCGGATTAATTTCTTTCAGACTGGCAGAAAAGATAATGCTCTCCCTTCTTTTTATCCTTACCTCAAAATAACCGGGCACAAACAAATCCTCCTTGTAATCATACCCCCTGGCTTTTTCTTCCAGGTACTCAATGTTGTAATACCAGTCAGGCCCGGCAATAAAATCAACCGGTTTTGAAAATTGCATGTTCAGATAAGGATATCCCTGATACATTTTTGATTTTATCCCATTGACAACCTTCTTCACCCTGGTATTGGCATCCAGATTGCATTTGCTGAGTGAATGCCTGCAGCGGAACGCTAAGAACGGTTTGAGTCTGAGGATAGTTGGAGAGTGTGCCTCCAGAAGGGTATACTTAAGCAATACCTGTTCCGTTTTTCCCACCAGCACTTTCTCCCTGCTCAACACCACTCCTCCGACACGAATGATAGTCCTGGGTATTCGTTCCGCTTCAAAATCCCGGATATACTTGTGCCCCCTTGGTTCGTAATGATCCCCCTGGTATTTATGGATACCAATGTTAAACGCTTTCTCATGCTGAACGATGGTCTCATCAAGAGAGGAAAGAAGAACATGCAGCTCCCCGTCCAGATCATCCATGGGACTGACAAGCATCCCATGATATTTTCTTGTATTGCACCCTACAAGTGTTGTACACGAATAGGACCCTGCCCGGTTGGACCTCAGAATCTCCTTGTTTAATGAGTATTCCAGGTTGATGAGCTGTTCCTTATCAAATTTAAGATAACTCATACCAAATCAATTAAAAAATGCCTTCCAAATTCACTTCCACTCTCGTCTGCCTGCTCCAGAAAATATGTCAAAAAAATAGCCTACAAATATCGAAAATAAAAACTTCCGAATCAATAGAAAAGTGAAAATAAAGCAGTAAGAAAGTATGGGATGAATCATTCAAAAATCCTTATCTTCGCACCGTAAAAATTATTCCCTGCTGAAGCAACCTGATTACCAATAAATAACATTTCAGGGTTTAAAACAAGGGGAAGGTATTTGCATAAAACAGAATGAACCAAAGAAACAGTTATGAAAAAAATGAAAAGTCTGATCCTGATCGTATTGATCCTGACGGGATGTAGCGCTCAAGAACGATTTGAACTTCAGGGGACAATAGAGAATGGCCAGGGAATGACCCTCTATCTGGATGAGCTCGGAACCTCAAAATTAACTACGATTGACTCGCTCATTGTAAGTAATGACGGATCGTTTCAGGCTATACATGAATTGACGAATCCAACATTTTTCCTGCTCCGGGGCAGTCAGGACAATTTTATTATCCTGCTGATCCGGCCGGGTGAAAAAGTCAGGATTAATGCCAACATGGACAATCTTTCCGAATCGTATACGATCAAAGGATCTCCCGATTCGAAACTGATACAGGAATACGACCAGCACTTGCAAAAGAATGTTGAGCAACTCAGGGAACTAAATAAGATCTATAATGACAGTATTCATAGTCCCAACATTGGGTCTATCATCACCGATCTCGATGAGCGCTCAAACCGGATTCTGGAAGATCAGAAGGAGTATACTATCGAATATATTACCACCAACAATCATTCATTGGTTAGCCTTCTGGCACTCTATCAGCAGATCACTCCCAGAAATTATGTGCTTGATCCGATGGAGGACTTCGGTTATTTTGAGATGGTTGATTCAATACTGTATGCATTGTATCCCGAATCAGAACCTGTACAGGCACTTCATGCCCAGGTAATTGAACTGAATCAGCGCATTGAAGCGAGCCGGGAAATGGAGCTTCTTTTTGGGATGGGGGCAGTTCCTCCGGAAATTGCCCTTCCGAATCCCGAGGGAGATACGATCACCCTCTCTTCAACAAAAGGCAATATTGTACTGCTTGATTTCTGGGCTGCCTGGTGCAACCCCTGCCGGGTGGAGAATCCCAACCTGGTTAAACATTATAATAAATACCACGCAAAAGGATTTGAGATATTTCAGGTTTCGCTTGATCGTGACCGGGAAAACTGGCTTGGGGCAATTGAAATTGACGGACTGGAACAATGGAACCATGTCTGTGACCTGAATTCCATCGTAGCCAACCTGTATCATGTGCAGCAGATACCTACCAACTTCCTGCTTGACAGGGAAGGAAAGATCATCGCTCGCGACCTTCGCGGTGAAGAGCTGGGGAAAAAATTATCCGATATTTTCGATTAATTGTTTGTTTACATGAAAAAAACAGTATTCTTTGTTCCACTGATTTTCCTTTTTGCCTGCTCGGGAAAGAATACCATTCGTATTTATGGCAATTTTACCAATGCAGAAAACGAAATCGTTTATCTGGATGAGATGAGTATCATTGGTTCCGTCAATCTTGATTCGGTGAATCTAAAAAAGGGAGGGGCGTTTCAGTTCAAATTTAAAGCAGATGAACCGAGCTTTTATCAACTGAAAATTACACCAAATAATTTCATTACACTGCTGATAGAACCGGGGGAAAAGGTCCATGTTGAGTCAGACAGAAACTTCCTTCCCAATGGGTATTCGATCGAGGGATCGGAGGGTTCGGAATTAATCAAACTGCTGGATGACAACCTTTTAAAAACTCAAAAAACACTGGATTCAATTGTAATCGATTATCGATCCAATATGGACAAAGAGGGTTTTGATACACTGGAAATACAATTGAACGAAAAATATAACACAGTGCTCAGGCAGCAGCGAAGGTTTACCATCGGTTTTATCCTTGAGAACATCACCTCCCTCGCCAGTATCAAAGCGTTGTATCAGCAGTATGATTCGGTGACCTATGTTCTTTATGATATGAAAGACCTTCAATACGTGAAGATAGTTGCCGATTCCCTGAAGGTGCATTACCCCGATTCGAAACATACCAGAGCCTTGATTGCGAATCTGAAAAGTGAGATGGTACGATTCAATACCCATCGTATCAATGAGTTGATCAGCAGCAGTGAACCCACTGTCATTGATATCTCACTCCCAACTGTTGAAGGAGATACAATCGCACTCTCTTCCCTCCGTGGTAACTATGTTTTGCTCAGTTTCTGGGCTTCCTGGGATGAGGCAAGCATCCGCGAAAATGCAGAATTAAAAAGCGTATATAACCAGTACCATTCCAGGGGATTTGAGATCTATCAGGTATCGTTCGACAACGATAATGAAGCCTGGAGGAGAGCCATTCATTTTGATGAGTTACCATGGATCAATGTCAGTGACCTGGACTATCCAAACTCCCCGGTTATTAATCGGCTTAATATTCAGAAACTTCCTGCTAACTATCTTCTGGACAGGGAAGGAAATATCATAGGAAAAGATTTTACGGGCAGGACACTAAAAATAAAACTGGCTCAGTTAGTTGATTAACATGTAAGTTATCCGGAAAGGGTAAACGTCAAATAGCGCAAGCTAATATTTATCAGATGCAGGAATCCAAAAAAACATACTTTGCTTCCGATGCTCACCTGGGGTACCCGAACCACGACGATAGCCTTGGAAGAGAGAAGAAGCTGGTTAAATGGTTGGATACCGTCCGGCATGATGCATCAGCGATTTATCTGCTTGGAGATATTTTCGACTACTGGTATGAATACAAAAAGGTAGTTCCCCGCGGATTCACCCGGTTATTGGGAAAGATATCAGAAATCACCGATTCGGGTATACCCGTTCATTTTTTCACCGGCAACCACGACATCTCCATATTCGATTATTTACCAGAGGAAACGGGTGTGATCGTACACTATAAACCGTTACAAACAACCCTGAACGGTTACACATTCTTCCTGAGCCACGGCGATGGGCTGGATCCTGAAGATAAAACCTACCTTAGATTAAGAAAAATCTATCTTAGCCCTGCCTTTCAATGGTTCTTTTCCAGGCTTCATCCAAATTTCACCATCTGGTTTGCCCACAAATGGTCTCATAACAGCAGGTCATCCAGGATACTCCCTGAATTCAGGGGAGAAAAGAATGAATCCATGATCCGGTTTGCCAGAGAGATGTTAACCAGAGAGGAGATTCATTTCTTCATCTTCGGGCACCGCCATATCCCGCTTGATTTTCCACTGAATGAAAAGAGCCGGGTAATCTATCTTGGGGACTGGCTGACGCACTTCACCTATGCTGTTTTTGATGGTAAAGACCTGGAGTTAAAGAAGTTTGAAGGTTAACTAAAGCAAATGAAATGCAACGGTTACGCCAGCCATCACGATTGAAACCATGCTCATCAGTTTGATCAGGATGTTCAGGCTCGGTCCGGATGTGTCTTTAAAGGGATCTCCGACGGTATCTCCGATAACAGCCGCTTTGTGAGCATCCGATCCTTTGCCACCCAGGTTTCCTTTTTCGATATATTTTTTCGCGTTGTCCCAGGCACCACCCGAATTGGCCATAAATATTGCCAGGACAAAACCGGCACCCAGCCCACCAATCAGCAGGCCAATGGTTCCTGCCACACCGAAGATTAATCCAACGACGATTGGAACGGCAATCGCCAGCAAGGAAGGAAGTATCATTTCGATTTGAGCACCCTTTGTTGAAATGGCAACACACCGTGCATAATCGGGCTCCGCTTTCCCTTCCAGGATCCCTTTGATCTCCCGGAATTGCCGTCTCACCTCCTCAACCATTCGTGCTGCAGCCCTCCCGACAGCATTCATGGTTAGTCCGGAAAACATGAATGCCATCATGGCACCGAGGAAAATACCGACCAATACCTTTGGATTCATCAGGTGTACCTCGAAAAAATTCATGTATTCATCCAGTGAAAAATGGTCCAGTTCATCAGGAGAAGTAATGCTGGTATGATTGGGGAAAATATATTCGGTCCATCCCGATTTCTCAAACAGGCGTTTGATCCCGATTTTCAACTCTTCAATGTAGGAAGCCAGCAGGGCAAGTGCTGTAAGGGCAGCCGATCCTATGGCAAATCCTTTTCCGGTAGCAGCAGTGGTATTCCCAAGCGAATCAAGAGCATCCGTTCTTTTTCGTACTTCGGGTCCCAGTTCACTCATCTCCGCATTCCCCCCGGCATTATCAGCAATGGGTCCATAAGCATCGGTGGCGAGTGTAATTCCCAGCGTGGAAAGCATGCCAACTGCGGCTATTCCAATACCGTATAATCCCTCACCCATGTTTGAAAAATCGAATCCCGATGCAAAAAGAAAGGCAAGGATAATGCCTGTAGCAATAGCGAGAACAGGAACCACTGTGGAGGTCATTCCAACTCCGATTCCTGAAATGATCACCGTTGCCGGTCCGGTATCGGAGCTTTTAGCAATCTTGCGTGTGGGACTATACTCTTCGGAGGTAAAATATTCAGTTGCCTTCCCGATCACGATACCAACGATCAGCCCCACCACAATAGCACCAAATACACCCACAGAATAAAAATCCAGCCCAAGAAATGAAACCGGTTCACCAATTTTTAACAATTGCAGGATAAGGAACGAAAACACGATAATCAGGATTGAACTTGAATTTACTCCCCTGGCTAATGACTTCAGCAGGTTTTTCTGTGTTGCACCTTCTTTGGTCTTTACCAGGAAGATGCCTAAAATTGATAGAACAATGCCTACGGCAGCGATCAACATGGGAGCCAGTATTGCTTTGAACTGCTCCACTTCATTGCTCATAAAAGCTGCCGAACCAAGAGCAGCAGTAGCCAAAATGGAACCACAATAGGATTCATACAGGTCAGCTCCCATACCAGCCACGTCGCCAACATTATCACCCACATTGTCTGCAATGGTTGCTGGATTTCTGGGATCATCCTCCGGTATTCCTGCTTCAACTTTCCCAACCAGGTCAGCACCTACATCAGCGGCTTTGGTGAAAATACCACCTCCCACCCTGGCAAACAGAGCCTGTGTTGATGCTCCCATACCAAAGGTAAGCATGGTGGTGGTAATGATCATCATCTTCTGGGTCTGCTCCAGATCAATGAAATGGTTCAGGATGATGAACCAGAGGGAAATATCCAGCAGTCCGAGGCCAACGACAACAAGCCCCATAACTGCTCCACTACGGAACGCAACCCTCAACCCACGATTCAGAGACTCTTTTGCTGCATTAGCCGTACGGGCAGAAGCATAGGTTGCGGTCTTCATCCCGAAAAATCCAGCCAGCCCTGAGAAGAATCCTCCGGTAAGAAAAGCAAACGGAACCCACGTGTTCTGCAGGTTGAAACCATAGGCAAGAATAGCGAACAGGATGGTTAATACAAGAAAAAAGCTACCAACCACCTTATACTGTTGCTTCAGATAAGCCATCGCTCCTTTTCGAACATGAGATGCAATCTTTTTCATCAAATCCGTGCCTTCACTCTCTTTCATTACCTGCCTGAAAAAGAACCAGGCAAAAAAGAGCGCAAGAGTCGATGCCACAGGGACAATCCAGAATAGGTTACTCAACATAATGATTTCTCCTTTATTTGATTTATGTGATCAGTGGATTTATTTCAATTTACTTTCACGGAATGATAAAATTCCCATTTTCTCCGGGTCCCGTGAATCATCGCCAAAAATAAATATTTTTTGTAATTGAAAAAAGCTTTTGTCCCAGATGTCGCCAAAAATGAGGATCCACCAAAATTTTTTTCGCCGATTGCCGTTTGTTCATTATGTAAGGTAACAAAAACTCATTGATTCCGTATACTGCATTACATTTTAGCAGTTGATGTTTAACTTAAAAGAAACACGATTATGATGAAAAAGAAAAAATGGTTAGCATATATAACCTTACCAATCCTCATTTTCCCCCTGGTATTCAATAGCTGTGAAAAGGACAATGATCCGGATGCTCCCGATCTTCCACCGGTATCCACCTTTGTCATGGATCTTTCTGATTTTCTCAGCAAAAAAGCCATGGATGCAACGACAGATGCTAAAGGACTTGTTGCAACCAACTGGGGATGGGCTGCATCGAATGTCCTGGTTTGGAATACCGTACTGACCGTGAACCTCATTGTTCCGGTTGCATCATTTTATGAAGCCTTTAACCACGAAGGCATTTATGAAGGAAACAACGAATGGGTCTGGACTTATAACTTCATGGCAGGTGGAGTAGCACACAAGGCTGAATTGCATGGCTTCCTCACTGAGGATGCAGTGTTATGGGAAATGTATATATCCAAGGAGAATGTTTTTACTGATTTCCTATGGTATTCCGGCAGCCACAACCTGTTGCGGACCGAGGGTCAATGGATACTGAACGGTAGCCCGGATATCCCGATAGCTTACCTGCAGATCGACTGGACCCGGAGTCAAACGGATGATTCCGCTGATATAAAGTACATGATTATCACCCCGGGAGGAGGTGAATACGGATCGTATATATCCTATGGCCGCACCAACGAAGTGCCACTGGACCGGTTTTATGACATCTATATTGCATCCACCCAGAACCTGGTTGAAATTGAGTGGAGCAAAACTACAAAAGAGGGCCGGGTAAAAGATGTTGCCCATTACCAGGATGCAAACTGGCATTGCTGGGATAGCTCGCTCCAGGATGTGGTTTGCGAATAAGACAAACTGATCCTGTATTTTCCACTATATTACTCACCGGGTGACTTGAGTTCACCCGGTGAGTTTTTTTTATTCCCGGTAAACTAACTGCCCATTTAAGAACATGAAGATATAAAACGGCAGGGAACCCCTATTCAGTCAATTCATGTAAATTTTCAGGGCTTATTATTTTAGAATCGTTTGGATTATATTTCTTAACAAAACTTTCAGGGATCTTTAATTTACGTTTCTTTTTCATCTTAAATTCAAAAACATACAGGAGCCCATTATACTCTTCAATAAGATCTATTTCGGCTCCGTCATAGGTTCTCCAGAAGTAAGCAGTGGTGTTTGGTCGCACTGTACTATTTAATTTAATTCTTTCATTAATACAGAAATTTTCCCATAAAGTTCCTGCATCAGTTCTGTTGCTGAGCGACTTAAAATCACCTATCAGTGCATTTCTAATACCTGTATCATAAAAATAATATTTCCTGCTTTTCTTTATTTCATTTCGTAAATTTCTGCTGAATGATGGTAAGCTGAAAATAACAAAATTCTTTTCCAGCAGATCAATGTATTTTTCAACCGTTGCCCTGGATACTCCAAGTAAACCTGATAATTCATTATAAGAAACCTGTGCCCCGGTCTGCAAAGCAAGAGCTTTTAAAAGTTTTCTTATAATGGCCGGGTTCTTAATATTCTCATGCATTAATACATCTTTATAAAGATAATCAGAAGTTATTTCGGAAAGTTTGATCTGTTTATCAGCAACATTCAGATCTATAATTCCCGGATAGGTCCCATAGACGATTAGATTATTAAGATTTTCTTTGATCCAAAGCCAACCTTTTTTCTGCTTTATTTCATTCAGTGATAAAGTATATAACCTGAACTTGATGTTCCGACCTGTTAATGGTTCGCTAACTCTGTTGGCAAGTTCAAAACTGCTTGATCCGGTAGCAATGAGTTTGTACTGTGGTAATTCATCATATATCAATTTTAAAATACTACCTATTTCCGAAATTTTCTGAGCTTCATCCAGTGCAATTATCTTTTTGTCCCCAAAAATTGCCCGGATCTGCGATAAATCTTTGCTTTCCATTACATCAGAGACTATTGGTAATTCACAATTGAAAATGATTGCATTTTGTTTTTTATTCAGGATTTCACGCATCAGCGTTGTTTTACCAACCTGCCGTGCTCCATATAAAATCAAAATTTCGTTCTTATTAAGCCAGTAATTTATTGACTCAGTGATATCTCTTGGATACATGGTTGTACTGATTTTATTGGTAAAATTACATAAATATGCCATAATATGCAAATAATATAGCAATTTTATGCTTATTTTTGCTATTTAATTAGCAAATTCGGGCTTAATTTCTCATATCCATCAGACTCCTACTAAAAGCGGGGATCAGACGGTTTGTTGCTTTCAACCAAGCCGAGGTTTACCGAGGCGAGCTCATGAATATCTTTGAAAATAAACAATTCATGAGTAAATTGTGATTTTACGATTTTTGACACAGCTTAGAATTATTTTGATAAATTTGAAAGTACAATTTGAAGCAACTCACAATAAGGATTATTCCGTTGTGAAAACATGTAAAGCGGCCTCGAAAGAGGTCGTTTTTTATTTATCCGAAAGACAGCTCAAACCAACTTCTTTGAACAAATCAACAACTAAAATCACCTGTCAGAGGTTATTAGTTGACAAGCTCTTACTAAATTACAAAAAATACAGCTCTTTACGTGTCATATAATATGTTATTTCTGTCTGTAACTTATTCCATAATTATAACCCTTCCTATAGTTTTTCCTTTTCCCTTTTTTTTCGTACTTTTATTTACATACCCATTCCGTACTGCTTTCCTTCGGAAAAACGTTTTTGTCAAACCTTAAGGGATATGCCATGCAAGAATACTTTTATCTATCCGCCATTCCTGAATCCCTGGTAGCTTCTCATTTGCCACCGGCAG
The DNA here is from genome assembly GCA_964481765.1 of uncultured Rikenellaceae bacterium. Taxonomy (GTDB): domain Bacteria; phylum Bacteroidota; class Bacteroidia; order Bacteroidales; family VadinHA17. The sequence continues at coordinate 2,637 of CAYZVJ010000070.1, read as the reverse complement.
AATTTGGGAACTACCTTGCAGTTGGTACAAAGAAAAGAATACGGGGCCAGGCAATTTTTTTCCAGCTGGATCCCGGGAAAATGGATCTGCCCATGGACTATGTCAAAGAGAAACTGGTCCCATATGAAAATGGAGAACCCAAACGGTCTGTTTTTTTATCCATATACCGTGTGCTTGAAAATGTACCCCTGGAAGCGCTACTGAATCTCTACCTGGTCACTGATGACGGTAAGGTTCTGGAATTAAAACCTGCCGAATACGTGGATAAAAAGCGGCCACTGGTTCACCTGTACCAGCAGTTTAATCCGATAACCACCCGTGTTGCCAGCCGGCTGTCACCACCGGAATTCATAAAATTCCTTACCGATACATCCAAACCGGTATCGACACCAAAGCTCTTTTTTGCAGAATTAACACTCAACAAACTGGCATTCGATCCGACATCTCCAATTGAGAATCTTCCCTATCCCAATCCCGATCACCTGCGCGATTGTTTGCTGCGTCTGAAGGAATACCCGGAAAGACCCACAAAGACCGTGTTGCGTTACTACAGGGGGGAGATGTCATACCGCACCATACAAGATGGTTTTTTCATCGGCGACCAGAAGAGTTTTCGGTTCTATCCATTCCCCTCCCCGGAAGACCTGGAGGATATTTATTACTCCTGGTGGAGATCAGCGCTTGTTCAATGCTTTTAAATGCCCCCTATAACATGAGTTTGCCTTTTCAGTAAAACACCATTAAACCTGAGATCATGAAGAGAATACCCTTCTCCCTGTCCCTTTTCGGTTTCATTTCCCTGTTTATTCAGCTCAGTTGCTCAACCGATAGATCCAGCGATGATTTTACCCTTAACATGGTTGAGTTTTCCAATGTTACCGCCGTGTTTAACCTCTCGAGAACCCACATCCTTTTCGGATCATATGCCGATACTTCCGGCAAATCGGTGATCATGGCCGCCAATGGCGATCTGCTGTTCCTGATGTTTGAGGATGAAAGCCTGTTTATGAGGTACGACATGAATTACGGAAATAGCATTGATGTGGCTATTGATACGGTTTGCACAAAGAGATTTTATGATCAGGATGACCTGGTGGCACTTTATTTAACAAAAGACTCGTTGCTCATGGAATGGCTTGATTCCGTGGATGAACAAACATTCAGTCAACTTCGGACACTGCAGGTTGCGCTTCCGATACCGGAAAGATACAGACCCCTGCTTCAGAAAATTGCAAAACAGGGTGCCGGAGGCGGATTGGTGCTTGAGTGTGACAATGGTATAAATGAAAGTGATATAAAAACCCTGCAAGCCCTGTCCCCAAAATGGATTTATCTTACAGACTGTCAATTAAATATTGAGGATCCCTCCGTTGTTTCCCTGTTCCATGAAGTGGAATTGCTTGGTGTGGAAGGAGAAGATATTCAATGGACATTGGATCATGATCTCCTTCCCAACCTCGTATCCCTGATCCTGAAAAGCTGGAATCCCCTGGAAACCGGCCATTATTCCCTTCCCAATGCTGAATTCCTGCAGTCACTAACACTGGTCGAACCCCACATTACCGATCTGTCCTTCCTGGAACAGACTCCTGAATTGTTAAATCTTTATGTTGTCTGCTGCGACACACTGTCAGACATCGGGTATCTCCGCGAAATCTCTTCGCTGAAAACTCTGGGTTTTCCCTTTTGCAGCAGGATCAAAGATATTCAGACGATGAATCATTTTCATTCCATGATGTGGGTCTCCTATCCGACGCTTACCAAACCTGAGGATCTTTCTCAAATAAGCTCATCCTTTCCTGATCTCCAGGTACTCGAACTGATCGGATGTGAAAAGATCCGTGACCTTTCAGACGTCGCAACAATGGATGCATTACAGTGCCTCATTATCGATCTTCCTGATATTGATCTGACGCCTCTTTCAACAATGTCCAACCTCAGGTTGCTTGTGATTGAGGAGGACAAATTTGAAGAGTCGACTGATGAAATTTCCGGGATCACAGAAGCTCTTCCCGGCTTGCAGGTCCTTCCCGGAGGTGGATTGTGCATGGGATCAGGGTGGATCCTGCTTTTGTTTCCCATGCTATTTTTCATATGGCTATTCCATCAACAGAAGAAGTTTCACGGGCTGAAAAACAGGTAGATGGACAGACCTCCCGGTTTCTTTAAAAGGATATCGCGATACCAGGATGTTCTTCTTGTACTGGTCGGTCTATTCCTTTTTGCACTTTACGTGCATGAACGATCGTGGTTGGTTGTCATTTCCTTTACCGGTCTGTTTCTTGCCGCTCTCAGCCTCGTAATCTTTTTCAAAAATGCGAAAGAAAGCATTTCTGTTTTCGGCGCCCTTCGATTCACACCCGGGGCGATCGGTTTTCTGATCACCGGTATCTTAGCTGGAGGAATACTTGGAGTAAGTTACCGCTATTTTTACGTTGATACCACCTTCCCCGTTTCCCTCACCACCTTTGCCATCATTTCACCCCTGATCGGTATTTCAGAAGAGTTGCTTTTTCGCGGATACCTTCAGGGACGGATACGTCCGGTAAACAGGGTGCTTGCTATCGTGGTAGCCGCCATGGGTCACACCATGTATAAATTCATTGTATTAAGATCCCTGCCTGATCCTTCCGGAAT
>CAYZVJ010000069.1:16637-18161 GCA_964481765.1 uncultured Rikenellaceae bacterium | reverse complement strand
CGTCCAGACAAGGAGACCATATGTTTTCTACATGCTTAGTTCTGCTTGATTGTCGGGAAAAATCAGGTGCAGAACGACCAAATTATTCCGTAGTCCTTAAGGGTTCACTGTCAGGCCAGGACCTCCTGCCAGCTAACTCCGAATTGCGAGCGCCTCTTAACCGGGTTGGAACGGAGTATGACCGCCCGAGAGACGTCCCGTTCCGGTACCTTGTACCGGAATTAAGCCATTAACCTACTAAACTTCGATCAGGCTGCGAGAGCGTAGTTATTTTCGCCAGTTATTGTGTTGTGACATGTTATTATAGAGCTATACCACAACGCTCTGCATGCTTGCATACCACCTCAGCTTGCTGTCAAGTCCAGTCAGCCCCATGCTGGTGCAAAGATACAAAATCTTTTCGGCAATGTTCCACCCTAAAAGCCTCAAAAATTGTTCCATATTCACTACTTTCGCAGTAAATCATTCAGTCATGAAAGACAAGATTGTAGTTGGAATCCTGAAAGAGACCAAAACCCCGCCCGACCGGAGGGTTCCTATAGGACCCAGGCGTGCCCGGGAGATCCAAAACCGGTTTCCCAATGTCGAACTCATTGTCCAATCCAGCGAGATCAGATGCTTTACCGATAATGAGTTTAGAGACCTTGGTCTGCATGTCAGCAGTGATATCTCTGCATGCGATGTGCTCCTGGGTGTAAAAGAGGTCCATATTCCCGAATTGATCCCGGATAAAACCTATCTTTTTTTCTCGCATACCGCAAAAAAACAGTCGTACAACCGTTCCCTCCTTCAACATGTTGTTGAGAAGAAGATAACCCTCATCGATTACGAATACCTTACCGATCAACACGGGTTCAGGCTGGTGGCATTCGGACGGTGGGCCGGAATTGTGGGTGCTTACAACGGGCTTAGAGCCTGTGGAGAAAGGTTTGGTGACTTTACCCTGAAACCAGCCCATGAATGCCATGACCTGGAAGAGATGCTGACCCATGTGAGTGCACTAAAACTGCCTCCACTGCGTATCCTCATTACCGGTGGCGGACGTGTCGCCCATGGAGCACTCGAAACCCTGGCTCCCCTTAACATCAAAGAGGTTTCACCCGGGGATTTCCTGCACAAAAAATACAACATGCCGGTCTTTTCCAGGCTCGATCCATGGCATTATACGCGACGGAAAGACGGCACCGCCTTTGGCCCTGACGGATTTAACCATTTTATTCAGCATCCTCAAGAGTACGAATCAACATTCTTTCCCTATACCAAAAAAACAGACCTGTTTATTGCATCTCATTTCTGGGATCCCCAATCCCCGGTGTTTATGATACCAGAAGATTACCTCGCATCGGACTTCTCCATTAAGGTCATTGCCGATATCAGTTGTGATATCAAAAAGCCAATTCCCTCTACCCTGAGGGCATCCACCATCGCAGAACCATTCTATGACTATGATCCACGATCAGGCCAGGAGAGCGATCCATTCAGCAAGGGAAATATCACGGTCATGGCTGTTGATAACCTTCCCGG
>CAYZVJ010000069.1:10667-16537 GCA_964481765.1 uncultured Rikenellaceae bacterium | reverse complement strand
TAGGCAGTAGGCAGTAGGCAGTAGGCAGTAGGCAGTAGGCAGTAGGCAGTAGGCAATTTGATATCATCTTTTAAATAAAGTTTTCATATTAACTAAACTTCACAATTATGTTCAGAGATTTATTAGTATACAAAAAGGCTTTTGACCTAGCTTTGAAAATCTTTAAGGTATCTAAATCATTTCCTAAAGAAGAAATGTATTCTTTAACTGACCAGATTAGAAAATCATCCAGGTCAGTTTGTGCTTGCATTGGTGAAAGTTATCGGAAAAGAGTTTATCCCAAACACTTTATTAGTAAACTTACAGATGCGGATAGTGAAAACAGTGAAACAATCGTCTGGCTTGATTTCGCATTAGCATTCGAATATCTGAAAAAGAACACGTATGAAAATCTATGTAATCAGGCTGAAGAGGTAGGTAAACTTCTGAATTTCATGATTGAAAACCCTGACAAATTTGTAGTAAAATCTTAATGAAGTATTGAGATATTATTGAGAGGCGTGGGATTTTTATAATCACTATAATATGTATTGTAATAATTCAGATGGGATCAAGATCTCTTCGGCTCCTTGCCTATTGCATATTTTTCGACTGCCTACTGCCTACTGTTTATTTACCTCAAATTTCCTTCAACTTCCTGATCATTGCAACCGGATCATCTGCACTGAAGACGGTATTACCCACAACGAACACATCCACTCCGGCATCCCGCAGTTTACCAATATTCTGAAGTCCGACACCACCATCCACCTGGATGCGTGCGGGGGATTTTGTCTGCCGGATCAGCTCTTTGAGCTTTCTGATCTTCCCGTAACTCGATTCAATGAACGACTGTGCTCCAAAGCCTGGGTTTACCGTCATGTTCAATACCATGTCCAGATCGGGAAGGATTGTTTCGAGGAGATGCACCGGAGTATGAGGATTGATGGCTACACCGGCATCCATACCGAGTGATTTAATTGTCTGGACCGTACGGTGCAGGTGATTGCAGGTTTCGTAATGAACGGTGAGGATATCTGCACCTGCTTCGTGAAACGATTCCAGATAACGGTCCGGATCCATGATCATCAGATGAACATCCAACGGCTTTTTTGCCACTTTTTTTATCTGTTTGATGATGTGGAAACCGAAGGTGATATTCGGTACAAAGGCACCATCCATGATATCCAGGTGGATCCAGTCGGCATCGCTTTGATTGATCATATCAATTTCTCCGGCAAGATTCAGAAAATCTGCCGTAAGGACAGAGGGTGCAATCAGATGGCTCATAAAGAAGAGTAATATATGGATTCTTGTTTCCGTAAAAATAGCGATAAAAAAAATAAAGAGAAAAACGAAATTCTCTCTTTATTTTCTAACGGTATAAAAATCAATCCGGGTCGCGGACTTTTTCAGCCAAGATAAGTTTTCAGTATTTTACAGCGTGTCACATGTTTCAGCCGTTTAATGGCTTTCTCTTTTATTTGTCTAACCCGTTCGCGGGTCAGGTTGAATTCTTCACCAATCTCTTCCAGTGTGTGCGGATGCTTCCCATTCAGTCCAAAATAGAGGCGCACGATATTTGCCTCCCTGTTAGTCAGGGTATTCAATGCTCTTTCAATCTCTTTTCTGAGCGAGTCTGTTAACAACTCTTTGTCCGGACTGGGTGCATCCAGGCTAAGCAGTACGTCGTACATATCCCCCTCTTCATCCTGCCCCAGCGGTGCATCCATCGATACATGCCGTCCGGCGCTTTTTATGGCTTCTTTTACATCGGTGGGAGCAAGCTCAAGTGCATGACCAATCTCAACATTGGTGGGCTCCCTTTCAAATAGTTGTTCCAGTTCAGCCAGTGTTTTATTGATCTTGTTGATCGAACCAATCTTGTTTAATGGTAATCTCACGATTCTGGCCTGTTCAGCCAGTGCCTGTAAAATCGATTGCCGGATCCACCATACGGCATAGGAAATGAATTTGAATCCACGCGTTTCATCAAAACGCTGCGCTGCTTTAATCAGTCCAAGATTTCCTTCATTGATCAGATCCGGCAGGCTCAACCCCTGGTTTTGATACTGTTTTGAAACGGAAACAACAAAACGCAGATTTGCTTTAACAAGACGATTCAATGCTTTTAAATCACCTTTATGTATCCTTCTAGCCAGTTCCACCTCTTCCTCGGCAGTAAGCAATTCCACCTTGCCGATTTCATGAAGGTATTTATCAAGGGAAGGGGTTTCCCGGTTGGTAACCTGTTTGATGATTTTAAGTTGCCTCATGCAAGGGCGGGGTTTAGGACTACGACTTATACGTTTAACTAAAATGAAAGGTTTCGAAGAATACCAGAAAAAAAATAAAAAAATAGAATTTAATAATTATTTTAAGTTACTGATAAACAAGTAGATATATATTTCTTGTCATTACATTGGTCCATACATGGATCAATTTTGGTGTAATAATCACCCTTTCCGGGTGATAAAATCTGTTTTTTTTATGATTTTTTTTGTCAGTATTCAGGATTTCTGTAATATTGCATATAATTTCCATTTCAAATTTCTATTTGGTCATTTCCTTATACCCGTTTTTTTAGATTAGTATTATTATTCCCGATGGATTAATAAATCAGTATATCCTTATTATTATCAGTATATCCTTATTATTAGTAAAAGAGAATTGACCCACACAAACACTTCCAATCTAATTTTATGTATGACATTCTTGAATTGAACAAAAAGCTCTTACAGGATCTTCGTGAAATAGCAAAAGAATTAAAGATCAAAAGAGTAGAGTCCCTTCGGAAACAGGATTTGATCTATAAGATCCTGGATCAGCAGGCCATATCAGCAACCGAATCCAAACCGGGGGAGAAGAAGCCTTCGAAAGAGAGGAAACCCCAGGCAGAGAGATCAAAAAGGGAATCGGGAAAAGCCAAACGTGAAAAATCACAGGCCAGGAGAGAGCGCAAACCGGTAAAACTTTTCAGCTCAGACATTGTGGATGAGCAGGCTCCTGATCATCCAATCGACAGGAAACAGGATGATGTGGCTGAATCCAGTATCATTCCATCTGAAGAATATATAGCTCCCCAGGCGAAAGAGCAAAAGCGGGAGGTGCCTGAAAAAAAGCCCCGGGAAGATGAGTCGGGCAAGAAACCCGAGAAACGGGAAAAGAGTTATGATTTTGATGGGATAATTGTCAGTTCGGGTGTTCTTGAGATCATGCCGGACGGGTATGGTTTCCTGCGCTCGGCCGATTTCAATTACCTCAACTCTCCCGATGATATTTACGTTTCTCAATCCCAGATCAAACTGTTCGGTTTGAAAACCGGAGATTCGGTCAAAGGATCCATCCGGCCACCCAAGGATGGAGAAAAATATTTTCCGTTGATCAAGGTGGAGGAGATCAATGGCAGGTATCCGGACTATATCAGGGACAGGGTACCCTTTGATTACTTGACGCCCCTTTTCCCGGATGAAAAATTTACGCTTACCCAACCCGGCGAGGGCAGTCTCTCGGTGAGGGTGATTGATATGTTTACCCCGATTGGCAAAGGGCAGCGGGGACTGATCGTTGCCCAGCCAAAAACAGGGAAGACCATTCTCTTGCAGGAGGTGGCCAATGCTATTGCCAGGTATCAGCCAGAGGTCTATTTGATGATTCTCCTGATTGATGAACGGCCGGAGGAGGTTACCGATATGCAACGCAATGTTAACGGTGAAGTCATTGCATCGACCTTTGATGAACCGGCTGAACGGCATGTCCGGGTAGCAAACATTGTCTTGGAAAAGGCGAAAAGGTTGGTTGAATGCGGGCATGATGTGGTTATTTTACTCGATTCGATCACCCGTTTGGCTCGTGCTTTTAATACTATCTCCCCTGCATCCGGTAAGGTGTTATCGGGAGGAGTGGATTCCAATGCCCTCCACAAACCCAAACGGTTTTTTGGTGCTGCCAGGAATATTGAGGATGGCGGTTCACTGACCATCATCTCTACAGCACTTACCGAGACCGGCTCAAAGATGGATGATGTGATTTTCGAGGAGTTTAAGGGGACCGGTAACATGGAGCTTCAGCTTGACCGTAAACTTTCAAATAAACGGATATTCCCCTCCATCGATATACCTGCATCAAGTACACGACGTGAAGATCTTCTTCTGGATAAAAACATCCTGAACAAGATCTGGGTTTTGCGGAATTACCTGACCGATATGAATGCAGTTGAAGCAATGGAGTTTTTGCGTGACAGGTTAATGCAAACCGAATCGAATGAGGAGTTCCTGATCTCCATGAACAGCGATTAAGAACCTTCTGCGATAAGCTGATAAATTTCATAGATTATCCATTTTCCACAAATTATTTTTGCTCCAATCTCCTGAACATTGCGAGCCATCTGGCCGGTTTGTATTGTTCCCAATGCGGTTGCCCGGAGGCTCATGTGAATGCAATTTAATAGTAAATTGAAAAATTGTGTTATAAATCAGGTTAATGTAATTCCATATCCAAACAATTTGTATTAATTTTATAGGTTCTGGACAAAACAAAATAAATGTTTGTTATTTAAATACTTAAAGATATAAAAATGGCTAAGAAAAAGAATTTTGTTACCTGTGATGGGAACTATGCAGCATCTTATATTGCTTATATGTTCAGTGAGGTCGCAGCGATATATCCCATTACACCCTCCTCCAATATGGCTGAAAATGTTGATGAGTGGGCAGCTCATGGGAGAAAAAACATTTTTGGAGAAGAAGTAAAGGTGGTTGAGATGCAATCGGAAGGCGGAGCTTCCGGAGCCGTTCATGGTTCACTTCAATCGGGTGCATTGACCTCAACCTATACGGCTTCACAGGGTTTGCTGCTCATGATCCCGAACATGTATAAAATTGCGGCTGAACTTTTGCCGGGTGTTTTTCACGTGAGTGCAAGAAGTGTGGCAGCCCATGCTCTTTCCATTTTTGGAGATCATAGTGACGTGTATGCCACCCGTCAAACGGGGTTTGCCCTGCTTTCCAGTGGCAGCATTCAGGAGATTATGGACCTTGCCGGGGTTGCACACCTCAGTGCCATCAAGACCAGGATCCCCTTTCTTCATTTTTTTGATGGATTCAGGTCCTCTCATGAAGTGCAAAAGGTAGATGCTTTTACCAATGAAGATTTTGCGCAGCTGATTGATTATGAAGCGCTGCAGAAATTCAGGGATTCGGCCCTGAATCCGGAACATCCTGTCACACGGGGAACTGCTCAGAACCCGGACATTTTTTTCCAGGCAAAAGAGTCGATTAACAGGTTTTATGATCCGGTTGATGATGTCGTCGAACAGTACATGAATGAGATCAAGAAGATGACAGGCAGGGAATACCATCCGTTCCGTTATTATGGTGACCCCAATGCCGAGAACATTGTAGTGGCCATGGGATCTGTGACAGAAACCATCATGGAGGCGGTTGATTACCTGAACGCGAAAGGAGAGAAAGTCGGACTGGTAGTGCCTCATCTTTACCGACCCTTCTCTGAAAAGTACTTCTTTAAAGCCATGCCCAAATCGGTCAAACGAATTGCCGTACTCGATCGTGCCAAAGAACCAGGTGCTCTGGGAGAGCCCCTCTATCTTGATGTCAGGGAGATCTATTTTGAAAAATCAGAGCGACCAATCATTGTTGGCGGACGGTACGGATTGAGTTCGAAGGATACCACTCCGGCACAGATCATCTCCGTGTATGACAACCTGAAACTCGAGAAACCCAAAACCCGATTTACAGTGGGAATAGAAGATGATGTTACTTTTCTTTCCCTGCCTCTGGGCCCGGAAGTCAGCATTAGCCCCAAAGGGAGTTTTGAGGCTAAATTTTATGGCCTCGGTGCAGATGGTACTGTGGGAGCCAACAAAAACTCCA
>CAYZVJ010000069.1:0-10567 GCA_964481765.1 uncultured Rikenellaceae bacterium | reverse complement strand
GCTAAATTTTATGGCCTCGGTGCAGATGGTACTGTGGGAGCCAACAAAAACTCCATCAAGATCATCGGAGATAGTACCGATAAGTATGCACAGGCCTACTTTGCGTATGATTCGAAAAAATCAGGTGGTATTACCGTCTCCCACTTACGTTTCGGTGATAACCCCATACGTTCAACTTACCTGGTTAATACACCCAGTTTCGTGGCATGCCATGTACCATCGTATCTTACCAAATACGATATGTTGAAAGGGTTGAAAAAAGGGGGAACATTTCTCCTGAACAGCATATGGGATGAGGAAGAGACCAAAAGACGGATCCCCGATCACATGAAAAAGTTCATGGCGGAAAACGATATAAAATTTTACATGATCAATGCGACCGAAATTGCAGAAAAGATCGGACTTGGAGGAAGAACCAACACCATCATGCAGTCGGCCTTCTTTAAGGTGTCAGAGGTCATCCCCTATTCGCTTGCCATGGATGAAATGAAGAAGGCAATTGTGAAAACCTATGGTGCCAAAGGTGAAGAAATTGTGCGCATGAACCATGAGGCAGTGGACAAGGGTGGTGAAGTGATTGAAGTCAAGATCCCGGATGAGTGGAAGAAAGTAACGATTACCAGGGAAGAAGATACCCGGGACCTCCCCGATTTTATAAAGAAAGTTTTCGAACCGATAAACAGTCTCCGTGGTGATGATCTTCCGGTAAGTGCGTTTCTTGGCAGGGAAGACGGTTCTTTCCCTCCAGGGACAACACAGTATGAAAAAAGAGGCGTTGCCGTACATGTACCGGAATGGCAACCTGAGAATTGCACTCAGTGTAATCAGTGTGCATTTGTTTGCCCCCATGCCGCCATCCGCCCATTCCTCCTTACAGACGACGAGGTGGCAAACCTGCCCGAAGGAACGACTACCCTTGAAGGGAAAGCCCAACTGAAAGGATATCACTTCAGGATACAGGTAAGTGTGCTCGATTGCACCGGTTGTGGCAACTGTGCAGATATTTGTCCATCAAAGGAGAAATCCCTCGTCATGAAATTGCTCGGCACACAGATGGATGAAGCGGAAAGGTGGAACTACATGCACAAAGTCATCGGGTATAAAGATACCGTTGTACCAAAGGATAAGACGGTCAAAAACAGTCAGTTCTCTCAGCCTTTGTTTGAGTTTTCAGGAGCCTGTGCCGGATGTGGTGAAACGCCCTATATTAAGGTGATCACTCAGTTGTATGGCGACAGGATGATGATCGCCAATGCCACAGGATGCTCGTCTATTTATGGTGGAACAGCTCCTGCTACTCCCTACTGTACCAACAGGAATGGCAAAGGTCCTGCCTGGGCAAATTCACTTTTCGAAGACAATGCCGAGTATGGCTATGGTATGGCACTGGGCGTTTCTAAACTAAGAGCCAGAATCGCCCGGATCATGAAGGAGAACATGAACGATAAGTTCTCAAAGGCTACCATTGAAGCCTGCAAAGAGTGGATTGAAGCAAAGGACGATGCAGAGGGATCTAAAGATGCATCGGCAAAGGTTATTCCCTTGTTGAAAAAGGAGAAAGATCCGGTAGCTAAAGAATTGCTGGCTCTCGAACAATACTTTATTAAGAAATCAGTCTGGGTGATCGGTGGAGATGGGTGGGCTTATGATATCGGCTATGGAGGACTTGACCATGTGATTGCTTCCGGTGACGATATAAACATGCTGGTGCTGGATACGGAAGTCTATTCAAATACCGGCGGACAGTCGTCAAAAGCTACACCGGTTGGTGCTGTTGCCAAGTTTGCTGCTGCAGGTAAAAGGATCCGCAAGAAGGACCTTGGAGCCATGGCTATGACATATGGTTATGTCTATGTCGCGCAGGTAGCTATGGGTGCCAGCCAATCGCAGTACTTTAAAGCCATAAAAGAGGCAGAAGCCTATGCCGGACCATCTCTCATTATTGCCTACTCACCCTGTATTAATCATGGTTTGAGAAGAGGGATGAACAAATCTCAGGATGAGGAGAGATTTGCCGTCCAGGCCGGGTACTGGCACCTCTACCGTTTTAATCCAATGCTTGAAACAGAAGGTAAAAATCCATTTACCCTCGATTCAAAAGAACCGGAATGGTCTGCATTCCAGGATTTTCTGAATTCGGAAGTGAGGTATACCTCCCTGAAAAAGTCGTTCCCCGGTGAAGCTGCAGCTTTGTTTAAATCAGCTGAGGAAAATGCACGCTGGAGGTATAACTCCTATGTGAGAATGGCAGCAATGGATTATACTAAATGATCTTTTTAAATAAATAAATAATGGTTCAGGGCAGAATGCTTGGTGTTGATTATGGACGGAAGCGTGTGGGGATAGCAGTTTCCGACCCTGGAGGGATGATTGCAAACGGATTGAAAACCGTTCCATCAGCTGAGATATGGGAATTCCTGGAGGAGTACCTCTCCAGGGAAAAGGTGATACGATTTGTTGTGGGATATCCAAGGAAACTGAACAATGATCCTTCACAGGCGATTGAATTTATTAATCCATTTATTCGCAAATTGAGGAATAAGTATCCCTCTATTCCGGTTGAGCTTGTGGATGAACGATTTACTTCCAGACTTGCCAGGCAAACGATGATAGATGGTGGGCTGAAGAAAAAGGACAGGCAGGATAAAGCGCTTATCGATACCATCAGTGCTGCAATTATTCTACAGTCATTTCTTGACCACCAAACCGCTGAAAATATAAAATGAACAGGCAATGATATATCCAATAGTTGTATATGGTCACTCGGTTCTCAGGAAGAAGTCCCGCGAACTCCGGAAGGATGAGGAGGGATTGCAGGAGTTCTTGGAAAGCATGTGGGAAACCATGTATGTCTCCGATGGCTTGGGACTTGCGGCACCCCAGGTGGGCAAAGCTGTCCGGCTTTTTGTGATCGATGCGAACAGCCTGTCCGATGATGACCCTTCTCTGAAAGGGTTCAAAATAGCATTTATCAATCCGGAGATCATTGAAAGAACAGGCGTGTTGAGTCCGTTTAACGAAGGGTGTTTGAGCATTCCTAACATACGGGAAGATGTGGACAGGGAACCGCGGATTAGAATCCGGTACTATGATGAGAATTTTGAATTACACGATGAGTATTATGACGGGATCGCTTCCCGCATCATTCAGCATGAATACGACCACCTGGAAGGGATACTCTTTACCGATCTGGTGCAGCCACTTAAAAAGCGACTACTCAAGAATAAACTGAATGCTATATCGAAGGGTAAATTCGAAGCAAGGTACAAAACCATTCTTCCCAAAAAGAAACTGAATTCAGAGACCCTCCAGTAAAAACCTATCTGAGCGGATAGCGCTGAAAGATCCGGTTTGCTTTCATCAGGATATCAACATATTGTGCACGCTTATAAGCATAAGGATCAGTGATGTTTTTCCTGGATAATTTCCCTTTGAAATCGGCGATCGATTCATATTTTTTAGCATCCATCCATTCCTCCAGTGACCTGATCATCTTTCCAATCTGTTCCGGTTTGTTCTTGTAAAGCGTACTGACCACCTGAACGGTATCGGCTCCGGCGAGCAACATCTTAACCACATCAGCACCTTCAAAAATACCGGTATTACCACATACCTGGGCTTTGATGTTCCCATACAATAACCCGGCAAACCTTAACGACAGGCGACTATCTTCGATATTACTCAGGTTCCAGGGAAAGTGCATTTCTTCCGATTCAACTTCAATATCGGGCTGGAAGAGCCGGTTGAATAGAACAAAGGCATCGGCACCCGCTTTATCCATCTCTGCAATGACCTTGAGGGGATTTGTATAGAATGGGCTGAGTTTTACACTGACCGGAATCCCAATTTTAGCTTTGACTTTTTTAAGTATGGCCACCTGTTCATCCACGATCTCCTTTCCATCTTTATCGAAATCCCTGGGTGTTGCATAGAAGTTCAATTCCAGGGCGTCAACACCGGTTTTTTCAAGTTCCACGGCATATTCGGCCCAGGTAAATTCATATACGCAATTGAGGCTGGCGATAACGGGTATATTGACTTCCTTTTTCAGGTTTTTCAGGTTCAGCAAATGTTCTTCCGGCCCGGCATGCTGAAGATTGGGAAAAAGGGTTATCATCTCTGCGTGGATCTCATTGTATTCTTCGAGGTCCTGCTGCATCTCAAGGTTTTCCAGCTGGACCTGCTCCTCGAAAAGGGATTTGTAAACAATAGCAGCTGCTCCTGCCTGTTCCAGTTTTTTAACGGTGTTCACATCAGTAACAAGATTACTGGCACCGACAATGATGGGATTTTTTAATTCAATACCCATATAACTATTTGAAAGATTGGCCATTATATGATATTATTTTAGAATTAATTCTTATTTTTCAAGTTGTTTAAAATAGCCAATTTGGATTTACTTTCCAAATTTATTTTTGCAGCCGGGGCAAAGAATTCTCTTCCAATACGGTTTTTCCTGGTGAGTACATGTAGCGGTTTTTTTGTACATTTATATCCACCCGGATAGATCTGTTTTTCATGATTTCAGAGCAAGAATTACGGCAGTGGCCCTATGTCCGCCTCCTACTACCATTTGTTGCTGGTATCCTTTTCCAGTCATATCTTTCTTTACCCTGCACAGGAACTCTGGTATTGTTTGCCCTGTCCACCGTTTCCCTTTTTATAGTTTTTGCCTGGCAGAACGTGTCACCCGATTATCATAGACGATGGTTTTTTGGTGTTACACTGAATATTATGCTTTTCTTTTTTGGTTGCTCTCTGTTATCCATTAAAGAAAACCGCGGAAATTTCACACATTATGGCATGAGAGAGAGCCAGATAATTGCCGTGGTTACAGAAGTGCCGGAAGAGAAACCCAGATCATATAAGGCAATTCTTAAGGTGCGGCAAATTAAATCTCCTGAAGGTTGGGAAAATACCAGAGGCAGTGCATTGGTTTACTTTGAAAAAGATTCAGCTGTCAGGGATTTATTCATTGGCGATCAACTTAAGATAGAGGGAGAATTTCAGGAAATTCCTTTCTACAACAATCCGTATGAGTTTGATTACAGAAGGTACCTGTACCGTCGTGGAATCTACTGCCGGATGTACCTGCGATCTGAGGATTGGGAACGGACGGCAGCAAACAAAGGGAATACACTGCAGCTGATCTCTGCAAAAATGCGGCATCGCCTGCTGGGCATTTATCAGAAATTTCATTTTGGAGAGGAAGAGATGGCTATAGCCGGTGCATTAACCCTGGGATTCAGAGATAAACTGGATGACAACCTGCAGGATCTGTATAAGAATGCAGGTGTAATGCATGTCCTGGCAATATCAGGGTTGCATGTTGGCATTTTATACTTTCTTTTGTTCTATCTCCTGGGCTTTCTCGGAAAATTCAGAAGTGGCACGATCATACGGGCTTCTCTGATCATAATGTTCCTCTGGTTCTTTGCGTTCCTGACCGGTTTATCCCCTTCGGTAATGCGGGCTGCCACCATGTTCAGTTTCGTTACCATCGGACAATCGTTAAAACGACCGGGGAATGTGTACAATACCATTGCTGCTTCAGCCTTCTTTCTTTTGCTGATCAACCCTTACCTGATCATGGAAGTAGGCTTTCAGCTTTCCTATATTGCTGTTACCGGAATCATTTTCTTTCAACCCCGGTTTTATCGCCTGTTCAGGAGCCGGTTCTGGGTTGTTGATAAGGCATGGGGGCTAATATCTGTATCGCTGGCTGCACAATTATCTACATTTCCGATAACCATCTACTATTTTCATCAATTCCCCAACTATTTCATCATTAGTAATTTCGTTGTTATTCCATTTGTTACGGTTATACTCTACCTGGGAGTACTTTTATTCCTTTTCTCTTTCCTGCCACCGGTTGCCGCACTGCTTGCCTGGCTCATGAATCAGTCCATCAGCATATTGAATAATATCCTTGAACTGATAACAGGTCTACCTCATGCTCTGACATCAGGAATCTCAAACAGCATCCTTGAAACACTTCTCATTTATAGCATTATCCTGGCACTTTCCCTGTTCCTTATCCGGAAGAAGAGCCGGTATATTTTCTGTTTTTTCACTGCGGTTGCCCTGTTCCTGTCGATTAATGCATATTCTATTTTCCATACCAAACATCAGAAGGTAATTGCGGTATATCATGTTGAAAAAACGACTGCTATCGGATTTATTACCGGAGAAAAAGCCTGGTTATCCGGCGATTTTGATACAACGGGAAGTCAGGAAAATGTACTGTATTATGTGTCGAATCATTTTAACCGGCTCAGGATTCGTCACTGGAATTGTATCACCCTGGAAGAGCACGAGAATGAGATGGAAGCCCCTGACCTGACTGATATGGAGGATGGTCCGGTTATCAGTGGGAATTTCATTTGGTTTCATGGAAGGAGGATCTGCCTGATTGATGGTGAATGGCCTGACCGGCATCCGGAAAAGACACCCTATGATCTGGATTGTGTTATCATCAGGCACGATCCGGAAATCCCACATGACGGGTTCTTTGAGCATTTCAGGGTGAGGCAGATAGTCCTCGATCCTTCCATTTCATTCTATTGGGAAGAGGTAATGAAGGAGAAATGTGTTGAACTGGAAATCCCCTGTTATGTTGTCAGGACAGAGGGTGCCTGGATCCGGAATATTAACGAAGTATGGTTATAATGAACGAAAAGTCGTTGCGGATGGATTTATTATTACCGGATGCGGGTCTGGAAAAGGGGTAAAAAAAATGAGATTGTGTTAGAATATTCGAAGGATAATGTATTATTTTGCCCTTCGAATAGAGAACAATAGCCATTCCAGATGAAAATTGTCATAGCAGGAGCCGGAGAAGTGGGATCTCACCTGGCAAAAATGCTGAGTAATGAGGACCACGAGATTACCGTCATCGATCCTGACGAGTCGAGGCTAAAATCGATTGAAGCTGTAATGGATATCCTGACTCTGGTTGGTTCATCTACCTCTTTTCATACCCTTAAGGAAGCAAAAATCAAACAGGCAGACCTGTTCATTGCTGTATCTCATTCCGAAGATATTAACATCACATCTGCCATTATAGGGAAACACCTCGGTGTGAAGAAGACCATTGCAAGAGTGGATAATCCCGAATATCTCCTGCCTTCTTTCAAAGAGCATTTCACGAACCTGGGGATCGACTACCTGATCTATCCGGAGCGCATTGCTGCCCAGGAGCTTGTCGGGCTCCTGCACCAATCCGAAACAACCGAATTTTTTGAGTTCTCAGGTGGGAAACTATCCCTCTTTGTGTTCAAGCTCGACGAAAATGCTCCGGTCATTAATAAAACACTGGGTGAGCTGACCAGGAAAGACCAGTCGATGGAGTACCGCACCATTGCCATAACAAGAAACGGGGAGACGATCATTCCGCGGGGTAATGACCGTTTTGAAGTCAACGACATGGTATACATTGTATCAACCCGATCGGGACTTCAGGAGGTTTTTAGTCAAATAGGCAAAAAGAAGTTTGGCATTAGGAACCTTATGATTCTCGGAGGTAGCCGTATCGGGAAAAAAACGGCACTCGAGCTGCAGCGGGAATTTAACATTAAAATGATAGAGATCGATAAAGATAAATGCGACCAGCTGGCTGATGAACTGGAAGATACACTGGTAATCAATGGTGATGGCAGGGATACTGACCTGTTGTGTGATGAGGGCCTCAGAAACATGGATGCTTTTGTCGCCGTTACGGGAAATTCTGAAGCCAACATTTTATCTTGCCTCTTTGCCCAGAAAATCGGTGTTAAAAAGACGATCGCTGAAATAGAAAACATACAGTACATCGGTCTGGCTGAAAATATCGGGGTAGATACGGTGATAAACAAGAAGCTGATCACAGCCAGTAAGATATTCCGGTTTACCATGAGGGCGGAGGTGTCGAGGATTAAATACCTGACTGTATCTGATGCTGAAGTACTGGAATTTGTGGTGAAAGAGGGTGCAAAGGTTACCCTGGGAGCACTCAAGGATATCGGTTTTCCGAAAGATGCAAGCATCGGGGGTATCATTCGTGGTAAATCTGCGTTTATTGCCAAGGGCGATACGGAGATAAAGCCAAACGATCGGGCGGTTGTTTTTGCCCTGCCTACTGCAATCACCAGGATCGAAAAGTTCTTTTAGCCATTTCGTGGTAATGATAAACTTCAAAATCATCCTGAAGGTATTGAGTACCCTGATTTTTCTGGAAGGGATCTTTATGCTTTTTGGAGTTCCTTTTTCGCTCTATTACCGGGATAGTGACCTTGTATCGCTTCTGATCTCCTCACTGATCACCGTTGCTGCCGGAGGTTCAGGCAGATTCCTGACAAGGAAAGCCCTGCCTAACCTGGGTAAACGGGAAGGATACATCATCGTTTCAGTTGGGTGGATCCTTTTTTCATTTTTCGGATCCATACCGTTTATTATCAGCGGAGCAATACCCTCCTTTACCGATGCCTTTTTTGAAACCATGTCGGGTTTTACCACCACAGGGGCATCCATCCTGAACGATATCGAAGCCATGCCTCACGGTTTACTGGTTTGGCGCAGTATGACCCAGTGGCTGGGTGGTATGGGAATCATTGTGCTGTCCATCGCTATTCTGCCTTTGCTTGGTGTAGGGGGAATGCAGCTTTTCATCGCCGAAGTACCCGGTCCTGCACCGGACAAATTGCATCCGCGGGTGAAGGATACCGCAAAACGACTATGGGCAATCTATATTATTTTTACCGGTGCAGAAACCATCCTTCTGCTTTTTGGTGGAATGAGCCTGTTTGATGCTGTATGCCATTCGTTTACAACCATGGCTACCGGAGGGTATTCGACCAAGCAGCTCAGCATTGCTTATTTTACTTCCCCTTATATTCATTATGTCATCACCTTTTTTATGTTTCTTGCCGGTACCAATTTCACCCTTTCCTATTTTGCCCTGCACCTGCGGTTCGATAAGGTTTGGAAGAATGAAGAATTCAGGTTTTATGTGGGCTTTGTTATGCTTTCTATCCTGGTGGTAATGGGCGGTTTACTGATTACCCAGGACATTACCGTTGAGAAATCATTCCGGGATGCGGCATTTCAGGTCGTCTCAATTATTACCACTACCGGATACGTAACGATTGATTACCTGCAATGGACTCCATTCCTCGTGATCCTTTTACTTATCCTGATGTTTTCAGGTGGATCAGCAGGATCGACTGGAGGAGGTATTAAAATGATGAGGATACTACTGCTGTTTAAAAACGGTTTGCTTGAACTTAAAAGACTGATCCACCCCAAAGCCGTGATACCTGTTCGGTTTAACCATAAAGCCGTTTCACCCCAGATCATATCCAATATCCTTGCTTTTGTCGTTTTCTATATGCTGATTACCGGGTTAGGTGTTGTTGTTATGGGTTTGCTGGGATGTGATCTGGATAGTGCTTTCGGTTCCGTTGCTGCCACACTGGGGAATATTGGCCCTGGGATTGGTAGAGTGGGACCAGCGGAAAATTATTATTTTCTGCCTGACTTCGGAAAATGGTTTTTATCCTTCCTGATGCTCCTGGGGCGGCTTGAACTGTTCACGGTTCTTGTTCTTTTCTCGCCCTCCTTCTGGAAGAAATAAGAACTTTTCAGTGCTCAAATATACCCAATCCCTGCCTCTCGATCACTGGTTCCTCAGACGTGCAGTTGACTATGGTTGAGGCTTCGTTATTTCCATATCCACCGTGGATAATGATATCGACTTTGTCCTTGTACTTTTCGTAGATCAGTTCCGGATCGGTGGTATACTCAATGACTTCATCGGGATCGTGAATGGAGGTGGAGAGGATGGGCCGCCCGAGCTCATGCACTATTTCCAGGATGATGTTGTTGTCAGGTATCCGGATACCCACGGTTTTTTTGTTACTCTTAAACATTTTCGGAACCTGGTTGCTGGCGTGAAGGATAAAGGTAAACGGACCGGGAAGGTGCTTTTTCATCAATTTGTATATGGGATTATCCACCTGTTTGGTGTAACCGGAGATCTGACTCAGATCGTGACAGATGAAGGAGAAATTTGCCCGGGTTGGATTGATCCCCTTAAGGCGGGCAACTTTTTCAACAGCCCTGGAATTCATGATATCACAACCCATTCCATAGACCGTATCGGTTGGA
The DNA here is from genome assembly GCA_964481765.1 of uncultured Rikenellaceae bacterium. Lineage (GTDB taxonomy): Bacteria > Bacteroidota > Bacteroidia > Bacteroidales > VadinHA17. The sequence goes on along the minus strand of CAYZVJ010000069.1, from coordinate 424 downwards.
TAGATGATGATACCACCTTCTTCAAGCACATCAACCACCCTGCGGATTGACCCATGGCTGGGGTTCTCCGGATAGATCTTCAATAACATTCCCATACTCTAAGATCTGACAAAACCTTCAAAAGTATATTCTTTTATTCAACTATCACTCACTGTAAATAAAAAAGTGGGTAAGCTACTTATATCGCACCGCTACAACCACCTACCCTTGCTACCTTCCGGTCCTGGGGGGGTTCAGCAGGAGCTGGTCGTATAAGACTTACCCATCACAAAATTACAAACTTTTACCGTGTAATCAAAAGATTACAAATCTTTTAACACCACGCCTGATTATTAAGTAAAAAACTAATATATTTGTTTAGAAACCTTAATCGTAAATAACATGGAGAACAAACCTGTTTCAGTCTGGAAAGGAACCATAAATG
>CAYZVJ010000068.1:12346-18205 GCA_964481765.1 uncultured Rikenellaceae bacterium | reverse complement strand
ATGCCATCCATAGCCCGAACGAAAATTATCCCCTGTTTAACTTTTTCAAAGGAATCGAAACCATTCCGGTATTCTTTCGCTATTATAAAGAGATGATGAAATGAAAGGCGTACTGTTTAAAAAGATAAACCGTATCAGACCCAAAAATCCTAAATCACAGAGTAGAAATTACAAATAAATTACAATTTACAATAAATCAAATTCCAATAACCTGTTTTGATTGTAATTTTTTTTGATGCAATCAAAAAAATGGGGGGTATGTTGAGAAAATGTTCATAATATTATGTTTATAGCATAAAAAACAGGGGGTAATCAGAAGAATATAGCTTATTTTTAGCCATACCTTAAGAAATAATAAGATGGCTGAACTACGATTCAAAGCATTACAGGAAGTCTTTTCGCGGCAACCCAGAGAGGTGGTATATCCGTCCAACAAGATCTCAGACTATTTTGGAATCCGGGTCTTTGATCAGCAGAAGATGCAGAAGTACTTATCCAAGGAAGCCTACGAAAGCATCAAACAAGCTATCAATAAAGGTATTGCATTGGAGCGGAAACTGGCTGACCAGGTTGCTGCCGGGATGCGCGACTGGGCGATCAGTATGGGTGTAACACATTATACTCACTGGTTTCATCCGCTCACTGATGGGACAGCAGAGAAGCATGACGGTTTCATCGAGTTTGGAGATTATGGAGGATTGGTTGAGAACTTTTCCGGGGAATTATTGGTTCAGCAGGAACCGGATGCTTCCAGTTTTCCCAGTGGAGGATTGCGAAATACCTTCGAGGCACGTGGTTATACTGCCTGGGATATCTCTTCTCCTGCCTTTCTTGTTGGGACCACCCTATGTATTCCCACCGTTTTTGTTTCATACACCGGTGAAGCCCTCGACTACAAGACACCCCTGTTGAAAGCATTGAGCCTGATCGATAAAGCAGCCGTTGATGTTTGCCGGTTTTTCGACAGGAATGTTACCCGGGTGACAGCTACACTGGGGTGGGAACAGGAATATTTCCTGATCGATTCAGCCCTGTATAATGCACGACCTGATTTGATCCTTACAGAGCGAACCCTGATGGGGCACCAATCGTCAAAAGACCAACAACTCGATGATCACTATTTCAGTTCAATACCTGAACGGGTGAAAGCCTTCATGCAGGATTTTGAGATCGAAGCATACAAACTGGGTATACCCATCAAAACAAGACATAACGAGGTAGCACCCAACCAGTTTGAGTGTGCACCGATCTTTGAGGAGGCGAACCTGTCCAATGACCACAACCAGATGACCATGGATATCATGAAAAAGGTGGCAATGAAACACAATTTCAGGGTCTTGCTGCATGAAAAACCGTTTGCCGGAATCAACGGTTCAGGAAAGCACTGTAACTGGTCATTAATTACCGATACCGGGGTAAATCTTCTCTCTCCAGGGAAAAATCCGAAACGGAACCTCCTGTTTCTTACCTTCCTTGTTAATGTGCTCAAAGCGGTATATGATAACCAGGATCTGCTTCGGGCGAGTATCTTAAATGCCAATAACGCCCATCGCCTCGGAGCAAATGAAGCTCCACCTGCCATTATCTCTGTATTTCTGGGTTCATTCCTTTCATCCATATTGGATGATATCGTGGAAAAGGTGACGGATAAGAAAATGAGCCCCGACCTGAAAACTGAACTGAAACTCGGGATTGGCAAAATACCTGAAATCCTGCTGGATAATACCGACAGAAACCGGACCTCACCATTTGCATTTACCGGTAACCGGTTTGAATTTCGGGCTGTTGGAGCCTCTGCAAACTGCGCCGGGGCGATGATTACACTGAACGCATCCGTGGCAAATCAGATGATAAAGTTTAAAAATGATGTGGATGCGTTTATTAAGAAAGGAAGGAAAAAAGATGAAGCCATATTCCAGGTATTGAAAAAATACATTCTGGAATCAGAAAAAATACGATTCGAAGGAGACGGGTATAGCGAGGAATGGAAAAAAGAAGCAGGACAACGAGGATTAACCAATATAATTTCTGTCCCGGAATCGTTGATGCAATACCTGACCGACAAGGCAAGAGATGTGTTGATCGGAAACGGGATCTTTGATGAAAAAGAACTGGAAGGACGTGTTGAAGTGGAATTTGAGAAGTTTACCAAAAAAATACAGATCGAAGCCCGTGTTCTCGGTGATCTCGCAATAAACCATATTATTCCGACAGCCATTGAATACCAGAATACCCTGATAATGAATGTCAAAGGATTACAGGAAATTTATGGACCGAATGAATTTAAAGAACTTGCAGAAGCAAGAAAAGAGTTGATCAAAGAGATCTCGAACCATATCTCAAACATCAGGAAAAAGGTCCATGATATGATTGAAGAACGCAAGATAGCAAACAAAATACCGGACATGAGAGAGCAGGCTTTTGCCTATGACCGGAATGTACGACCTTACCTGGCTGATATCAGACGACACCTTGACAAACTCGAATTGGCTGTCGATAATGAAATTTGGCCCCTGCCCAAATACCGGGAATTACTATTTACCAGGTAATCGCCGATTTTTTATTTGATAGAAAAATAATTATTTTTATCAACCGTTGTAACAGAAAAAAGGGTATGGGTAAACGTTGCTTTTTCCTCGCAGTAATCTTTCTTTTAACGATTTCACTGGACAGTTCTGCCCAAAAGAAAAGAACTGAAAAGGCTGATGAAGCCTATAATGCAGGTGAGTATTACGAAGCGATCGACCTGTATAAAGATGCCTACTCCGTCATCCAGGATAAGGTTGAAAGAAACAGGGTCGTGTTTATGATTGCTGAGTGTTACCGTAAAACAAACGATCCGCGAAGGGCTGAATTGTGGTACAAAAAAGCCATCGGCAGGGATTTCCCCGATCCCATTGCTCAGCTTCGCTATGCCGATGCTGTGAAGATGAACATGAAATATGAAGATGCGATCAATGAATATAAACGGTATAAAGAACTTGTTCCGGCTGACCCCAAAGCAGATAACGGAATCCTCTCCTGCGAACTTGCCCTGCAATGGATGGAGAATCCTATCGGCTATGAAGTCCAGGATATGAAGTATTTTAACTCAAGGGGAATTGATTTTAGTCCGGCATTCGCCAGGGACGATTACCAGGTGGTCTATTTTACCTCCTCAAGAGATGAAGCACTCGGGAATAAGACACATGGTGCCACCGGCGAGGATTTTACCGATATATTTGAATCAAAACTCGACCGTAAGGGAAAATGGAGCGTTCCGGTACCCGTCGAAGGACCGGTAAATTCCGAATTTGAAGACGGTACACCTTCTTTTACTGAGGATTATAAAACCATGTACTTCTCAAGGTGCGAGATCAGCAAAAGAAAAACCCTGGGATGTAAAATCTTTGTCGCTAACCGTACAGGAGAAAACTGGGATACACCAAAACCCCTGGAAATCCTCTCCGATAGCCTGGTTGCAGCTCATCCATCCATCTCTGCGGATGAATTAACACTCTATTTTGTCTCCGATATTGAAGGAGGTTTCGGGGGTAAGGACCTGTGGAAGGTTACCAGAGAATCCAAAGGATCCGATTGGGGAAAACCCGTCAATATGGGCCCTGAAATAAATACTCAGGGAGACGAGGTTTTTCCGTATATCCATCCCGACGGGACACTCTACTTCTCATCAAACGGACACATTGGAATGGGAGGGCTCGATATTTTCAGGGCTACACTCGGGGAGGATAAACACTGGAAAATTGAAAATATGCAGCACCCGATAAACTCATTTGCTGATGACTTCGGGATCGTTTTTGAAAAAGAAATGGAACGGGGATTCTTCAGCTCTGCCAGAAAGGGCAGAGGGAATGATGATATCTATTCATTCGTCCTTCCTCCATTGAAATTTAACCTCATCGGTGTGGTCCGGGATGAAAAGACAGAAGATGTTCTCCCGGGTTCAACCGTAAAACTGATTGGAAGCGATGGACTGAATATTCAGACAGAAACAGGAGATGATGGAACATTCAGATTCATGCTGCAACCGAATACCGACTATGTGTTCCTTGCCTCCAAAGAGGGCTATCTGAATGGAAAAGGAAGGGAAACAACCAAAGGACAGGATCAAAGCAGGGATTTCAGGGCAACTATCTACATCGCATCCATAGCGAAGCCCATCGAACTATCCAATAGCAATGTCTTTTACGACTTCGCAAAATGGGACCTCCGACCGGAAGCCATGGTCTCCCTCGATAAACTGGTTGAAACCCTGAATGACAATCCGAATGTAACCATCGAATTGATGTCTCACACCGATTCAAGAGATACGGAAGAGTTTAACCTGAATCTTTCTCAGCAAAGAGCACAGTCCGTAGTTGAGTACCTCATTGAAAAAGGAATCGCTCCGGACAGGCTCTCGGCCAAAGGATATGGTGAGTCGACACCCAAAGTGGTGACCAAAAGAATGGCTGAAGAGTATGATTTTCTGAAGGAAAATGATGTCTTGTCCGTAGAATATATCGATCGCCTGACTACTGTTGAACAAAAGGAAATAGCCCACCAGATGAACCGAAGAACTGAATTCAGGGTTCTTACAACCGACTACGAATTGAACGACCAATAAATTAAGGTATTGCCTGATGGAACAGACTTCCAGGTATCAACAACGGGGTGTTTCTTCAACCAAAAAGGAGGTTCACCAGGCTGTTAAAGATGTGGACAAGGGGATCTTTCCCTCGGCATTTTGCAAAGTGGTCCCGGATATACTTGCAGGTGATCCCGCCTGGTGCAACATCATGCATGCCGATGGGGCAGGAACAAAATCTTCCCTGGCCTACCTCTATTGGAAAGAGACGGGTGACCTGTCCGTTTGGAAGGGAATTGCCCAGGATGCCATTGTCATGAACCTGGATGACCTGTTGTGTGTTGGAGCAACAGAGAATATCCTGGCTTCTTCTACCATCGGAAGAAATAAAAACAGGATTCCTTCTGATGTGATTTCTGCTATCATTAACGGAACAGAAGAACTGCTCTCGGAATTGCGCGAACTTGGAATAACTATTTTTTCAACCGGTGGTGAAACTGCCGATCTGGGAGACCTCGTACGGACAATTATTGTCGATCTTACTGTGGCTTGCAGAATGAAACGAGAGGATGTTATCAGTAACCACCTGATTGCTGCAAACGATCTGATCATCGGACTATCTTCAACTGGCAAAGCAAGCTATGAACAGCAATACAATAGCGGTATGGGCAGCAATGGCCTTACTTCAGCCAGACACGACCTGTTTGCTAAATACCTTGCTGAAAAATACCCGGAAAGTTATGACCCGGAAATGCCTGATGAACTGGTATATTCGGGAAAACTTAACCTTACATCCGACATTGAATCGCTTGGACTCGATGCCGGTAAACTTGTTCTCTCCCCAACCCGAACGTATGCACCGGTGGTAAAAAAAATACTAAAAAACCACCGCGATAGTATCCATGGAATGATCCATTGCTCAGGAGGAGCTCAAACAAAAATACTGCACTTTATCAATGATTTACACGTGGTGAAGGATAACCTGTTCCCCATCCCTCCCCTTTTCCGTATGATCAGGGAACAATCCGGAACCAGCATGAAGGAAATGTACCGGGTCTTTAATATGGGACACCGGTTCGAAATCTATGCCCCGCCATCCGTTGCTGAAGAGATAATAAAAATATCAGAATCCTTTAACATCGAAGCACGGGTTGTTGGATATTGCGAAAAAGGAGATGGAAAAAAATTGACTATCCGAAGTGAACACGGTACCTTTTGTTATTGATCCTGCATTTTATTAACCCCTCCTGCAGAAAAGACCTGTTGCTCCAAACCATTGAAATAGTTACCTT
>CAYZVJ010000068.1:4728-12246 GCA_964481765.1 uncultured Rikenellaceae bacterium | reverse complement strand
TTAACCCCTCCTGCAGAAAAGACCTGTTGCTCCAAACCATTGAAATAGTTACCTTTGCCTACTAATGTAAAGAACCAACAGCATGAGCAGGAATATCATTTTAGAAAAGCTTGAAGGTGTTAAAAACCGGTTTGAAGAAGTTTCGCAACTCATCGCAGAGCCTGAGATCATTGCAGATATGAAACGATATATCAAGCTGAATAAGGAGTATAAAGATCTTGAACCGGTCATTTTAGCCTACAAAGAATATAAGAATACACTGAGCAACATTGACTCGGCAAAAAAAATGTTAGCCAGTGAAAAAGATGAAGAGATTAGAGAAATGGCAAAGCAGGAACTGGAAGAGTTGACTGAAAATCTTCCGGCAATGGAAGAGAAAATCAAGATGTTGCTCCTGCCTGCCGATTCTGAAGATAGCAAAAATGCAATCGTGGAGGTAAGAGCAGGGACCGGAGGTGATGAAGCCAGCATCTTTGCCGGTGACTTGTTTAGAATGTATACCAAGTTTTGTGAAAGAATGAAATGGAAGATTGAAGTCAATCGCTTCACGGAAGGAACTGTTGGAGGCTATAAGGAGATCGTATTTATGGTTTCGGGTGAAGGAGTCTATGGTATCATGAAATATGAATCAGGCGTTCACCGGGTGCAGAGAGTACCCCAAACGGAAACCCAGGGCAGGGTTCATACATCAGCAGCATCTGTGGCTGTTCTGCCTGAAGCCGAAGAATTTGATGTGCAGATCAAACCGGACGATATCCGGAAAGATACCTACTGCTCTTCAGGACCCGGAGGCCAATCGGTGAATACAACCTATTCGGCAATACGGCTGACACACATTCCTACCGGGATCGTAGTGACCTGCCAGGATCAGAAATCCCAGCTGAAAAACCTCGACAAGGCAATGAAAGAACTCAGAACAAGATTATACAGCCTTGAGTATGAGAAATACCTCTCGGAGATTGCTTCAAAACGAAAAACAATGGTCTCAACCGGTGACCGGTCGGCAAAAATCAGGACCTATAATTATCCACAGGGCCGGATGACCGATCATCGGATAAACCTTACTCTCTATAATCTTACCTCCATTATGGATGGTGATATCCTTGAGATTATTGAAAAGCTCCAAATGGCTGAAAATGCAGAACGTTTGAAAATGAGCGTGTTATAAAACAAAAAAACGTAATTTATCCGCATGAACTACACCCAGATCGTTGAAAACATCAAAAGGAAAAAGAGCTTCCTCTGCGTCGGGCTCGATTCGGATATGCGTAAAATCCCTCCTTTCCTGCTCCGTAAGAAAGACCCGGTGTTTGATTTTAATAAACAGATCATTGATGAAACGAACCGGTTTGCAGTGGCTTATAAACCCAATCTGGCATTCTATGAAAGCCGTGGTGCGGAAGGATGGAACACCCTTCTGCAAACTGTCCGGTATATCCGCTCAGAATACCCGGATATTTTCCTTATTGCCGATGCCAAACGGGGAGATATCGGAAATACATCCGGTTTGTATGCCAGAACATTCTTCGAAGAGATGGATTTTGATGCCGTTACTGTGGCTCCCTATATGGGGTACGATTCGGTATCTCCTTTTTTAGACTACCCTCACCGGTGGATCATATTGCTGGCCCTGACATCAAATGAGGGTGCTGCTGATTTCCAGTTCATCAGAAACAGTGAAACAGGGGATCAGCTGTTCGAATCTGTTCTCCGAAAAGCACAACATTGGGGATCAAAAGAGAACATGATGTTTGTTGTCGGAGCAACAAAAGCAGAAATGTTGAAAAATATCCGGGACATTGTTCCCGATCATTTCCTTCTTGTTCCCGGTGTGGGCGCCCAGGGAGGAAGCCTGGCCGAGGTAGCAGAGAACGGACTGAATAACCAGTGTGGACTTCTTGTTAATTCATCAAGAGGAATTATCTATGCAAGTAATAATCAGGACTTTGCAGAAGTAGCCGGAGAAAAAGCCAGGGCAATTCAGGAGGAGATGGCGGTTATCTTAAACCAACATGACCTGGTGTAATACCATATTATTCCCGTAAACCAATGAAAGAGGATTTTTTACACTTCATCTGGAAACAAAGCCTTTATGATAAAAGCAACCTGATCGCTGATAATGGTGAAAACATAGAAGTCCTCAATCCCGGTGAACAGAACCACGATGCAGGTCCTGATTTTTTCAATGCAAGAATTAAAAGTGACAACACCATATGGGTTGGAAATGTTGAGATACATGTCAGATCCTCCGACTGGATGAGGCATAAACACGATACCGACAAAGCGTATGATAATGTCATTCTTCAGGTGGTGGCCGATCATGATACGCCGGTTTATCGAACCAATGGACAGCAAATTCCAACCGTTGAACTTGCCTTTAATCCGACGATCTATACCAATTATCTCCACCTCCTGAAGAACCAGGAGTGGATCCCCTGCGAATCCAGTATCTTTAAGGTTGACCCGTTTCATTTGAAGCACTGGCTGCAAGGCGTACTTGTGGAACGACTGGAGGATAAATCCCGGGAGATCAGCTCCATGCTTCAACATCAGAAACATGACTGGGATGAGACATTTTATCAGCAACTGGCCAGGAATTTCGGATTTAAAAAAAATGCACAACCCTTTGAGTTGTTGGCAAAATCTCTTCCCTATAAATACCTCGCAAAACACCGGAATAACCTGTTACAGGTGGAAGCGATGTTGTTCGGACAGGCAGGAATGCTCAATGACCTCATTTCAGAGGATGAGTATTACAGTTCACTGAAAAAGGAATACACCTTTCTGAAAGAAAAATTCTCGCTGAAACCCCTCGGCGGCCACCTCTGGAAATTCCTTCGGCTAAGGCCTTCCAATTTTCCGACCCTGAGGATTGCCCAGTTCGGAATGCTGATCCATCAGTCAGAACGTTTGTTCTCCAGGTTAATCCTCTGTAAAAATCTGAAAGAGATACATGCACTCTTTGCCATTGCCGCCTCGTCCTACTGGGATGACCATTATCTCTTCCATAAAAGAACGAAGAAAAAGAAGAAACTGCTGGGGGAAGATGCCGTGAATGTGCTTATCATCAATACAATTGTCCCATTCCTTTTTCTCTATGGTGTGGAAAAGAACCTGCCTGAATACAAGGAACGGGCACTTGAATTCCTGGATCAGATACCGCCAGAGAAAAATTCAATCGTTTCAAAATGGGATGCCCTGGGGGTAAAAGCAGACAATGCATTTTACTCTCAAGCCCTCTTACAATTAACGGGTAAATATTGTAAATTTAAACGCTGTCTGGATTGTACTGTTGGTAGAAAAATCATAACCGGAAACCAATCATGAAAAGAGACGGATTCAGTTCGGTCATTTTTCCAATAGCCTTGCTGTTTGGGGTTATCATAACAGGGGTGATAGGATTCTCGATCATTGAGGATTTTACCCTGTCAGAATCCTTCTTTATGACCATCATTACAATCTCCACTGTCGGTTTTCAGGAGGTACATCCACTTTCAGAAGCCGGCAGATTATTCACGGCTCTGCTGATCATCTTCAGCCTGGGAATCTTTGGTTATGTGGTAACAACCATTACCCGGTTGATTGTCGATGGAATCTTCAAAAATTATTATAAAGATAATAAGGTGAAAAAACGAATTAACAAATTATCAAACCACGTGGTATTGTGTGGTTATGGCAGGAATGGAAAACAGGCAGCCATTGAACTGTCTGAAAATGATGAGGCTTTTGTGATTATCGAAAGCGATGAAACCTTGATTAATAAGGTCCGGGAGGAGAGCAATCTGCTCTATATACATGGCGATGCAACGCATGAGGATGTGCTGGCAGAATCAAGGATTGATAAAGCAAAGGCTATGATCACCACCCTGCCCAATGATGCCGATAACCTCTTCATGGTGATTACCGCCCGTCAGATTAATCCTGATCTGGCAATTATCAGCCGGGCTTCGGATGATAAGTCGGACATCAAGTTAAAACGGGCCGGTGCAAATAATGTGATCATGTCCGATAAAATCGGGGGACAACGGATGGCTAAACTGGTGACGCAACCGGATGTGGTGGAGTTTATTGAGTACATCATGCTGCAGAGAAAGAAAGATGTTAGCCTGGAAGAGGTTTCCTGTAAAAACCTGTCCTCCAGCTTTGCCGGTAAATCCATCCGTGAGCTGGATGTTCGCAATGTTTCCGGTGCTAATATCATCGGACTGAAACGAAAGGATAAAAGTTATCTCATTAATCCCGAACCCAATGTTATGCTTTCTACCGAGGACCAGTTGTTTGTACTGGGAACAGTGGAGCAGATTAATAAACTGAAAGAAATCATTGATTTCGGATGATTTCTAAACTTTCTTTTAATTGTTATTGAATTATAAAAAAAAATGGATATTTTTGCAGTTCTTTAAAATAGACGTAAATAATTATAGAATAGATAGGTATGTACTTAACTGCTGAAAAGAAGAAAGAATTCTTTAAAAAGTACGGGAAAGCGGATTCCGATACCGGATCCTCGGAGGGACAGATTGCACTTTTTTCCTACCGGATTGCGCATTTGACAGAACACCTGAAGAAAAACAAAAAAGATTACAGTACACAGATGGCTCTGGTAAAAATGGTAGGGAAAAGAAGGAGGCTGCTGGATTATCTGAAACACCGGGATATAGAACGGTACCGTGCTGTTATAAAAGCTTTGAAGTTACGGAAGTAGTGAAAAAGGCAATTTTAGATTGCCTTTTTTCATACCTGATTCATTAGAATGATCAAAATTAGGAAGGATACAAAATGATGTACCAAGCGTTTGAAAAGACCATAGACCTGGGTGATGGAAGGAGCATCTCAATTGAAACGGGAAAACTGGCAAAGCAGGCTGATGGCTCTGTAGTGGTAAAAATGGGAAGGACCATGCTTCTGGCAACGGTTGTTTCAGCAAAAGAAGCGCGGGAAGATATGGATTTCATGCCACTCTCTGTCGAATACAAAGAAAAGTTTGCATCCCTGGGACGATTTCCCGGTGGGTTTATGAAACGGGAAACCAGGCCATCGGATTACGAAGTGCTCATTGCACGACTGGTCGACAGGGCACTGAGACCCTTATTCCCAGATGACTATCATGCGGAAACGTTCGTTACCGTTAACCTTATTTCAGCCGATAAGGATATCATGCCCGATTCCCTTGCCGGACTGGCCGCTTCGGCAGCCCTGTCAATGTCTGATATACCGTTTAATGGACCCATATCCGAAGTGCGGGTAGGAAGAATTGATGGTAAATTCAAGATCAATCCTACCTTCACCGACCTGGAAGAATCCGATATAGATATTATAGTTGGAGCTACCGAAAAAAATATATTGATGGTAGAGGGTGAAATGAATGAGGTTTCAGAAGAAGATATGTTGGAAGCCATGAAATTTGCACACCAGGCTATCAAGGTGCAGTGTAAAGCACAACTTGAGCTGGCAGAAATGAAAGGTAAACCCGAAACCAGAAGTTACGACCACGAAGAGAACAATGAAGAGCTCAGGAAGAAGCTGTATGACGAGACCTATGATAAAATTCATGCCGTTGCTGCCAGCAAAATCGTAAACAAACATGAGCGGTCGGCTGCTTTTAATGAGGTGAAGGAGGTATTCCTTTCTCAGTTCAGCGAAGAGGATGAAATTGACGAAAAGCTGGTATCACGCTATTTTCATGAAGTGGAGAAGGAAGCTGTACGTAATTTGATACTCAAGGAAGGTGTTCGGCTGGATGGCAGAAAACACGATGAAATCCGCCCCATATGGTGCGAGGTGGATTATTTGCCTGCCGCTCACGGATCAGCCCTCTTTACACGTGGAGAAACACAGTCCTTAACAACCGTTACCCTTGGAACAAAACTGGATGAGAAAGTAATTGATGAAGTGCTGTTGCAGGGGACTCAGAAATTTGTGCTGCATTATAACTTTCCTCCTTTTTCTACCGGCGATGCAAGACCCGTAAGGGGCCTGAGCAGAAGAGAGATCGGACATGGAAACCTGGCACACAGAGCCCTGAAAAAAATGGTGCCTGCAAATTCCGATAATCCCTATGCCATCAGGGTGGTGTCAGATATCCTCGAATCCAACGGATCTTCCTCCATGGCAACCGTTTGTGCCGGAACTCTTGCACTCATGGACGCCGGAATAAAAATTAAAAAACCGGTATCCGGAATCGCCATGGGAATGATTTCGGATGAAAAAACCGGGAAATATGCAATCCTCTCCGACATCCTGGGCGATGAGGATCACCTTGGAGATATGGATTTTAAAGTTACCGGAACAAAAGATGGTGTGACAGCTACCCAAATGGACATCAAGATTGAGGGGCTATCCTTTGAAGTACTGGCAAAAGCACTTGACCAGGCAAAAAAGGGAAGACTCTATATCCTTGATAAAATGCTTGAAACCATTCCCGAACCAAGAGAAAACCTTAAACCGCATGCTCCGAGAATTGTCCAGATTACCATTCCAAAGGATATGATTGGTCCACTCATCGGACCGGGAGGCAAAGTGATACAGGAAATACAGAACGATACAGGATCAACCATCGTTATTGAAGAAATTGATAATAAGGGAGTCGTTGATGTATTCGCAGATAATAAGGAATCCATTGAAGCAGCCCTGAAACGCATCAACCGCATCGTAGAAGTTCCTGAAATAGGGAAAATCTATAAGGGGAAAGTGAAGTCAATCGTTCCCTTCGGAGCTTTTGTTGAGATCATCCCCGGAAAAGATGGATTGCTGCATATTTCAGAGATTGAATGGCGCCGCCTGGAAACCGTCGACTCCGTACTGAAAGAAGGCCAGGAAATCGAAGTGAAATTGATCGATATCGATGAGCGAACCGGTAAATTTAAACTTTCCCGTAAAGTACTGTTGCCGAAACCGGAAAGATCTCATGAGAGAAGACCGGATGGAAAAGAACACAGACACGATTAAACTGACGGCTGTGGTGATGCTTACCAAAAGAACAAATTCCTGTTTATTTGTTCCCTGAAAATGGATAAAAATTCAGCATGGTTTACTTCGTTTCATCAGGAGATAAATCAGTTCCCCTTTACCAGACGAGAGTATAAACTATTTAACATAAGCCGGTTTATAAGATCGGCAAGATGGACAGACCAATTCGCAGATCAGTGCCCTGTCTGTAAGAAAAACAGGTCCGATATGCTTCACGCAGCAAGAGAAATAGAAAGCATGATAAGAGCATCGGGTGGGGGAGCAGCCGAATTCGAAACTTTACATGACACGGTCTATCATCACCTGAAGAAGGACCATGAACTTACTCCACGATCCTACTTTATTGCACTCTATTCCTTCGTTGGAATGATCGCCGGATTACTGTTCGGAGGAGTGGTGGGTGTTGTGACAGATCTCATCCTCGATGCAGAGATGGGACAGTGGCTGAAAAATGGCCTCTTGATCGGATGGTTCCTGGGACTGGTGGCAGGTCAGATTTTCGGAAAACGGAAAGACAACCGGATCAAAAAACTCGGCAGACAATTTTAG
>CAYZVJ010000068.1:0-4628 GCA_964481765.1 uncultured Rikenellaceae bacterium | reverse complement strand
AAAAACTCGGCAGACAATTTTAGTGATTTCATCAGGATATTCCTATTTTTGTTTTTACAGGAAGAGTGATCGGAATTCCGATTAGTCCCGTTTTGAGAAAGAGCCTGATCCTTACCCGTTGAAATTGCTGCACAGGTTATGGAACTGAATTATATTGTAATTGAAGGTAATATTGGTGCCGGAAAAACATCCCTTGCCAAACGCATATCGCAGGATTTCAATGGTAAACTGATCCTAGAACGATTCGCTGATAATCCCTTTCTCCCCAAATTCTACCAGGATCCGGAACGATACTCTTTCCCCCTTGAACTCTCGTTTCTCGCCGACCGGTACAACCAGCTGAAAAGAGAACTTAGTGACCGTGACCTGTTTAAAAGCTTTACCATCGCCGATTATTACTTCATGAAATCCCTGATATTTGCCAAAGCTACCCTGCCAGACGATGAATTTAATCTCTACCGGCAGATATTTGACATCATCTATAGTACACTTCCCAAACCCGACCTGTTTGTCTACCTGCATGTGAATCCCGATAACCTCCTGATGAATATCAGAAAACGAGGCAGGGATTATGAACAAAACATCACCAGGGAGTACCTTGAAAATATCCAGGCGGGATATTTTGAATTTTTCAAACAACACCCTGAACTGATTTTTCTCATTATTGACACCAATAATATCGACTTCATAAGCAATCCGGAAGATTATCGGGAGGTGGTGCAAATCGTCTTTCAAAAAGAGTATGCCTCCGGTCTGAATCGTGTTATTTTATAGCCATATACGAAGAAAATTGCCGATGATAATTTTTTTTTAATGAAAACATTATTAGTTTTGTATAAATTACAAGAAATTATTGATTGTTAAACAAATAACCAAGCAACCATGAAGACGATTAACTATTTAGCATCTCTGATTTTGGCAGTATTGGTTTTGAGTAGTTGTGGTGGACTGAATAAGATGCAGCAGAATGCAAGTGACATCTCCTATAAAGTTGTGCCTGAGATACTTGAAACACATGCTGGCGAAGTTGGAGTCACCATTACAGGGACATTCCCGGAGAAATACTTCAACAAAAAAGCTACGGTTGAAGCCACTCCTGTCCTGGTATATGGTGGAGGCGAAACAGCTTTTGAACCAGTAACTCTCCAGGGAGAAAGTGTTGAAGCAAACAATGAGGTGATTAATTATACGGGTGATAAGTTCACCTATACCTCTAAAGTCCCGTTTGTTGAGGAGATGAGAGTATCTGAATTGATGTTGAGAGCTAAAGCCTCTATGAAGGACAAGTCAGTTGATTTTGACCCTGTTAAACTGGCGGATGGCGTGATCACCACTCCGACCTATGTCCAGAAAAAAGGTGTCCCGATCATGATGAAGGATAATTTCAAGCGGATTATCCCAAAATCACAAATGGCGGATATCCACTACCTGATCAACGTGGCAAATGTTCGTGGATCAGAACTGCAGGCAGAGGATATTACAGCACTCAAAGACTTTATCAAAAAAGCCACTGAAGCTGAAAATATGAAATTCACGGGTACTGCAATTTCAGCATACGCTTCTCCTGATGGAGAGTATGATTTTAACGATAAACTATCACAGAAAAGGTCGGTTACTGCTGAAACCTTTATTGACAGGGAGTTGAAAAGAGCAAAAGTTGAGGAAGCAACAGAAGCAGGATTCATTGGTAAACAGGCTACTCCCGAAGACTGGGAAGGATTCAAAGAGTTGATGGAGAAATCCACCATCCAGGATAAAGACCTTATCCTGAGGGTTCTCTCGATGCACTCCGATCCGGTTGTTCGTGAAAAAGAAATTAAAAATATTTCAGCAGCGTATAAAATTATTGCAGATGACATCCTTCCCCAGCTGAGAAGATCAAAAATCTCAGTAAATGTCGAGCTCATTGGCTTTTCCGATGAGGAGATCCTCGAATTCCTTGCATCAAATCCCGATACCCTTGGATTGGAAGAATGCCTCTATGGCGCAACACTGGTCGGTAAAGACCTGGATAAAATGCTCGCTTTCTACCAGCTGGCAGTCAAAAAGAATTCCGGTTGTATCCGGGCTCATAATAATGTAGGGTATACCTATATGTATATGGGGAAAGTGGCCGAAGCAAAAGCCGCTTTCGAAAAGGCAAAAGCAATTAAGGATATCGATCTGGTGAAAAATAACCTGGGTTATGTTGCACTTCTGGAAGGTGATCTCGATGGTGCCAAAACACTCTTCACATCCCTGGAAAAACCAACAGAGGAATCAAACTTTGGATTGGGTATCATCAGCGTTGTGGAAGGGAAATACCAGGAAGCAGTTAATTATATGGGTACCAAACCCACCTTTAACCTGGCATTGGCAAAATTGCTCAATGGTGATGCCGCAGGAGCAAAAACGACCATCGATGCGGTTGATTCTGATAATGAATGGGTCTATTACCTGAGAGCCATCGTGGGAGCAAGAACACAGGCTGAAGATTATATGTTCAATAACCTGCGTTCATCCGTTGGCAAGAATGCTGATATGAAAGAGATGGCTAAAACAGATCTCGAATTCTTCAAGTATTTTGAGAACGATACCTTTAAGTCGATTGTTGAATAGTTAATGTTCATATAAAAAAAGAGCGATTCAATCCCGGATCGCTCTTTTTTTTATCTCCTCAAGCTGGCAGTAAAACTCCCACAGTACAATTCCTGCACTCACCGAAATGTTGAATGAATGCTTGGTGCCGAATTGAGGTATCTCGATGCATGCATCACTCATGTCGATGACAGACTGCTGCACACCATTGATCTCGTGACCAAAAACGAGTGCATGGGTACTCCCGGCATCCATCCGGAAATCCTGAAGGGATATTGAACCTTCGACCTGCTCAACAGAAATGATCTTAATCCCCCTTTTTTTCAAATGACCAATAACCTGCTCTGTCTCTTTAACATATTCCCATGCTACCGATTCGGTCGCTCCCAGGGCAGTTTTCTGAATATCCCGGTGAGGAGGTTTTGCCGTAATTCCACACAAATAGATCGATTCAACCAGAAATGCATCAGCAGTCCGGAAAACCGATCCGATGTTGTTCAGGCTCCTGACATTATCCAGGACAAGAATCAGGGGTAGCTTGCCTGATTCTTTGAACTCCCTGACACTTTTCCTTCCTAACTCGCTGTTTTTACGCTTTCTCATGAGTAATACCGATCGTAGTACACGGTATAAAAATACAGAAAATACCGAAAAAAGAGAGCGGGATACGGGATCTCCAGTTTCTCTGCTCCCTGAGTCAATTATTTCTTTGAAAAAGTGACGAAAAAAACTACATTTGAAATTCACAAATTAAACCCGTTTCATATGAATATCCATGAATACCAGGCCAAATCAATTCTCAGGCAATTTGGCGTTGCCGTCCCTGAAGGAATTGTGATTGAATCTCCGGACAAGGCATTGGATGCTGCAAAAGAGATAAAGCAAAAAACAGGAACCGAAAGCTGGGCAGTGAAAGCCCAGATCCATGCCGGTGGAAGGGGGAAAGGTGGTGGTGTGAAGATTGCAAAGACACTCCAGGAGGTTGTACAATATGCAAAAGAAATACTTGGAATGACCCTGGTAACTCATCAAACCGGGCCGGAAGGGAAAGTGGTCAATCGTCTCCTCATTGAACAGAGCATTTATTACCCGGGACCCGGAGAAATCCAGGAATTCTATATGAGTGTGCTGTTAAACAGGGACACCGGAAGAAATATAATCATGTATTCAACCGAAGGAGGAATGGATATCGAGACCGTTGCAGAAAAAACGCCCCACCTGATATTTAAGGAAGAGGTGGATCCGAGGGTTGGAATCCAGGCTTTCCAGGCCAGACGAATTGCGTTTAACCTGGGATTGTCAGGAACAGCCTTCAAGGAGATGAACCGGTTCGTTACGGCACTTTATAAAGCGTATGAAATGTCGGACGCTTCCCTGTTTGAGATTAATCCCGTCTTTAAAACATCCGATGATAAGATACTGGCGGCTGATGCAAAAGTGAACCTGGATGATAATGCACTCTTCAGGCATAAGGATTTTGCTGAGATGCGGGATATCACCGAGGAGGATCCGGCAGAGGTTGAAGCAACAAAGCACGACCTGAACTTCGTGAAACTGGATGGAAATGTCGGCTGTATGGTCAATGGTGCCGGACTGGCTATGGCAACCATGGATATCATTAAACTGTCTGGCGGTGATCCGGCAAATTTTCTCGATGTTGGCGGAACAGCAAATGCTGAAACGGTCGAAGCCGGGTTCAGGATTATCCTAAAAGATCCCAATGTCAAGGCGATACTGATAAACATATTTGGAGGCATTGTCCGCTGCGATCGCGTTGCACAGGGGGTTGTGGATGCTTATAAATCCTTTGGTCATATCGATGTGCCTGTGATCGTGCGACTCCAGGGAACCAACGCCGAAGAAGGGAAGAAACTGATTGACGACTCCGGACTGAAAGTCTTCTCTGCCATTACACTCGAAGAGGCCGCAACGAAAGTGAAAGAGGTGGTGAAATGAAATGCCTTAAATTACAAATGCCTTAAATGCCTCAAGTTACAAATGCCTTAAATTACAAATGCCTTAAATGCCTCAAAAGGTAAGTATAATTATAG
>CAYZVJ010000067.1:0-18289 GCA_964481765.1 uncultured Rikenellaceae bacterium | reverse complement strand
TGGCTTCATATTGAAAGTGGTGATATTCATTTTCGGATACGCCATTTCAAGAACTATAATTTAACTAGCAACTTGAGTTAATTAATGAATTCAACGTAAAAGATATAATCACTAATGGTAATTAACATGTACCTTAAAAAGTGAAGAAATAGAAAAAAAGTAAAAATTGATTAAAAAAACGCAGTAAAGATATTTCAGTAAGTCCCAATTACAGATTTTAAATTTGAGAAAAAAATTTAATTCAAGTTTCCTTACTTTTTGAACATACTCTAATTGTAACTCTTCAAATGAATTTGGACAAAGATAGGTTCAATAATAAGTTGTAATAATGTAAATTATTCTCCCTTTATTTGTTTTCTATTATAGGGCAGGTTGGCAATTTGAGTTGTTTGGGGGAGTATTGTTAGGTCAATTATAAAAACGGACGATTTTAAATAAATAGGGACAGCACCCTATTTAAATGAACCTTCAACATCGAACACTCAACATCCAACTTACAACAAAAGCAGTTACGAGTAGCTTGTAACAAGTGACTTGAAAGTAATTCTTCAACTTCAGGATAACCTATAAACTTATTAACGTATCTAAATAGGGAGCTGTTTCTGTTTATCAATATTAATTCAAACTTATTTAAATCTTTGACTTGTCTAGATTCTAAAATATCAATGAGAAAGAGGTTCCCTCACCTGGAACAGAAATCATGGTTATAGTTCCTTTATGCAAATTCATTATTTGCCTTGATAGGCTTAAACCAATCCCCGAACCATCATCTTTGGTGGAATAAAATGGGATAAAAATATCAGAAATGTTCTCCGTTGGTATTCCAGTCCCATTATCTATGATTTCAATAATAACTCGTTCATCCAAGTTTACGTATGATTTCAGGATAATTTTTCCATTTTCTTTTTTTTGTAATGCCTCTATAGAATTCTTGACCAGGTTTAACAGAACTTGCTCAATCTGGTTCTCATCTGCCAGCAAAACTAAACTGGCTGGTCTAATATCCGTTACTATTTCAATTTTTTCAGATTGGACTCTTTGGTTCATTAACAGAATAACCCGGTTAAATAATGAAGAAACGGGAAATCGTTTCAATTCTGGTAACGGTAATGCCGAAAGACTTCGATATTTTGTAACGAAATCAATTAGGTTCTTTCCCGTTTTCTCAATGGTATTTAACCCTTTTAGAGTTTTCTTAATCTTTTCATTATCAATTTTTTCAATTGAAACAGGTCTGGCATCATCGGGATCTTTGAAATACCTGGCTATTGTAGTGGAAAGGGAGGTGATTGGACTTATAGAGTTCATTATCTCGTGTGTCAGAACCCGAATTAGTTTTTGCCAGGATTCCAGTTCATTTCTTTCAAGTTCATTTACAATATTATGCAAGGTGACCAAATTTATGGTTTTACCCTCTGCTTTGAAAACATTAAGATTTAATGAAAGTTGAAGTACATTTTTGTGCACTTCAATTTTTATTAATCTGGGTTTACCAGGGTTAAGGTTTTTTATCGCATCCGAAAATCCTTGATAAACATTATCCAGTGAAGAAATGTTGTCCAGTCGGGATGTATGCAATAATTTCTGAGCTGCTTTATTGAAAAGGTCAATCTCCATATCTTCATTAAATGAGATTAAACCAATTCCAACATGATCGACAACATTCTTCAGGTAGATGTTATGCCGGGCATTTTCTTTTTTGACCCTATTAATCATATTATTTACGGAATTCAGATAGTGGTACAATTCCGTGAAAGGACCGGATCTATCAGAATTCGTAAATACCAACCCTGAATTCTGGAACTTTATAGCTGAGAAAAAGTGTGTTAAATCCCTGTTCATTTGGGTAAGATATCTTACCATTAAATAAACCTGCAAGAGAATCAGGAGTCCGAATCCAACCAATGAAAAATAGTATTCCTGATGTAATAAAGTGAGACAAGTTATCAGGAAAAAGCAGCATATTGTGATTAAGATAACCCTGATAAGAATATTAATAAAGATTGCTCTTTGAACCATGATTATTGATAATACGTTTGTAATGAATAAATTAATTCTACGGTTAAATTCCGTATTTTTGCATTTTATTGTATAAGGTTTGTCTTGCTAAACCCAACTCTATTGCAGCTTTATAAACACTTCCCCTGTTGTTTTTTAAGGCGTTCTGAATGGCTGCTTTTTCAATTTCAGAGAATGTAATTGGGTTACTCCTTTCATTATATTCCATCGTGGTCTCCGGAATGAAGAAATCCTTAGGTTTAAGCGTATTTGATTCACACAAAATAACAGCTCTTTCAATTGTATGACGCAATTCTCTGACGTTACCCGGCCAATGATATTTTTTCAATATATTTCCCAATTGATGATTGATTTTCAAATAAGGTTTTTCATATTTCCTGGCAAAATGTGTTAGAAAAAACCTGGCCAGAGGAACGATATCATCACCTCTTTCCCGAAGTGGTGGAATTTCTATCTCAATGGTATTTATCCGGTAAAAAAGATCTTCTCTAAAAAGATTTTTCCGAATCATCTCTTTTATGTTTTTATTAGTGGCACTGATCAGCCGGATATCAACTCTAGTCGCTATGTTAGATCCCAATCGGGTTACCTGCCGGCTTTCAAGAACTTTCAATAGTTTTGCTTGCATAGAAATCGAAAGGTTACCGATTTCATCCAGGAATAAAGTTCCATTTGAAGCAGTTTCAATCCTTCCGGGACGGTCTTCTTTTGCATCAGTAAATGCACCTTTATTATGACCAAAAATCTCACTTTCAAACAAAGATTCACTGATTGAACCCATATCTATACTAAAAAACACTTCGCCTGACCGATTTGATTTCCTATGGATCTCCCTGGCAATTAACTCCTTCCCCGTCCCATTCTCTCCCAGGATCAACACATTGGTATCGGTCTTTGCAATTTTTTCAATTGTATCAAAAATCTTCTGAATGGCGAGTGATTTGCCAATAATGGAGGAATACTGTTTATCGATGTTTTCAGCCAAATGTTTTTGTTTGTTTCTTAAACTGTGAATTTCATTTCTGGACTCACTTAATACTAAAGCGGCTAATAAGGTTGCTATCAGTTTGTCGTTATCCCACGGTTTTAAAACAAAATCTGTGGCGCCTTCTTTTATTGCTTTTACAGCCATTTCAATATCACCATATGCTGTAATAAATACTATGACTGCATGGGGTTCATATTTTAATATTTCTTTCATCCAGAAAATTCCTTCATTACCCGTATGCACTCCTGCAGAAAAATTCATATCCAGCAGAAAAAGATCAAACTTTTCAGAATGAATAACCCCAGGGATCAGGTTTGGTGAAGTGGCCGTTTTTACCAACTCAAACTCGGGTTCCAGAAGTTGAGTCAGTGCATCTAACACATTCTTATCGTCATCAACGATAAGAAGTTTACCCTTTTTGGTTCCCATTTTTACACATTTTATAAATAATTGGATGTTTAATTTATTATTTTTAATTTAATTCTGCCTAAATTCTGGACAAATTTTGCCTATTTTTTAGACAGTTTGTTTATAACACCTACATATCTTTTTAGTAACTTCATGATCTTGTGGTAATTGCATTTTGTGGCATCAGGATTGAAAGCCATACGTTGTATTCACTAAAACTACATGCAGATATGTTTTGTCACTATATTGTAACAGCACTCCGAAACTTATCCCGTAATAAACTAAATTCAATCATAAATATTATTGGGTTGGCAGTAAGCATATCAATATTTATCCTGATCATGAGGTATATTCAGGATGAATTATTAACGGATAAATTTCATATAAATTCAAACAGGCTGTACAGGGTTGAATTCGTGGATTTTGCGGCAGCTTGTCCTGCTGGCCTTGCAGATGTCTTAATTGATCAATTCCCTGAAATTGAATCGGTAGTCCGGTATTCACCTACCAATTTGATACAACTGCGGTTTCAGCCATCCGACAGGACCAGCCAGGAGAAGAATTTAAAGTTTGAAGATTTTATATTTGCTGATTCAACATTCTTAACACTTTTTTCATTTCCACTTATTGATGGCAATCTTAGCACATGCCTGAATGCTCCATTTTCAATTGTATTATCTGAATCTACAGCACAACTTCTCTTTAGTGATGATGATCCAATGGGCAAATCAGTCAGGGTCAATAATGAATATTACTGCACGGTTACCGGAATTTTGAAAGATGTGCCTGGTAACTCCTCTATAGATTTCAATGGAATCATTTCCATGGTAACAATAAATAAGCTCCGTGGACCGGCTTACCTTAAGGATATGAGTAATTGGTTTTACGCTACCTACATTCTGCTAGGTGAGAATGCTGACAGCGAACACCTTGAACAAAAGATTCGTGATTACACAAGCAGGACTTTTGCTAACAACAGGCCTTCACCGTTTCTATTAAGGCCACTGAACAGCATTTATTTTAACAGGAATAATTACCCTACCGATTATTCAAAGCATGGTAATATGCAATATATCTATATATTCCTTGCTGTTGCCTTCACTATTATTTTGATAGCTATTATTAATTTCATAAATATTTCAACAGCAACTGCTTCATCACGTGCAAAAGAGGTTGGTGTCAGAAAAGTAGTGGGTTCTCAAAAATCGAATTTGATAGGTCAGTTCCTGGGGGAAACGATAATACTTTCACTTATCGCCATTTTACTGGGTATAATGATCACTGAATTGGTGAAACCGGAATTTAACCAGATAATCGGGAAACCCCTGAATATCGGATACCTTGAAAATCCTGTAACACTTTTGTATTTAGCTGGAGTGGGTATAACCATTGGTATACTATCCGGTATCTATCCTGCATTCTATTTAACCTCCTTTAAACCTGTTCAAGTATTAAAGAATAACCTCGTTAAGGGATCCGGGGGAAAATTCATCAGGGGATTCTTGCTTGTTGTACAGTTTGTTATTACGATTGTTTTAATTACGGCGACACTTGCCATAAAGAAACAACTGAATTATATAAAAAACAAAGACCTTGGGTTGGACAGCGAACAGGTTGTCCTTTTACAGTTAAACAGGGATTTAAGAGGGAAAAGGGAACTATTGAAAGAAAGACTAAAACAAAATCCAAATATTATAAATACCACATTTTCAAGCCTTAATCCTGGAGGAATGGATGGGGATAATTACATCAGGACTGTGAACGGAGAGAGGAGAACCTTTTACTACTTAATGACTGATCCGGAATTTGTAGATGTATTGAACCTCAAAGTAATCCTTGGGAGAAATTTCCATAAGGATAGTAAATCTGAAATTGGAAGGTCAATATTGTTGAATGAAACAGCAGTAAAAGAATTTGAACTGGAAGAACCAATCGGAACAACTTTTGCTCTATTTGATACAATAGGCACTGTGGTGGGAGTTGTAAAGGATTTTCATTTCAGATCGTTACATAATGGGATTGAACCAATGTCCATATTATGCATACCCGATTGGGCGGGTTTTGCTCAGATTAAAGTCGCTGGAGACAATATACCCCAGACTCTGGAGTACATTGAACAAACGTGGAATGAGATCTCTCCTGAATTTTCCTTTGAATACGAGTTTTTGGATGAAAGATTTGAAGCCCAATACAAAGCTGAAGAAAAATTTGGCAAAATCGCAGATTACTTCTCCATTTTTGCCATTTTCATTGCATGCCTTGGATTATTTGGATTAGTATCATTTACTGTAACCCAACGTACCAAAGAGATCTCTATACGGAAAGTGAATGGTGCTTCCGTATTACAAATTGTGATAATGTTAACCCGTGAGTTGTCGGTGTGGATATTGGTTTCATTTCTCATCGCATGTCCGATAGCCTATATTGCCATGGAGAAATGGCTTCAGAACTTTGCTTATCAAACAAAAGTAAGCTGGTGGTTATTCATTATTGCCGGTACTATTTCTTTTGTTATTGCCAGTCTTACTATGAGTTACCATGCAATTAAAGCAGCATTAGGGGATCCAAGTGAAGGACTCAGGTATGAATAATTCTTTCAAAAATTCTTGTCCATTTAATAAATAGGGACAGCTACCGATTAAAAAATGTTTCTGATTGCTTGCTAAAAGATTTTGTTTTACTTAACGTATGGCATCTTCCGGTTCATGCAGCGTTTTCCTGCTATATAGCTTTACAATTGAACCGGTTGAAGAAGCATAGAGCAAAGAGCATGGAGCAAAGGGGGATTTTCATATGGCCCCTCCTCTCAGTCTCTTCGTCCTCTGTCCTCCGCATCCACCGAAGGCAGAGAAGGTGGAAGCAAAGGTATTGACGAAGGTGGGACTCACTTCTCACTACTATCCTCACTCGTCAGACCAGCTTTCTATCGCACAATACAACGCTCAGTGGTCAGACGATGTTCACACTACTGGTAACTGCTTACTGCATATCCCGAAAAACCATCCCTTAGGGAATAGTTTTTCGAGTATCCGGAAAAGTGGAGCGACGAGAGTTTATCGTACCCCGGCTTGCCCCGAAGGGATACCTTTGTTGAGTCTGTGGTACGAATATGAGACTCCAATACCTGGCTTAATTAATTTTATTTTAAAAATCACATTATAATGTGATTTTGATCATTTCTGGAGCCATTTTATCTAAAAAGTCATGTAATATCATATTATATTGTGATTTATATTGCTTTTTTGTAATTTTCATGTTAGTTTTACTGAAAAATCACACGATAATGCAACTTATAGAAATAGGGCAAACCATTAAAGAGAGAAGAAAGAACCTGAAGATAACTCAACCTGATCTGGCTGAAATGGCAGGAATAAGCCTGAATACTGTCTACAAGATTGAGCGAGGGAAGGCAAATCCAACGATTAATGTGCTGAATAAGCTGGCGTCTGTGTTGGGTCTGGAACTGAAGTTAGAAGTAAAACAAATAAAACTTTAATGAATGCGTAAAGCACTGGTATACCATAATGGTCGATTGGCTGGTTCATTGATTCAATATGACCGTGGTGATTTTGAATTCAGGTATGACGATGTCTGGTATATAAACAACAGCTGCCCGGCTATTAGCCTTACTTTACCAAAATCACAGCAGGTTTATAAATCCGACCATTTGTTCCCTTTTTTCTTCAATATGCTGTCGGAAGGTATAAATAAACAGCTTCAATGCAGGCTACTGAGAATCGATAAAAATGATCATTTTGGATTATTGCTTGCTACTGCTACGAACGATACCATCGGAGCAATAACCATTAAACCGGAAAAAGAATGAGTTTTCCTGAAATAAAATATTGCCCGGGTACCCTGGCTGAAGGATTTGATTCTTATAGTAAAACCTGTCTTAATAAAGTCTTTAATGGGAAAGCTGTCAGTCATATTTTGTCCTATTCATCCCCACAAAGCAGTGAGGAGGATGATGAGAAATTTATAGATAACCGTAAACGCATATCCATCTCGGGTGTTCAGGAAAAACTTTCCATGATCTTAGATAAAAATAAACTACGTCTTACTAAAGAAGGGGAGCAGGGTACTTACATACTAAAACCTATCCCCAGAGATCTGAAAAAGGTAGACCAGGTTCCGGCCAATGAACATTTAACCATGCAAATTGCCCATCAGGTATATGGAATCAATACAGCTGGAAATGCATTGATCTTTTTCAGGGATGGAAGTCCTGCATATATCACGAAACGATTTGATGTAAAGTATGATGGTACCAAATGGGGAAAAGAAGATTTTGCTTCTCTTGCCGGGAAAACTGCCGAAAATGCCGGTCCGAACTTTAAATATGAGTCCAGTTGTGAAGAGCTTGCTGAATTAGTAAAAAGATATGTTCCGGCTTATATGATTGAACTTGAAAAACTGACTTCATTAATTGTATTTAACTACCTGTTTTCAAACGGAGATGCTCATTTAAAGAACTTCTCAATCCTGGAATCTCCAGGCGGTGATTATATATTAAGTCCTGCGTATGATCTAATAAATACCCGTATTCATGTTGATGATACCGATTTCGCGCTGGACAACGGACTGTTTAAAAATGATTTCAAGTCGGAGGTAATGAAAAAGCATGGTTATACCGGGTTAGAAGATTTTCATGAATATGCAAGGAGACTGGGGATAAAGGATAGCAGACGAGATAAAATCCTAGAACCATTTTTAAAGAGGCAACCACTTGTTGAGGAGTTGTTACAGAGATCCTATTTGGATGACCCAACGAAAAGAGCTTATCTTCTTCAGTACCAAACCAGGAGAAATCGGTTAAATAAACAGGGATATCAACCGAATTAAGAAATAGTACCTGGTTTCTAATAAGTAGGGATACACACCGACTTAAAAATTAATGGTCATCGCTGATTTGATTTAAATAAGTGTCTGTCCCTGGTTATTTTAAGCACCCCATTCCGGTTTTAAGCAAATCTTATCTGCAATATTTCTAAGAAAAAGATTATAACTAATTGAAATTGTTTGAGTAATAACGTAACTTGATAATTTTGCGTATGTTATAACATTCAATTGAATTAATCGTCTTTTTATCGAAATACATCTGAACGAGATGATCTTAATAAAATAAAAATGCCGATAGGATTTTCCGGATTGTGCAAATAGGGACAGCTACCTTTTAAGAAATTGTTTCTGGTTAAAATAAAGAAAAAATATTCTTATCACTGAATATTGGCCATCATTGTGACCTATGGGATGAAATGGTGGAAATGGCTGTTGCAGTTCGGCGGGGTGAAGAGTGACGAGTGACGCGTAACAAGTGACGGGATTGCTGGGTTTAAAGCTTTTGAATTAATACCAGTGATTGCGGCCGATGGGGCGGGGTGCATCTCCTATCCGTCAGACCGTTTGGAACGGTCAGACGGTTCATGGTTCTCTCCTTGCTCTTCGTTTGAGCTATGGCAGATCACTATGTGACAACCACTTCGTGGTTTTTATCCCTAATCGCCTGAAGGGCGAAAAATCCGCCTTCTGCCATAGGCATCGCTTCGGGATTGGTTGATATGAAAATACAGAGAAACTCCATCTTGCAGTTTAAGTATATACGAAATTCTGATTTTCCAGATCTAACGAATTTATATTGAACCAATTAGATTGTATTAAGCGAGCTAATCTGTCTGATACTTAAGCTAACCAAAACTTATCCCAATTTCCTGGAAAATCTCTTCTCTTTTCAATCGTATTTCAATCACTTTTGAGTTAACACCAAATTTATCACTCAATTTTCTTCCAAGAGCGGTTTTTACATGTGTTTCTGTAAGTTCAGGTTCGTTGTTATCGTTTTCCTGGTTCAATTTTTTAATCAAGCTTTCAATTTGCTCTTTCAGTTTCAAAACTTCATCTAACAACTTTCCTCTTGGAACCAATAACCTGCCAGCAAATTCATCTACCTGAATTTCAAACCAATCCAGGTCATCTTCATTTAGATTTAATCTGAAATCCCTGAAATCGTTAAATTCAGAAAAGGTTATGCTTTCATATACATTTGCATGAAGAACCAAATGACCTATTTCATGAGCTAAAGTAAATCTTGTTCTCTTTTCATGCGCTTTCTCATAGTACCTTCCGGAATCAATAACAATTGTTTTAAGGTCGTTTGATAGAAATGATTCAATTTTTGACTCTTCAAGTAAACCGAATTCAGGTCGAATTTCAATCTTTAATATTCGTTCAATTAAATCTTCAATATTTATCGGTATCTCATCAGGATCTTCAAAATGTTCTTGCCTGAATTTTTCCGCAATGCTTCGGATAGTTGAAAATTTTAATCGGCGGGGTGTAAATTGACTTGCATCAATCATTTACTATTCTTTAAAACTGAAATTAATTTATTCAATTCTTCTTCAGTTGGTGTATCTCCCCGAACGGTCCTGAAAAAGATTGGTAATTTATTTAGAACTTCCTGATCAAGGATTTTTTTTGGTATGGCTTCAATCGCTGCAAGCTCGAATAGTGTTTTATAATTATCCGTATCTTTTTCAAAGTCAAGAGCTGCTGCAATCTTATTTAGTTGTTCGGGCGTTTTTGGAGGGGCTAATACACCTCTTTCGATTTTACTCCAATTACTTGGATCAAAATCAGTTTGCCTGCAGAATTCTCTAAGAGAGATTCTGTTATTAACCCGATGGTCTTTTACAAATTCACTGAATTGCATTTCTTCTATGGCATTGGTTTGTGTGGTAAATATATACCACAATCATGCCATTTCAATTTTTTACATATATGTTGTTTAACATATTTACTGATATCACAAACCTTTCTTTATGCATACAAATTGTCAATTTATCAATCCTCCTTTTCCTCCGTGTCATTTTGTTTCACCACCTCTTCGTCAATTGCTTTATCGATCGCTGCTCTTAGTTGCAGCAATTCTCTTTCGTTAAAGCTGTTTGTTGTCAGCCACTTGTCGTCTTTCTTGTAGAGTTTCTCTATTTCGAAATTTTTCCAGGTACCGTACTCCCCTTCGTTTTCCCAGACGGTCACCACAGCCGCTCCAACACGGTAGGTTGCTTTGGGTTTTTTGTTGCCAAATAAGTAGGGACAGCAACCAACTTAAAATAAATCATCTTATTAATTGTAATAGAAATAGATAGACTGTTTTTTATCATAATTACTCATCGCTTAATAATTCTTAGAATACAGATAAACAGTATGTTACAGAAATTTTAAAAAGTAGCTGTCCCTGCTTATACCTGCCGGTCGGACAGGAATTCGACTCAATAATTTCAGTTCGAAGTTTACTCCTGAAATTATAGTCAGGATTTCTTTAATGAACAGGTATGTTTTATGAATCAAAATGATTAATATTAAAGCTGGACTTAATGAAGTAAGCATCATATGCCACGAAAAAAGAAAAAGGCGGTAGCGAAAAGAAGAGTTCAGGCTGCTGCAAAAAAGAAAAGAAAATCCAAACCTGAGAAGAAACCGCCTGTATCCCACCGGATTACATTTGAAAAACGACCTCCCTTTAGTGATATTGAAGCGCCTGAAGGGTTTCGGGCTATTTCTGCCAGCCAATCCATTATGGAATTTGCAAAACCTGTGCTCGATCAGTTTGAAAACCCGGATATCAATGAATTGAATGAGTTGATAACAATCGGTACGTTAATCTGGAATTATGAAATTTCACTCCGGAAACCGGAAGTACCACCCACCGAATCGGAGAATGAAATTATTCAGCGAATCGCTGATAAATTGGGATTTGATAAGACGGAAGCCCGGAATTTTTTTAAATCGATGCTTGAACGGAAAGAATACCTTTTCCCGGCAGCCATACAACCGGAGAATCCAATGATCGAGTTCATCCGTAAAGAACAGGATATCCGGATTGAAGCGTTTGATTACGGCAAATTAGCTTTTACAGAAAAGCGAGTATTACCGGATGCGGAAGACCTGGAAATGATAAATTCGGTCCTGCAACTGGATAAGTACCTTCTAACTGACACATCGTATGATGATTGGGAAGACCATTTTTTTACCGTGCAGGAGAATTGTGAGGCAAGATACCGGAAATGGCTTGTTGATAAAGGACTACAGGATTATTCAGTCGTTTTTTCAGGCTCTGTACCGATATTCCTTGATTTTGTCTACCTGTACATGCATGATAATCCTTGTGTTCTGTCCAATATAACCAAGAATCTTTTGGAAGAATTCTTTTTCGATTTCATCATACGGAAATGGGGTGCGGAACCCGGGGAATATGTTACCTGTCCGCCTGCCCTGAAAATGTTTTATACTTTTCTTTATGAGAAAGGTTATCTGGGTGATCCGAAGCCCTTTGTCGAAAAAATTAACCGGATCGAAACACAATTCATCAACATCCTTAAAAGAAGGTATGAATCATAAAGTTTACGGGAAGGATCAATCATTTTAAATATCTTCCAATGGCTGGAAAAAACGAAGAATTACGCGTTAAACAGAAGTTATATGGGCTAATGTCCGACCTGTTCAGCATGCAGCCCTGGGAGTTTCTTTTTGAAGATGATCTGTTTGCCGTGGCGGATCCGAATGGAGGTGAGACGGCTTACGTAAGCATCATGGGGGAACTCGGGGAGCACCACGCTGTGGGAGCCTATCTGGGGGCGAATGGTATTTACAACCTTTGGAGAATGTGGGAGGGTGACGATAGCATCAAACCTGAAATGCTTATGGAAACCCCACAACTCCAGGCATCTTTTGAAGACCGGCAGATGCTTCAGCCGGAGGATCTGAAAGTGATCAGACAGCTCGGACTAA
The DNA here is from genome assembly GCA_964481765.1 of uncultured Rikenellaceae bacterium. Taxonomy (GTDB): domain Bacteria; phylum Bacteroidota; class Bacteroidia; order Bacteroidales; family VadinHA17. The sequence goes on along the minus strand of CAYZVJ010000067.1, from coordinate 6,081 downwards.
CCTATCGCGGGAAGCAATCCTGGCCAATGTTCCGCTCTTTCAGGCCGGGCTTTATGCCATGGTTTACGGATGATAAGGAAGACCGTTTCCTTGTACACATCCTTGAGCAAACTTTATATGTTGCGAAACGGGTTAAAAGGAATCCGGGATTTCTCGAACATGTCAGCGATATAGAATTCTTTGCCCGTATCCCGGCGACCGTAAACGGTGTACTCACCTGGAAGGACGGAGCGATTGCTGTCCCTCCGCCGCCTCCGGCAATTGATATCCCCTTCATGCTTGTCCAAGATACGATCGGGAAATTGCAGAAAAGGCCGCTGGTGGACACAGAAACTGAAATTGATTTTTCCCTTTTTCCCTCTTTTATCGGTGAGAAGGGGAAGCGGCCCCTTGCTACCTATATGTTGCTTATGGCTGACCATGCCAACGGACTGATTACCGGACAAAATTTGCTTCAGGCTGAAGGCGGCTTGGAGAATATGTGGGGAAAAGTACCCCAGGAAATATGTAATATGATGGTTATGCATGATGAACGACCCGGCAAGGTTTACGTTCAGACAGGCCTCCTGTTTCAGCTTCTTCAACCCATTGCAAATATCCTTGATATTGATATTGTGCAAGTTGACCGGCTTCCTGCAATTGAGGAGGCGAAAGCCAGCCTTAGGGCATTCATGTCAAAGAGATAAAGCCTACCCAGGTTATAGCCGGATGGGATTTGCCAAAGGGGTGTGATTATTTGCATAGCGATTTCATTATCCGTCAGACGGCTCTGCCCACAAGTCAACAAAGCCGTCAGACGGAACTTAGGATTAAATCCCACATCACTGACGATCTCACTCCGTTCGATGTCAGGACACCCCCCTGCCTACGGCAGGCAGGCTATTACAAAGGGGGACAGGGTTCTGATAAACTAACTTATGAATGTGATTCTAGGAGATTTAGAATGGATTCCCAGGAGTAGGGACGGAGGAGTACTTCTACTTTTTCCCGGAACAATCCTAAAAATCCCCGGCGTCTTAAGTAAAAATCGGTCTGTGATTCGATGTCGATGTGGGTTGGAGCCATTTTATAAAATGATGTACGTGGCTTGAACACTTCCTCAGAGGGAGCCTCCTCCTCTTCTATTTCAACCTGTTTTTCTTCCGGGATCTCTTCACGAATGTACTCTTCCTTTTCACTCTGTTTAATTGTCATCCCTAACTCTTCTTCCATTACTGATAATTCTGCTTTTTTAATTTCCATGGTGATACTTGAAGGCAGCGTATTTCCTGTAATTCGTGATAGTTTTTTCAATACCTCAAAAAAATCAGGATGATCAATTTTTTGCCATTCTTCTAAGAGTAGTTCGAAAACCTTCGTTAACAGCTTTTTTTCCCGGATAGTGGCGTTGAAAATCGAATAATCGGGATCGGAATACGTATAATAGCCCTTGTTGAATACAATCGGTGCGTTGAAGCCCAGGATTTCACTCCGCATGACCCGGATATCTTCGCGGATGGTTCTCTCTCCAACTCCCTTGTATACGCCCCGGTACTCTGCCAGGGCTTCTGAGCAGGCTTCCTTCAGGCTTTTTATGTCATGCTTCCGGTGCGGGTTCCTTAGACACCGGTCAATGGTCTTGTACCGGATCAATGCGTTCAGGTTGGTTGGCATACGGTTTTTTTTGTAATGCAGAAAGAGTGCATTGGGGTGTGGTTTATTTGTATTTGTAACAATACTCTTTTATCCGTCAGACGGCTCTGCTCACATGCCAGCGAAGCCCTGCCTTCGTGTAATACACTACGGCAGGCAGGCTGTCAGACGGAAAACTAAAATTAGAAATTATGAAGATAGAATGCAAGGATTTTCAAAAGGAGGGACGGGTGGCAGTCCTTCAATTCACTACCCTGAACCGGGAGCTGTGGGAGTTCTATCCCGGCGGACCGGCAGTGGAAACGGGTGACCTGGTGATCAAAGAGCTGGGCGAAGCGGGTCGCGTGGAAGAGCTCCAGGTGATCAATAACACCAACAAATACCTCTTTTTCATGGATACGGATATCCTGATCGGGGCGAAACAGAACCGGGTGATGAACTCGTCTGTACTTTTCGCACCCCGCTCGCATTCGGTGATGTCGGTATCTTGCGTTGAACGGGGTCGGTGGAAATCCAGCTCTCCGAAATTCAAGATGAGCAACCACCACATCGAACCGGATATCCGGAAGCATAAGGCAAAAATCCTGAAGCAGGATCCGGCAGAAAGAAGGGCATCAGCAGCCAAGTTCCAATACGAAGTGTGGGATCAGGTCGCCGGTAAAAACAAAGAGGTCACCGTCGATAATCCGACCGAAGATTACGAAAGGGTTCTTTATAAGAAAGCAGAAATGAAAGATCCTGAACCGTTTCAGTTCACCCTCAACAAGGAGGCAAACGGGATGGCTGTGCTGGTTAATGATATCATCGTGTCGGTGGATCTGTTCGGTTCAAATCCCGTGTATGAACACTATTTCCCGCGATTGATCCGGAATATCGATTATGAGTTGAAACACGGGAAAATGCCTGACTTAACGGAAAAGAAAGCGGTTAAACTGGTGGATAAGTACATTTCAAAACAGGGATCAACCAGATCAAGGTTTTATACTGCAAAAAACGGGGTAGGGGAGATCCGACAGATCGAGTCAAAACATTCTGCAGGCGCAGAGCTTGTGTTTGATAAACGGATTGTGCATACGTTTATTTTATCGCAATAGATGCTTCATATTAATAAGCAATATTTGCCAGCCAACATGTCTGCTTCCTTTTCGCATTGGGAGCGAACAGGGAAAATGGATAGTGGGTTGGTTAAAGAAATTACAGAAAGTCGATGCTTCTCTCTTTGAGCAATAAGGTATTGGATATAGTGGAGAAAATATTAATGATTTAATTAAATTTAGACTATGGATGGTGGATGTATTAGCATATTAAGAGATGGGGAGTTGAGCCATTCTGAATGGGAGCAACTGGACAGGTATCGCAACGTCGCGAGACTGGTCCTACCCTGTTTCTCGATCCGGGTGAAAAAACCGGAGTTCAATGACCTGTTTGAAAAGGAACAGCTGATCGCTTTCTTTGGATATCTCCCAAAGACAGAACTCACCATTTGCGGTTTTGCGGATGCCATCTTTGCCGGAGCAGAAGATATGATCCGGATGTTTGGGGGTTACCTCTACCTTGGTCTTGATCATGAAGTAGCCAGGCAGTATCGTGATCATGTGACAGCCATTATCCTGAATTTTTATAAGGAAGTGTTCGAGGAGTTCGACGATCCCGATTTTTCCGATATCCATTACCGTTTCCTTTCCGATGTCGTCCTGGTATCCCGGTATTTCAATTCGGGTGGAGAGTCATTGTGTGAGCGGATAGGGTTCAGGAGGTGATGAATTGTTAGGGTCAGGGAGTGAATTTCTGTGAAAAACTGTTTCTGGTTTCCGGGTAAAGACAACAATTTCTAGCCACTGATAATTTTTCATCCATGCGACCGATGAAGTGGGGTGCAGAAAACAGTTCCGGCAGTTCGGCCGTTTTTATATGGTAACCTAAAACCCAGGGTTGCCCCCGTGAAATAGAGAAATCCCCCATAATCCCCCTTTGTAAAGGGGGACAACGCTAAGTTTGAATAGATACGGGGTAAATTCTTTAGGAGAATGCTGAATTCCAATAAACCTTAGTCACACTGGAGTTCCAATAGTCCGTCTTTAATGCATTGTAGAATCACCTGCTGGTTCCCTTCAGGGAACTGGTTCAGCCAGTCAAGAAAGGAATTGATGACCTTCTGCGGCAACTCGCTCAAATCAAGGGATGCCGGGATCAGGTAATATTGTCCCGTTGATTTGTCCTTCTCAATATACTCTTTGACAATGTCCGTGCAGGGTGGTGGCTTGATGGGTTGCATATTCAAATAAGTGGGATTGATTATTATAACTACATTTGAATACAAGTTAATAATTTCCAGAAATCAATTGAATTAATCAACCAACAACATGCTATTTGATGAATTAAACAATTACAAGCGCAATGATCACTTTTTCTTTTCAAGCAATCAATCGCTTGGAAAAGTTTGCAATGCTCCGAAAGATGCCTGCGGAGTGTATGTTGTTTATGCGCTGGCTCATGGAAAGATTGAGTTGGTATACATCGGTTCTTCAGGTAAAATGCAGAAAGATGGTACATTAAAACACCGGAAAGGAGGGTTGTATGACCGGATCGTTAACGGGAAACAGTTTGACCAACCCAGACGGATATCCTGGCCTGCCAAATTACGTGAAGAGGAAATGGATGCATTGGATGTCTATTGGTTTGAGACATTCAACGATGACATACAGGATATTCCAGCCTTCGTTGAAGCACTCCTGATCCAAAAACATTATGATCTTCACGGCGCATTACCCCGCTGGAATGAGGAGTTTTAAGTTGTGGTTTTCGGCTAAAAAAAATACTAATTGGCACATGATGGGATTCGGTCCATGGAGTGCCTTCCTGCTGATTAACTGTGTAGTTGGACCGGTTGATTTGTCGGATTACATAATTTACAGCCATTAAAATGGCTGCCTATTGCCTTTCAGTCCCGCCGGGACTATTTCTGGGTTCAAATAAATAGGGACAGCTACCGATTTAAAAGAATAATAAGTAGGGACAGCAACCTGTTTAAAAAAAAAGTAAAAAGGAAAAAGTAATCCACCTTCGTCACGCCTGGGCGTGACTACGGCGTACTGAGAAAGGAAAAAGTTTGGTATTTGTTTTTTCAGATCAAAATCCGCCTCAATCCCCCGTGCCTGTCCTCCTACGCTGCTAAAGCAGCTTCGGCGGAGAGCCCGGCAGGCAGGGTTACGGTTACGATGCCGGTATCGTAAGTCGGTTACGAAGTTCGTGATTCTTCAAATTGAAGACTGGTATTTTTCGGTCCATGGAACGTTTTCCTTTTTAATAGCAACGCAGTTGGACCGATAGCTATCTGCCATACAATACCCCCGGCCTTCCCATAGGGATTCTTCCAAAGACCCGAAGGGATCACTTCGTGAGAATTCCTACGGAGCTTCGGAAAAAGTCCGGGGCTATTATATTTCAACTATTATATCATGTAATGTGCAGTTTCTGTTTAAGGAACTCCTTCATTAGAATCCGCTGGCCCCACCTGAAACAATAAATTTCATTATATCTCCGGATGATGCATCAAGGGGTCTTACATGCTCAATGGGTACAATAAACAGCTCTCCTGAAAAATTATATGAATGGGGAAAATAAACAGCCACTTTTTTATCCTTAACTCCCAGGTTTGAAAGATCTTCCTGTGTTAGAAAGCCCAGTTTCTCCAAATTGGACATGTGGTTTACCCTTACCATAACGGGATTACTGAATTTTTTTCCCTTACCCACAAAAGCGGATAACAGATCACTGATAGCTACATAAATCCAGTTAATCAGAGGAACTTTTTCCAGGAGTTCTGATGCCAATAACTTAACCGGCCTTGCAATGATGGTTTGTCCGATAATTCCAACAAGTATGATAAGCAGTATCACGGCCAGCAGGTTAATACCAGGGATGTTGATTGGCAAAATGGGATCGATGTATTTATCAAGTAACCGGTCAATAAATGTAAAGATCAAGTAGACAATATATGCAGTCACTCCCAGTGGTGCAATGTAGATCAATCCCTGAATGAAATACCTTACGATTTTTTTTATGATTTGATGTTTTTTCTGTCAGTATTCTATTAATGCAAATGAAGTTCTGTTGTTTTGATACCTTATGGTGTTATTCTGTGATGATTGTGATCGGTCATTATCTCAAGGTTGGATAGAATGTTCCTTCACATGTTCTATCCCGAACGATCCGGCAAAGAATACCACGCTGATAACATCCATGCGATTTATGATGCCTTTTAAAGTTATAAAAACCTTCCCGTTTTTTGTCTTCCGTTACCTAACATTGTAATGCTAAATTGTGTACCTTTATATGAAATTATAACTTTAATATAAGCCCGGTTTAGTTCTGATTTATTTAACAACACACAGTGAAAGTACTGAATAATAAAATTATTGTTAAACTAAAAACCTGATTGAACATGCA
>CAYZVJ010000066.1:0-18415 GCA_964481765.1 uncultured Rikenellaceae bacterium | reverse complement strand
TTGCTGCAGCAGCCGTTGTGTTGTTTATCTTTGCCGTCCTGATCAAGGAACCGGATAAAGGGGAATGACGAGTATAGAGTTAGACGAAGTGACGAAGAGACGAAGAGAGGGAGTGACTGAGAGAAAAGTATGCAGTATGCAGTAGTGAGTAATGAGTGAGGAATGAGGAATTAGCATAGAGCAAGGAGCTGAGAGAAGTGAGCAGTGAACTGTGATCTGTATATTGTCTGAAATGCTTGAATTGTTAGAAAAAAGACTCCCGCCTCCTCCGCAACGGACGGATAAGGAGTGTACCATCAACCTATTAACCTATAACATTTAACTATTAACCGTTTATTTAACGAGGGATAGCTGCCCAAGAATCGAACTTTAAAGACAGCACCTACAATTCAAATCCCATACTCACAGCAATGTTTCCAGCATTTTATCGAGGGATTCCACGCTGATCCTTTTGGCAACAATGACCTTATCTTCATCCAGGAGATAGACCACCGGTGTGCTGTAGATGTCGTAATAGAAGCGGAAATAGGTATTCTGGTTTGGGTCATACACATTGATCCAGTCAAAGCCATTCTTATTCAGGTAATTGAGCCACTCTTCATCGTTATCCTGTGTATATACAGCAAACACTTCAAGGCCTTTCTCTTTGTATTTTTGATAGATAGCATAGAGCGCAGGTGTTGCTTCCTTGCAGTGTCCGCAATTCGGTTCCCAGAAATAGAGCACGGTATATTTGGCATCAATTTCATGGAGTGACGTCCACTCTCCGGTACTGGTTTCCATGATCAGATCCTTTCCCGTTTTGCCGATCAGGTTTGGTTTAATTTTGCTGACACGATCTTCCATGCTTGCAAGAAAGCTGGAATCAACCCATGTTGCTTCTCCTGACAGGTAATATTTTTCCGCAAGATCAACGTACACCGCATCCATTCCCATGATGTTGCTTTGAAGAAAGTTGTTTATCAGGAATACGACAACATATTGAAAGAATTTTTCATTTTCCCTGCTCCGTTCAACCAGTTGATGAATGGGTGGAATAATGGAATCCGGTCGTTGAATCAATATCCGGTTCACGTATTGGTCAAGCTTACTATGAACAATGGGTGTGCGAAGCAGGCGTTCATCTGAAAATTCAATGTTATCCAGAAAATGGTCCCTGTTGTACAAATAGCCCAATACCCACTTTGCTGAATCAACGTTTTCAATCCCATCCGGAACCTCAAAATCCGGTATTTCCGGATTACGAAGTGCTTTAACCAGGTGTCCAAGGAAAGCACCGTTGTTCTCCCGTATCAGATTGTCCCAATAGTGCGTAATCCGGGTATCAATCTCCTGAAGTTTGCCATTGATCGCCTCAACCGAATCCGGTAAATTCTTGTATTGCTCCCGGGTCCTTCGTAGCTCATTAGCAACAGTTTGCTGTTCCCTCATGAATTTCTGATAATCCAGAAACCTGGAGTTTTCAGCAGAGCCGGAAAATTTCAGTGAGTACAATGGATCGGCAATATCCGTTGTGATCGAAAAATCCTGATCGTCGCTAACGATAAATTCGATAAAATTCATACCGGGAAAAACAAGCAGGTAAACCCCTCCTGGAAGATCTTCATCCCCACTGTAGATGACTTTTCCGTCGGAATTAAGGCGGATTGTATCCTTTACATATTTCTTGTCAGCGAAATGATAACCGATAAAAACGGAGGTATCTGACAGCCCTTTAACCTGGATGTCAATGGTATACCCTTCCCCTTTTACACCGGCAACCATCAGAAAAAGAAAACCGAATAGTGTGGCACAGAATTTCATTCGTAACAATTTTTGCGTTTAATGTCTCCCAAAGATGATAATTAACCCGTTGAAATAACAGAATATTGAAAGAATTTTACAAATTTTATAAATTTTGGAAAAACCAGGAATTATTTCCAAACAGAAACAACACCCGGAATAGCATGATATCAATTTTAATACCAGTTTTTAATCACAACATTGTTGATCTTGTGAATGACCTGATGGAGCAGGGGAAAGGCTTGAACATTTCATTTGAGATCATTGCGCTGGATGATGCTTCTGAAGCCCGGTTTGTTGATCAAAACCGGGTGGTCGGGCAGTTGGAAAATGTCACATTCATTACACGGAATAGCAATATCGGGAGGGCGGCAGCAAGGAACCAGCTGGCACGGCTGGCAAGATACCCCTACCTGTTGTTCATCGATTCTGATGCCTCGGTTATTCATGATGAGTACCTTAATCATTACCTGAATTACCTGAAAAAGGGTGTGGTTGTCTGTGGAGGAACGACGTATCAACTTGCCCCTCCGGAAAAGAAGGAACTCCTCTTTCGTTGGAAATATGGCAAAACCAGGGAATCATTAAGTGCAAAAAGAAGAAATAAAAAACCGAATGCCGGGGTTTCGGGATTCAACTTCATGATCGATAAGGATCTGTTCCTAAGCATTCAGTTTGATGAAAAGTTGAAGCAATACGGACATGAGGATACCCTTTTTGGATATGAACTGGCAAAGCATGGAGTTAAGGTGCTTCACGTCGAAAATCCATTGCTTCATCTTGGATTGGAACCGGACCATCTGTATATCGAGAAAACAACAGCCGGGTTGAACAATTTGTATCATCTGACAATGCTGCATAAAGAAAACAGGGAATTCATCAGCCAGGTCAGGCTGCTGAGGGTTTTTTACCGGTTGAAAAGAACCGGTCTGCTGCCTCTCCCGCTATCGGTTACCCGAAAACTGTCAGGATGGACCAAGAGAAGACTGGTCTCATCCGGACCGAACCTCCTGTTGTTCGATCTGTATAAACTATTGTATTATAGCTCTCTCTATTGTTCATAATATATTATCTTTATGGCTTTCAGGAGGATCAACATGAATAAAGGGGAGAAATATATACCGGTATGGAAAACAGGTTAGTCAAAGAAGTTGCAGAAGCTTTATCCCAATTATATTCGGTCATTGTTGCTGAAGAAGAAATTCTTATCCAAAAGACCCGCAAGGAACACCGGGGTGATTATACCCTTGTGCTGTTTCCCCTGTTGAAACTGATAAGGAAAGTTCCTGAAGCAGCCGGAGCAGAGATTGGTAATTTCCTGAAGGGTAAGGTATCGGAGATTCAAAATTACAATGTGGTCAAAGGGTATTTGAATTTTGAGCTTTCGAAGGAGTACTGGCTGGCTATTTTTAAAAGCACTATTACTGCAAAGAATTTTGGGCGAAAGGAGAGTACCGGCGATTCAAAAACTGTGCTTGTAGAATTCTCATCCCCAAACACCAACAAGCCATTACATCTCGGGCATATCCGGAACAACCTGCTGGGACATTCCATGTCTGAGATCCTTGAGGCAGCAGGAAACCGTGTTGTCAGGGTAAATATTGTAAATGACCGGGGCATACACATTTGCAAATCCATGCTGGCATGGCAAAAATGGGGAAAGGATATTAATCCTGAATCGTCCGGCAAAAAAGGGGATCACCTGGTTGGTGATTTTTATGTCATGTTTGAGCAGGAACTTAAAAAACAGGTTGAAAAGCTTGCACAGCCCGGTGAATCATTGGAGGAAGCACGGGTGAAGGCTCCCCTGATGGATGAAGCCCGGGAGATGTTGAGAAAGTGGGAGGCGGATGATCAGGAGACGGTCAACATCTGGAAGATGATGAACCAGTGGGTGTATGATGGATTTGATGTAACCTATAATGCCCTTGGTGTCTGGTTCGATAAGATATATTATGAGTCCGATACCTTCAAACTGGGGAGAAAAATTGTTCTGGATGCTCTCGGGAAGGGAATCCTTGAAAAAAAACCGGATGGATCAGTCTGGGCTGACCTTACCTCAGACGGGCTGGATGAGAAAATTCTCCTTCGGTCCGATGGTACAGCCGTTTACATCACCCAGGACCTCGGTACTGCAGTATTACGATACAAGGAGTATCAATTCAACAAACACATCTATGTCGTAGGCAATGAGCAGAACTATCACTTCCAGGTTCTCACATTATTACTTTCAAAAATTGGCTACTCATGGGCAAAGGATCTGTACCATTTATCCTATGGTATGGTTGAACTTCCATATGGTAAGATGAAGTCAAGGGAAGGAACAGTTGTTGATGCGGATGATCTCATTCAGGAAATGATCGATACTGCACGGGGGATGTCAAAAAAACTGGGAAAGCTGGATGGATACCAGGCGGAAGAGAAACAGAAGATTTACAGAATGATCGGGTTGGGTGCATTAAAATATTTTATCCTGAAAGTTGATCCCAAAAAGAACATGACATTTAATCCTGAGGAATCCATTGATTTCAATGGAAATACGGGCCCATTCGTACAATATACGTACACCCGGATTCAATCCTTACTGAAGAAGGCAAGAGAATCCGGGATGCTGGATGATTGCCATCTGAGTAAGGAAGCGGATCCTCCTTCCAAGGAAATTGAGCTGATCAAGCTACTGGAAGATTTTCCTCATGTTGTTGGTGAGTCGGCAGAGACATATAACCCGGGCTTAATCGCCAACTTTTGTTACGAGACTGCACGTGAATTCAATCAGTTTTATCACGATTTCCCGATTTTAAAAGAGCCGGATAACGATCTCCGGAACCTGCGAATAATCCTTTCTGAAACCACAGGCAATATCCTTCATTCAGCCATGGGGCTGCTGGGTATTGAAATGCCTGACAGGATGTAGCGTGAGGTATATCATTGAGCGTACCTGTTCGATTTTTCAACGGTTCACTTGATTTTGCCGGGGAGCTTCCCGGAGGAAAGGGATTTTTATTTATTTTTGTGCCAACGAAAACCAACCGTAAGATATGTTTGAGAATTTGACAGACCGACTGGAACGGTCGTTTAAACTGCTGAAAGGTGAAGGGCGGATTACAGAGATCAATGTGGCAGAAACCCTGAAGGAGGTTCGAAGGGCTCTGCTTGATGCGGATGTGAACTACAAGATCGCCAAATCATTTACAGATACGGTAAAAGAGAAGGCTCTCGGAGAGGATGTTCTCTCTTCAGTTAAGCCGGGGCAAATGATCGTAAAGATCGTTCACGATGAACTCGCCCTTCTCATGGGGGGCAGCATGGAGGATATTAACCTCAAAGGAAATCCTGCCATTGTTCTTGTTGCCGGGTTACAGGGTTCCGGAAAGACAACATTTGCCGCTAAACTTGCCTTCCTGCTCAAAAATAAAAAAGGAAAAAATCCGATCCTTGTAGCAGGGGACGTTTACAGACCGGCTGCTATCGACCAGCTGAAAGTTCTGGGAGAGCAGATCGGTGTTGAGGTATATACGGAAGAAGGAAATCAAAACCCTGTAAGGATCACCCAGGAGTCTGTCAAATTTGCAAAAAGACAGGGGAACGATGTGGTGATCATTGACACAGCCGGAAGGCTTGCCATTGATGAAGAGATGATGAACGAGATTGCATCGATCAAAAAAGCGATCGACCCGCAGGAAACCCTATTTGTTGTGGATGCAATGACTGGCCAGGATGCTGTGAACACAGCCAGGGAGTTCAACGACCGGCTCGATTTTGAAGGAGTTGTTCTTACTAAATTAGACGGCGATACCCGTGGGGGAGCAGCATTATCCATACGGTCTGTCGTCAATAAACCCATAAAATTCGTCGGCTCGGGTGAAAAAATGGATGCACTGGATGTTTTTCACCCCGAACGAATGGCTGATCGTATACTGGGCATGGGTGATATTGTATCACTGGTTGAAAAGGCACAGGAGCAGTTCGATGTTGAGGAAGCCAGGAAAATTCAGAAGAAGATAGCAAAGGATCAATTTAATTTTAATGACTTTATCTCCCAGATTCAGCAAATTAAAAAGATGGGAAATGTGAAGGATCTGGCATCGATGATCCCCGGAGTGGGGAAAGCAATGAAAAACCTGGATATTGATGATGATGCCTTCAAAGGCATTGAAGCCATCATTTCCTCCATGACTCCTGAAGAACGGGACAATCCCGTACTCCTGAATGGAAGCAGGAGGAAGCGGATTGCCAACGGAAGCGGAACAACCATCCAGGAAGTAAACCGGTTGGTTAAACAGTTTGATGAAACCAGAAAGATGATGAAGATGATGTCCGGTGGGAAAAACATGGCCAGAATGATGAGAAATATGCAGGGCATGAAACGGTAATAAATCTCCATTCGCTAAAATAAATTATTATGTACCAACTCATTGAAGGAAAAGTAATTGCTGAACAGGTCAAGGCTGAAATTGCTGAAGAGGTTAATTCCATCAAAAAGCAGGGTGGAAAAATCCCGCACCTTGCTGCTATTCTTGTCGGACATGACGGGGCCAGCGAAACATACGTCGCCTATAAACAGAAAGATTGTTCCCAGGTTGGCATCGAATCCTCCCTTTTTCAATATGAAGAACAGCTTACTGAAAAAGAACTACTGGATAAGATCGATGAAATAAACCGGGATGACCATATCGACGGATTGATCGTTCAGCTTCCGCTTCCTGATCACATTTCGGAACAGAAGGTCATCGAAAAGATCGATCCACGGAAAGATGTGGATGGATTTCATCCGGTAAATGTCGGACGCATGGTCATTGGCCTGCCTTCTTATATCTCAGCAACACCCGCCGGTATACTGGAACTCATCGAGCGGTACAAGATAGATACAGTGGGTAAATCCTGTGTGGTAATCGGGAGAAGCAATATCGTAGGCAAACCGATGAGCATCTTGCTCTCCCAAAAACGGTATCCCGGGAATGCAACGGTTACTGTCTGCCACAGCAAGACAAAGAATATTGATGAAATAGCACGGAGTGCAGATATCGTGATTGCAGCTATGGGGCAGGCTGGATTCTTAACGGCGAATATGGTAAAGGAAGGAGCAGTGGTTATCGACGTTGGTATTACGCGGGTCCCTTCCGACAAAACCAAATCCGGTTGGAAACTGATCGGTGATGTAAAATTCGATGAAGTGTCTCCAAAAACCAGTTTTATCACACCCGTGCCAGGAGGTGTAGGACCCATGACACGAGTAGCTCTTCTGAAAAACACCTTGCTGGCTGCAAAAAAAGCCATCTACGCTTGATGTTCTCAAGTTGCTTCTAAAAAGAAACCAGGACCGAACGGACCTGGTTTCCTCCACTAAAATTTAGGTTAATTTTAGGGTAAATATATTAGGGGGTAACGGGTATTCTCCTTATCATTGTATTAGAGATGCAAATTCTGGATGAATGGTTGCGTTTGTAAAGTTAAAACCCTGAAAAATAATACAATCCTTCTGCGAAAAAGATAAAGAACAAATTCAAAGCCCGGATCACCGGCTTGTTTGAAATCTGATCGGAAATGCATAACTTGTTTGCCGTTTTTTCCCTGTTCCGGGAAGTAGTATAAATTGTCATAGATCACTGTATGTCATGAATTCTGTATCGTTTAGTAAACGTTTCTTCCAGGCCTTGTTTGTCATTGTTTCCATGATCATCATTACCGGGTGCATTGAGCGAGAGAAATCGATCAGGAACCAGGCACTCTGGTCAAGTATGGATCCCATGACGATTCCTTATCACATTCGTTTGAATCAGTTACACAAAGGTAACCTGGTGTTTAATCCATCTTTCGAAACCGGCAAATTTTTCTTCGAAGAGGGAGAGGACAACGCTTTTTTTGTCAGGGGCTGGACCAGAGTGGGTGAACATGTGGAGTGGGTTGACCTTTCAAATGATATATACGCGGTCAATGAAGTCACACAGGGAACCCATGCCATTAAAATTCACAGGGGAAAATCCGGTGAAATGGATGAAACAGGGGAGGGGATAATCAGTGATTTCATTAAGGTTATTCCCGGAAATTATCTTTTTACCTTCGATATACGTCTGGAAGGCATTCATCCCAATCAATCCCGTCTGGGGACCAAACTGCATGATGCAGTAAACATCCGGATCCTTTTCTACGATAAGAATAAAATTGAGGTTGATGGAAAACAATATTATCCCTACCTGGATGAATTTCTCGATAATTCGTTCAAGGGGTACCCTTTTTCAAACTTCTGGTTTATTGACACCTTCGGCTATGGGAACGTAAGGGGCAGAACATACAATTATCCCTTTTCGGAAGGAGATATCCCCGACAATGCACAATTTGTAAGGATCTTTTTTGGGCTTAAAGGCACCGGTACCATGTGGGTTGACAACGTGAATTATCGTTTTTCGAAATGGAATTTTACAACCCTTGAACGAGTCACACCTTTTTTTGATTCGACATTCTCCCGGGCTGATCTCATTTTACCCACACCAAAACAGATCCGGAAAGGGAAGGTTATAACCTATTCCGGAGCTGGCGTCGCGGTAAAAAAAGATCCACTGATCATTATCCCGCCCAATCCTTCCGTGTTAACCCTCAAGGCTGCCGGATTGATCAGAGAAAAAATGGAGGAAAATGACTCAATCCAGGTGTCTGTCTCCCGATATACCCCACCAAACCTGGATGATTATTCAGCAGTATTCAATGTTGGAAAGACGGATCTCTATTACCGATCATCTGAGCAGCTCAGTGTAAGCATCCCTGATGGAAAACCTCAATCGTACCTGGTGGATGTATTGCAGGGCAATACACCGGTTATTTTTCTGGTTGGAAGCGACCCTGAAGGTGATTATTATGCCTCAACAACTGCATTGCAATTATTTGATACAGAAAACCAGCAGTTTCATGGGGTGTCCATATCCGACTACCCGGATTTTTTGGGACGATCGTACCTGTTCGATTCCTGGCAGGATGAAGCAGCATTGAACAATGATATGGATAATATTGATCGCATGAGCCTGATGAAGCTTAATAAAGCATACATCGGGTACGGTCAGACCAGGGGCAGGAAAGAGTGGTATAATCCTGACGACCTCTATAAGCAGGGTGTTACGATGATCGGTGAGGCGTGTCGAAGAAACGGAGCTATTGACCTGGCAATCATGATCAATCCCTATTATCACCTTAACTATGAAATGCATGTTGATTCGATCCCTCATGATCTCAGGTATGCCTGGACCCACAGTGATCCGGGAAGCATGGAAAAGCTGAAACAGGCATTCAAGCGTGGATTGGATGCAGGTGCCACAACGATTATGCTGATGGCAGATGACTTTGTTCCCCATGAAAACGGTTCACGAAAACTCTATACCCTCTATACAGAAGAGGATAGAAAGGCTTTTGGAAACCTGCAGCATGCACATGAATACATGATCAATTCCCTTTACCAATGGGTGGAGATGAATTATCCGCGAACACGATTTGAGTTCTGTCCTCCCTGGTATTTGAATGAATTTATTGACCGCAGCATGGGAAGGGCGGAGTGCTATTTCAAAGAACTGATGCCGGCGATTCCGGAAGACATCTCCATCATCTGGACTGGATCAACAGTCAGATCCCTATCCTATGATAAAATTGATTTTGAAAAATACACAGGACTGATCGGGCGCAAACCAATGATCTGGGACAATACATTATATGCCAGGGCACTGGAATCTGATTATGGGGGGTATGCTGCCCTCTATCCCGGGAAAGTCCGTATGTGTAACCTGTTTGAACCGTACGATGTCTACGTGCCTGAAAATTTCTACCAGTATGTTGATGGTCCACACATGTATGTTAACGGCTCCGCTTCCAGTGAATTCTATAAGATAAAATATACCACAGTTGCTGATTTTGAATGGAATAACAATGCGTACGATCCGGATCTGTCACTCTATAAAGCCCTTCTTGCACTTTTCGGTAAAGACATTGCCAGGCAGCTGCTTGAGTTCAATGATGCCTATTATGGATTAACCGATATCTGCATGAAAATTGAAGAGGGCAGTATATCGAACAGGCTATCAAAACAGGGAGAGCTTTTTTCAGAGAAACTGCATATTCTCTATTCAAACCTTTCGGGCAACCTGAAAAATAATCCGAAACTGGTTGAAGAACTTTCTGAAAAGAAAGAGGGGATCATACAACGGTTTTCGGAACTGGATACCTCCACGGGAATTCTGTTTCATCGAGACAGTGCACGCAACAACTGATGATTCACTGTTATCTGAATACATCAACAAGAAGGAATACCCCAAGCACAATCAATACGAGGTAGACATAACGCACAAACTTTTCTTTTGGAACCCGTTTGTTTAAATAACTTCCAAGCAGGATAGCTACAATAACCACCGGTAGCCCTGTCAGATAATACCGGATTACCGTTGGAGTCCAGAACCCGGCAATGAAATGGCCGGTTAAAATTCCGATACCCGTTGGAAGGAAATAGCCCTGGAGGGTTGCCCTGAATCGCACGGGATCCCATTCCCGCAACGTTCCATAGAAAATTACCGGTGGACCGTTTGTGTTGTATGCTCCTCCAAGTATTCCGCCAAGCAATCCGAAAAGCAGGGCAAACCGGTCATTTTTTAATCTGATCATCCTTGGCCTGGTAAGCTGGTAGAGTGCAAAAAGTATGATGATAACTGCCAGGATAAATTTTACCACGTTCTCATTTACCTCGCTCAGGTAATAGAGTCCTATGGGTATGCCAATGAGGGATGAGACAATGAGTTTCCAGGCACTTTTCAGATCGACTTGCTTCCATTCTCTTATCAGAATGGAAATGGCAATCGTGGTGCCAAACATTTGAATGACAGGAGTTGCAATGTGTATCCCTGCGATGATTGCAAGCAGGGGCATACCCACCAGGGCATCACCAAAACCGAAGGTTGACCGTGTAAGAGCAGCCAGAAAGAGTACGATCAATATCAGTATAAGTGCGGTATCCATATGCCAGGTGCGTAAAATTAATTTTTTTTTAAAAAGCAGTATGATAATAATTCGTAATTTTACAGCATGAATGAAAAGCCATGAACGACGACAGAGATTCAATATTTGAAAAAGAAGAGATTCTTAAGGTGGTCCGGCGGTATGAGAAGATGAAGAAAAACAAAACCTTGTATTTCTTCGATGTGTACGAATTTGAGAATATCATCGATTACTATATTGAGTCCAATGAGTCAACCCATGCCTACGAAGCGGCTTATCTTGCTTCTCAACAACATCCTACTTCCATCCCGATCCAGCTGAAAAAAGCGCAGGTTTTGGTAGATAAAGGTGAAGCCCTTCAGTCCATGCAAATTCTGGAACGCCTGGAGGCGCTGGATTCAACCAATTATGAAATATTTGCAATGAAAGGCAGCGCACTGAGCCTGATGGGGGATATTGAAGGTGCGCGGAAAAATTTCGACCAGGCACTGGCACTCGATCCTGAGAATAAAGAAGACCTGTTAATGGATATCGTGCTCTCATTTGAATACCTTGGTCACTACCGGGAAGCACTGAAATACCTGAAATCTGCCTATCAATCCAGTCCTGCAAACACAGCTGTGCTTTATGAAATGGGATTTTGCTATAACAAGCTCAACAAGTTGGATAAAAGCATCCAGTTCTATATAAAATACCTTGATATAGAACCCTATTCGGATAATGTCTGGTATAATCTGGGTATTATCTACAATAAGAATGGTGATTTTGCCAAATCAATCGAAGCCTATGATTTTGCACTGGCAATCAATGATCAGAATGCATTTGCACACTTCAACAAAGGGAATATCCTGGCAAACCTCGAACGGTACAAGGAAGCAATTGATTCCTACCTTGAGTACATGAAGATTGATGAAGAGAGCAGTGAGGCATTAACATACATAGCCGAATGTTACGAAAGCCTGAACGATACCATAAATGCAATTAAATATTTCCGGAAAGCACTGCAGGTTGATTCCGATTTTCCCGAACCCTGGTATGGATTGGGTAAGTTGTTTCTAAAAGAGAACCTGGCTGAAGACAGCCTCTATTATCTCAGAAAAGCCATTGAACTGGATAAAGATGATCCCGATTACTGGATTGCTCTTGCCATGGCTCTGGAAGCCACCAGGGAGTTGGGCAAAGCAGAGGAAGCATTCAAAGAAGCCTTAACCCTGGATCCCTATGATTACTACACCTGGATAGAGTATGGTGATCTGCTGATTAAATCGGGAAGAGTGCTCGATACCCTTTCCATTCTTGATAAAGCCAGCAGCAATTTGCCTGACCATGCAGGGCTGATTTTCAGAACCTCGGCATGCCATTTTCTTCTCTCAAACGACAAAGAGGCATACAGCTGCCTTACCAGGGCCCTGGAGATAAATTATCATAAGCACGTCGAACTGTTCTCCTGGTATCCGTCAGGTGAAAAAGACCGAAAATTAACGCGTTTTATTCACGAATTTAAAAACAAACAAAAATGATTGAGCAGATTCCACACCTACCTGACAGGGACCCGAAACCACGGGAGAAAGGAATAACCATGATGATGGACAAAGGATTAAGCGTGAGAGAAGCAGAGAATTTCGTGTCTTCCTCCGGAGAGTTCACCGATGTGGTAAAATTTGGCTTTGGTACGGCACTGATAACCCACAATCTGAAAGAAAAAATCCGGATCTATAAAGAAGGGAACCTCCGGTGCTATTTCGGAGGAACGCTCTTTGAACTCTTCATCATCCGGAATATGTTTGATGAATACCGGAAGCTGATTGACAAATACAGTCTTGACATGGTAGAAGTCTCCGATGGCTCCATGATCATCCCTCATACGGATAAACTTTCCTATATCGAGAAGCTGGCCCAGGAGGTTACGGTTCTCTCTGAAGTCGGTTCAAAACAGGCAGATGTAATTTTTCCTCCAAACCTTTGGGTTGCCATGATGAAAGCTGAAATTGATGCCGGTTCATGGAAAGTGATTGCTGAAGCAAGAGAAAGTGGTACTGTCGGTATATACAACCCGGATGGTTCAGCAAATACAACATTGATCGATGATATCGTAAAACAGGTACAGATTGAAAATGTTATCTGGGAAGCGCCCATTAAAAATCAGCAAGCCTGGTTTATTAAATTGCTGGGTGCCAACGTAAACCTGGGGAATATCGCTCCCGGTGAAGTTGTTTCGCTGGAAACGTTGCGGCTCGGATTGCGGGGCGACACCTTTTATGAATTCTTACCGGAGGAACTGAAGCATTAACCGAATTCCTGTAAACACCCATTAATCATCTCAATAGGACTATACCATTTGCCAATGAGGGAATATATTGGTCTCTTTTTTAAAGGTGTCGGCATGGGAGCGGCAAACGTTATCCCGGGTGTTTCCGGAGGTACCATTGCACTGATTACAGGAATATTTGAAAAATTAATTCATTCCATTAAATCGTTCGATCTGGTTGCCCTTAAATTCCTGTTTTCGGGTAAGGTGAAGCGATTTGCAGAACATGTGAACCTTGATTTTCTGTTTGCCGTGTTTCTTGGTATAGCCGTCAGTATTTTCACCCTTGCCAAATTGCTCGGTTTTCTTTTTGAGAACTACCCGATCTATATCTGGTCCTATTTTTTCGGTTTAATCCTGGCTTCTGTCTATTTTGTAGGAAGGAGGGTAGGGAAAATCACCGTAGGTGTGATCATTATCTTTATACTTGGTACACTTGTTGCACTGGCGATTACACTGCTAACCCCGGCTACTCCAAATGGAGATTTCTATTACCTGTTCCTGTGTGGAATTGTTGCAATCTGCAGCATGATCCTGCCCGGATTATCCGGCTCATTTGTCTTGATCCTGATGGGAAACTACGAACTGGTTTTTATCAAAGGGGTGAATGATCTGGATGCAAAAATTCTGGGACCTGTAATTCTGGGAGCCATCATTGGCCTGATCGCATTCTCCCATTTGCTCTCCTGGATTTTCAGGAAATTTAAAGACCTTACGATCTCCCTGCTTACCGGCTTTATCCTCGGATCACTGGGCATACTATGGCCCTGGAAGGAAAACATATACCGGACAGATGAACTCGGAAATATCCTGTATAAAATTAACGGGGAACCAATTGTTCAGGGCTATGAAAGGGTACTGCCGGAAACCATTACAATGGAGGTGTTGATTGCCGTGGGCTTGATGATCATCGGAATTATAAGCATCTTACTGATCGAAATGATGGCAGCCGAAAAGAAAGGAACGGCTGAATAATCAAATACAGCAATAATTATTGAAAAAACCGAGGTTATACGGACTCATTGGAAAGCCACTGTCACATTCCCTTTCCAGGCAATATTTCGAGGAAAAGTTTCAAAGGGAATCTATTGTGAATGCCCGGTACGAAAATTTTCCGCTGGATTCCATCGATATGCTGCCCTCGCTGCTTGATCAACACCCTTCCATGGCAGGCTTGAATGTGACCATTCCCTACAAAAAACCGGTGGTCGAATACCTCGATTCAATGGATGAACTGTCTGGGATTGTTGGTGCGGTGAATGCGATTAAAATACTGCGGTCGGATATGCATCCCTTCCTTGCCGGATACAATACAGATGTTCACGGGTTCAGGGAATCACTTATCCCTTACCTCGGGAGAACAGAGAAGAAAGCACTGGTGCTTGGAACAGGTGGTGCATCCGAAGCAGTGCTGTATGTCCTGAATGATCTGGGAATAGAGCCTGTTTCTGTTTCCAGGAATCCCTCATCCGGAAACCAGGTTTCATACGATGACCTGAATCCCGGCATTGTCAGGGAGTACCGGATCATTATCAATGCCACACCCGTGGGCATGTACCCGGAGATCGAACGGTTCCCGGATATACCGTATGATGGATTAACTGAAGACCATCTACTCTATGACCTTGTGTACAACCCCGAAGTGACGGTGTTCCTTCGAAAGGGCAGGGAAGCAGGGGCAACTGCCGTCAACGGAAGAAAAATGTTTGAATTGCAGGCTGAACGATCCTGGGAGATCTGGAACGGGTAGGAAAAAACCCGTTTTTGAAATGTTTGTCGATTGGTCTATATTTGTTTATATGAAAAAGATTATTTGGATTATCCTGTCATTGCTTGTCATTCCGGTTCTGTTTTTTTCAATTGGATTGATAAAACCTTCCATACAATATGAGAGTAAAATAGTAGTCGACTGTCCGGTTGACAGAGCGTTCATGGTCTTTATCGATGGTTCCAAAATGGATCAATGGCTTACCGGGTTTAAAAAGATTGAACTGGTCAGAGGCATGCCCAATTTCCCGGGAAGTATCTTTAACCTGATACTGGAAATGAATGGGAGGGAGGTTACGCTGAAGGAGGAGGTTGTCGATTTCAGATGGAATGATCTTTTCTCTGTGCGTATACAACATGATCTCATGTCCATTGAAAATGTGAACCAGTTCACTCCAATGGAAATGAAAACGGAAATAACAAGTACCTACAGGGTGATAGGGAAAAACATTTTCTGGCGTTCCGTTCTTGTGTTCAGCAGGGGAAAGCTGACAAAACGAGCTCAGCATGACTTTGATTTACTGCGGCATGTGATTGAATCCAGTTGAATGATTTTGAATCAAAGGTGGATGAATGCATTACCACGAATGACTTATATAATGTCCGGCAAGGGTACCTTTATAATACTGCAACCAGACGGAACAGAATCCGGCATCGCTATGCGACTGGCCAAAATGGATCTCAAAACTTGCTCCATCAATATCTATTGATTCAATGGCCACATATGTCTCTGATTCAATCATCCCGTGCTTCTCTTCGGGAGGACTTTCCGGTATATAGACTTTGTACCAATAACTGCATGGATGATTTTCATTCTGGTTTCTGATGACAAGCGTACCAGGCTCATCAATATACCAAATTAACTGGAACGTACCTGAAGCAGTGGATAGCACAAGACCTGTTTCAGTAAGGTATACCTTACCCGTTTCAACACCGTTAACATTTCCTGTTACGTTACCCGTTACATTTCCGGTCAGATTACCTGCCACATCACCCGTAACATTTCCTGTCAGATCACCTGTAACATTGCCTGTGACAGGAGCCGATATTGAACCGGCTGACAGGTTACCGGATATATATGCATCACCCCCCACATTAAATGTTTTATCAATGGTTGTCGTATTGATGCCTAATTTTTTAGTGGAGAAATCACCATACAGTAAGGGAGGGTTGGAACTGGAGTTGGCAACATATAACTTATTGTTTGCAGGAACAGATTCAGTGCCTGTCTCTCCATAACCGGCTTCGTAGCCAATAAAGACATTGCCATTACCTGAGTTAAGATTATAACCCGCTTTATTTCCAACGATTGTGTTGTTTGAAGTTGAAAAGCCGGCATGGTATGTGCCGGGATCCCAGGCTCCGCTTCTTCCGGCATCAATACCGATGATCGTGTTACCGTTGCCCTCTTCAAGCATTGCACCGGCATTCGTGCCAAGGAACGTATTGTTCGTACCTGCTTTTATTTTATATCCTGCGTTTATTCCCATAAACGTATTGAAAGAACCGGTTACATTATATCCTGCTGTGGTTCCGATCATTACATTGTATGTCTGGCTTGTATGATTCAGTCCGGCTCCATATCCGATTAACGTATTATGGCTTCCGGTTGTCAGATTACGGCCAGCTGAAGCTCCTATAACGATGTTGTTGCTGCCACTGGTAAGGGAGCTGTCGGCAAGATAACCGATCACTGTATTATTCACCCCTGATGACAGGTTCCTTGCAGCCTTGTACCCCATAACAGAATTAAATAGTGCACTTTCTGTGGTTTTTGTACCGGTTTCATGACCAATGAAATAGTTTTTTGGAGTAATGTCCATAAAATTGGTTGCTTCTCCTTTTGAAGGACTGAAACCACCCACCGCAAAACCTCCCTTTGTCCCTTTCGTTCCCAAATCATCCTTTACATAAATTCTTGCACTATCCGGTGCGATAACGAGGTAATCCTGTACACCATTCTGTTTTGTTGCAGGGTTATAACCTCCTATGGCAAAACCTCCTTTTGTACCTTTTGTACCGTCGTCGTTCAAATACACCCGGACGCTGTCGGGTGTGACACGCAGGTATTCGTTGGTAATTGCTTTTGTTGCCGGATTGAATCCACCCACGGCAAAGCCTCCTTTTGTTCCTTTTGTTTCGGATTCTTCAACGTAAATTCTTACACCTTCAGGATAAACTGCAAACACGCTTTGTCCATCCTTTCGTTTCACTTCGAACAGGGGTTCATCGGGAAGTTCCATACCGTCTCCCTGCACTTCCAGCTTTCCCTGCGGAGAGCCGGTTCCGATGCCAACATTTCCTGCATTGTAATAGATCTCGTTGTCCACTTTGCTCCATGGATTAGAATCATCCAGGTAAGGTGACAGGTCAACCGTTGTTGCGTCATCGGTCAGACTGAGTATGTTGCCGGATAATGACAAATCCTGTAATTCGTTTCCAGGATCGGCATCGGCATCATCGCCATAGAGTGACAGGTCGATCAGTCCCGATCCGCCTTCGATGGTCAGGACATCTCCTGCCAGGTTTAATCCCTGGTTATCGGTATTGTCAAGGTAATAGCTCAGGTCAATATTATTCACCCCGTTATCGATGGTCAGGATATTGCCCGACAGGTGAAGGTCCTGGTCATCCGTTGCCGGATCTCCCGGGTCCCCTTTATCTCCCTTATCTCCTTTATCCCCTTTCAAACCCTGTGGCCCGGTGGGTCCTGTCGGTCCCATGGGTCCTTCATTCCCCTCTTCCGCAAACAGGGCAAACGGAACGGACAGGAGTTCCGAAGTGCCCATTGGGATAAAGGTAGCATCCACTTTTATCGATACTTCCAGAAAGTGTGCCCCGGTGCTCCATTCGATCTCACTGAAGGTCGCTACGTACCCCGATCCCTGCTGTGCCTCAGGATCACCGATCATCAGGGTAAAGAGTCCGAACTCATTGGTCATTACCGTATGGGTCTCTTCCCATACCAGCGTTCCGCTCCCGCTCCCTGAACGGATACCGATCTTTACATCGATCGTCTGTGAAGCGAGCAATTCCCCTCCGTCATCCCGGGCTACCGCCTGGTAATTAAAGGCTTGTGGTGCCTGAGCAAGTGCCTTGCTCAGGAAGATAAAAGATAAAAGTACAAAGATAAAAGTAAGGTGGATTCGTTTCATGGTTATTGAATTTTATTTGCTTACAGAATTTAAGTTAAATGTAATAAGTTGGCATAAAAAATCAAGTGGGTAAGATGAACAATTTGATAACCGTTGTGTGGTTAATAGTTAATAGTAAAAGGCTAAATGTTAATGGTGGAATTTTCAAATTGAAACAATTTATCCCTATTTGATTCATTTCAATCGGGAAGAAAAATATCCTCCGGATATTCCACATCCTCGAGGTACAGTCCGCATGCCGGGACGGATGCCCCGGCAGCTGAGCGGTCTTTTCGTTCAATGATCTGCTTGAACTCGGACAGGCAAAGTCTATCGTATCCAACATCCAACAGGGTACCCACGATTGCACGAACCATGTTACGCAGAAACCGGTCGGCTTTGATGGTAAAAATATGCCGGTGTTCATCCAGGTCCCATTCAGCCAGCATCACATGGC
>CAYZVJ010000065.1:4744-18496 GCA_964481765.1 uncultured Rikenellaceae bacterium | reverse complement strand
TGACATGAATCTGATAATACTCGATTATTTTTTCCAGCAAATGGTATCGTTTTCCGGATGATATCTTCCACTCATTGAGATTGTTTGAATTTAGCTGCAATGCATTGTTCAGGTCGTTGCTCATATTGGGTCTCATATAATCCGGATGAAAGGGAACAGCAGGAATAAATATTCCGTTCCGGAGGTCAAAAATTGGGTTCCCCTTACTATGGGATTTCTCCGGATAGAATCCCAAATATTTTGTAAGCTGAAGCAGAAACATGATGTGAAAATTGGCAGTACCGCTTTCCGCCATATCCAGAAGCTGGATGGTATGGAACAGGAATTCAAAAAGCTCTTTGTTGCTTTCTTCTTCCCGGATCGATTTGTACAATACTTCAGCAATAAACAGGGCAAGCGTACTCTTGACAACCTGGTAAGGGATGGAGTTGAACGCAATCAGGTTTTTCATTTCCTTCACCCGTTGGATATCGCGGTTTGGTCGAAAATATATATCCATATCAAGGATGAAGAGTGGTTGAAGAATATTTACCTTCTCAGCTGTTCCCCTGCCCCTGACACGGTTTATCATGAAAGATCTCCGCCCGTAATCTTCCGTGTATATGGTAGCAATGACACTGGATTCGGAGAATTTTATATGATGCAAAACAATTCCTTTAGTTTTTGAAAGCATACCGGGTGGGAATTCAATTAACTCAATTTTTAAAACACAACAAATTTATATAAATTAAAGGTGTATTTTTACATCAAACAAGGACGACTATGGATAAAAATAAGGAAAGCGAACTGGTAAAACGAATTGCCAAACTGGCAAAACAGAATCAGGATCTGGAAAATCAGGTAAAGGTGCTATTAAAGGAGAATGAAAAACTGACCCAGGATCTGGAGAAAAGGAAGGCGTTACTTGATACGCTTACCCCTGAACAACGTGATCTGGAAGGTAAAATTGAAAGCCGACCTTCCTCCATGAAGTTTAAAATGGCAACTGTTCTGTTTGCTGATATTCATGGTTTCAATCGCATATCCAGTGAAATGGATTCAGAAGCCCTGATGGATGAGTTGGATGGGATCTTTTTTCAGTTTGACTCGATCGTAGAAAAATACAACATTGAAAAAATCAAAACCATTGGTGATTCCTATATGTGTGCAGGAGGTATTCCCGTTAAAAACATCACCAACCCCATTGATGTCGTTATGGCTGCATTGGAAATGCAGGAATACCTCAAGAAGGTCCGAAAGAAAACCAATCCGAAGGCCGGCCAGGTTTGGGAACTGAAGCTGGGTGTTCACACTGGCCCGGTGACTGCCGCGGTTGCCGGCAAAAAGAAAATCTCATATGATATCAAGGGGGACACGGTAAATACAGCCACCCGGATCGAATCCACTTCTGAAACAGGTAAGATCATCATTTCCGTAATGACCTACGAGCTGGTAAAAGAATTTTTTGTGTGTGAGTACTATGGCAAAATGCCGGTAAAGTATAAAGCCGATCTTGATATGTATTCGGTAAAAGGATTGAAACCGGAATTTTCTGAAGGAGGGGATGGTATTACACCAAACAAAGCCTTCTGGATAAAATTCGGGCTGATCCAGTTTACTGATATTCAGGAGATCATATTGGATAAACTGGAAAAAGAATTACCGGCTTACCTTTACTACCACAATGTAAAACACACCGTTGATGTAGTAACAGAAGTTGAATTGATCGGATGGGGTGAAGGTGTTTCGGATGAGGAGATACTGCTGTTAAAAACGGCAGGTTTGTTCCACGATGCCGGTCATACCGTTGATTATGATACGCACGAGTATCAGGGTACATTGCTTGCCAGGGAGATGTTACCCAAGTACAACTATAATCCGGAGCAGATCGAACTCATCTGCCAAATCATCATGTCAACAAAACTTCCACCGAAACCCCAGAACCTGCTGGAAGCAATCATTTGTGATTCTGACCTTGATTACCTGGGTCGAAGCGATTTTATCCCGGTCTCAAACACCCTCTATCAGGAGCTGAATGAGCAGAATAAGATCGGGAGTCTTAACGATTGGAATAAATTGCAGGTGAAGTTTATATCCGGACACCAATATTTTACCAAAACAGCCCGTAGCCTGAGGGAAGTTAACAAGCAGAAGCAGATCGAACGAATCTCCAGCCTGATTACAGATTAGTGGAGAAAAAGAAGCTTGGTTATATGGGTTTTTGATCCGTCTTCGTTGGTACAGAGAATGAGGTAAACGCCCGAGTGTACGCGTTCTCCGGAAAAATTCCGGCCATCCCAGATGGCTTGTCCTCCCAGAGAGGTTGTCTCGAAAACAATGTTTCCACTGATATCCGTTATTTTCACATTTACGTTTGATACCAGACCGGTGATGGTAATGGGTCCTGAATAATCCTGCCTCACCGGATTGGGGAATACATACACATCCCTGAAATCACCGGCACCCCCAGTAGCAGTGCTTCTGAAGGATATAACACCTTTCCCGGTACCAAAAAACACTTCACCGGAAAGGTGGTCAATTGCAATGGAAACGATTTGATTTGAAAGCAGCGGAGAGTTTGATTCATTGAAATGGTGAATTTCCTGGAGCCCGTCTTCTGTCAGAAGGAAAACTCCGGCATCGGCCGTTCCGATCCACTTGCGATTGGCTCCGTCAACAGCAATGGAGGTAATCGTCTCTGTCCCCAGGAGATAATCTGCCAGACCGCTTCCATCGTTTCGTGGAACCTTTATTCGTTGAGCGGTAAGCGTTCCCTCAAGAAAAATATTTTCCGGATTATAGTATACCAGAGGACCTTGATTGGTACCAACCCAGATATCGCCCTCAAGATCTTCAGCAATGGAATAGACATCATTCAGGGTATTGCCATCCTGATCGATGATCGAGAATTTTCGAAACCGATCGTCATTTTCGTCATCTATTGTACCGTTGTTATCGAATGCAAACAACCCGAAACCACGCGGAAGTACAAGCCATTTGTGATCGAGTTGGGTTACGATTATCCCGGTGATGGTTGGAGCATTTATCAAGGTTCCATAGGGAAAGCTCTTCCATGATCCATCCCTCTTTTTTACAGACACCGGGCTTGAAACCCCCGAATTTGTTATCCAGAGGTTATGATCAGAATCAAATGCCAAACCACCGATACGGATATAATCATCACCCGGAATTACACTTTGAAGGGTGGAGGGATCCGATTCTTTATAGTGATGCACCAATTCGCGGTTGTAATATTCCATCAGACCATGCCCCCAGGAACCGGCATAAAACCGTTTTGGATCAAGGGGATCGGAAAGCACATACAGGATATCCCTGACTGAATAATCAACGATTGATTGCCATGAATCATTCCTAAAAATGTATACTTCCCCGGGATTGAATACACCTGTATTTATTTTCATACCCCCTCCTGCCACATACAGGGATCCATCATTGACAGTCATATTGAAAACGTCATCAGTAAACGGTCCATTGGGTTTGATGCTTTCAAAATACCCGGGAGCTGAACATTTGATTATGCCTGCATAATAATCAGCGATCCATAAGATCCCATTCTCGTCCAGAAGGGCGTCCATACCTGAGGCAGGTGAAGAGCCATAACTATCAATTTCCTGCTCTATTTGAAAGGCTTCATCAACGATACGAAGAAGATCGTAACTGGCTATAATAAGTTTATCCTGGTATCTTTCCAGTGAATAGTTCTTAATTCCGGATCGGATATCAAATGCATCCCAACTTGATCCGTTGTACATATACAGGGTATCGGTTTCCATTTGATCGTCTGACCGGTTAACAAAAATCCGGTTGTTAAACGAGATAATTTCATTGAACCTGCTGGTTGAACCAGGGATGTCAGAAATCCGGTTCCATGCGTTGAAATAGATAAGATTGGGATTGTTGATGTCAGCTTTTAAAATTCCATCCTTTGTTGCTGCGTAAAGAAAATTTCCATCAAAAGCAAGGCCATAAACCTCTGTTTGAGCCCCGTTATCGCCAATATAATAGGTGTCTTTAATCTCTCGTTTTTCAAGATTTACAACGACGATTCCAAAACCACAGGAGAGGTATGCATCCGATCCAATAAAAAGAATGTGATTGATGCCCTTGACTCCTGTAATGTTTTTGCGTTTTATGTCTGCAATGTTGTGGATATAGTTTCCACGAATAATATCAATGTTTGCATTGGAGTAAGCAATAAACAACAATTCATTTTCCGGTGAATAGCGGATGGTGCTGATGCCAATGTCGGACAGGCCTGTTATTTTAGTCAGTTTTTCAATACTTTGATCACTCTTATTCACCAGGAATAAGGCACCACCCGTTGCACAATACACTTTTGTAGAAGAAGCCGTAATGCTGGTGGCATGGGAATAGGAGAGATGATCCCGCCATTCACCCACTTTTATCTGTGCTGATAAAGGGGACAACAAGGTCAAAAGAGACAGAAAAGCAAACATGGCGACAATGCGCATCATCTGGGTTAAAGTTTAGCTTGCCGTGATTCCGTGTGGATATTTCAAAAACAGATATTGCAGGGATTTTAGTATAAAACAGGACATTGATTTTATGCAATGAGCAGGTATTGTATCAGTTTTTGGAATGCAATAGCACGATGTGATACCCTGTTTTTTTCGGTAAGATCCATCTCTGCAAACGTTTTTTTGAACCCACGAGGCAGGAATATTGGATCGTATCCGAATCCAGCACGTCCTCGTTTATGATCCAGAATGGTCCCTTTCACTATTCCCTCAAATCGGGTTTCTGCTCCGTTCATTACCAATGAGATTACAGTCCTGAATTGAGCCTCCCTATTGGTAACAAGGTTCATTTTTTCAAGGACTTTGTTCATGTTTTCTTCCGAATCTTTTCGTTCACTTGCATATCGTGCTGAAAAGACTCCCGGTTCTCCTCCTAAAGCGTTAATTTCCAAACCTGTGTCATCGGCAAAGGTATCATAACCAAACCGGTTAAAAACATACCAGGCTTTGTATGAAGCATTTTCTTCGAGGGTATCGTATTCCTCAGGAATATCTTCAACACAACCAATATCATTCAGCCCCAGAAGATGACATACTGATCCCAGTTGTAAGCTTAACAGGTCCCTTATTTCCGATAATTTGTATTCGTTATTTGTAGCAAAAACCAACTTCATGCGCTAATAAAAAAAAGGCTATCTCAGTCGTTTTTGAGTTAGCCCCTGAATGAAAATTTTGGTCTCTTTTCTGAACTGGTCTGATGTTATCCGCCCATGGCTGCAAATCCCTGACTTTTTCTCAGATCGGATCTGGGGTTTACACACATAACCGGGACTTTTGCCTTATTGGCAATAATCTGTTGTTCATCTGCTCCCAGAGCGTAATCTGCCAGTGAAATATCCCGGGTTGTCATAATGAGGATCAGGTCTGCTCCAATCTCTTTGGCATAATTAATGGTTTCGGTAGAAAACTTGTTTTTCCCCGGAGCGGTATAGATCTCGAAGTTGATCTCTTTGTTTTGGAAATACTTCTTGGCAAAGGTGAGGTTTGATTGGACCCTCTGCCTAAAGGTTTTATCTTTAACTTCCTGTTTAATGATGTAAAATTTTGCTTTATAATATTTGGACAGGTAGTTTACCCAATGGTGTTTCTCTTTGTTTTCCTGTTTAAAATTGATCGGGAAAACAATTTTTTCAAACTTTTTATGTTCAGGAGGAGCCTGAACGATAACGACTGGAACCGGAGAACTGACAATTACCTTCAGGGCCCAACTGCCGGTAAGTTTCTGCATCCCTTTAACTCCATGAGTTCCCATGATCACAAGGTTGGCGTTAACTTCCTGTGCAACTTCTCCAATTGCAGTAAAAATACTGCCAACCCGGACTATCACTTTCGGTTCATGATAGTATTGTTTGAAAGTTCTTTCAGCCACCTCTTTGCATTTTTCAGTGGCACGTTCAACCTCATCTTCCTCCTTAACGATATGGACTAATGAAATATCGTTTTCCATTATTTTTGCTATGACCAGGGCATGCTCCAGAGCATATTCGCCAACCTCAGTAAAATCGTGAGGAACAATAATGGTATGTTTCTCTTTTTCCATAATTTTTTATTGATTATAGTTTTCGATCTATCAATAATTATCCTATTTTTGACTAAGCTTCCTATTGTCAAAGGAATTACAAGTTATGAATTTTATAAAAAAAACGAAGCAATTTTCAATATTTTTTTTCTTGATATTCCTTCTGACTTCATTAAATGCTCTTATTTCATTGCCATTGAAGGGCCCGCTGCAGTTACCGGAAATCAAACGAATTGTTCTTGGCAGGGACTCATTGCTTTTTGATTCAAAAGCAGGTACTTCGAATCAATCCGATCAATGGGGGATAGCAAAGGAGTCCAGAATCTTTCCTCCCAGCTGCAACTCGATTTTATTTGAGTTTGATAATGCTCAGGATGAAATGAAACCATCTTATTATCAATACTATCTCCTGGGTTTGGATATCGAATGGTCTCTTTGGACTACCCATAATATCAAGGAATATACAAACCTCAATGCGGGGCACTATGAATTTAAAGCAAGGTATAAAGTAATGGATGGACCTGTAACGGATCTTTTTTCTTTCCAGTTCAGGATTTTACCCCCCGTATATCGTACTCCATATGCTTATATCACCTATGCTGTTTTCATGGTTATTGTCTTCTGGATGATCTTAAGAATCAGGACCTATCAGTTTGCTAAAGAAAGATTCAGGTTGGAAAGAATTATCAATGAACGGACCGAGGAGCTTGTAAAAGAGAAAGATAGATCAGAAAACCTGCTGGCTAATGTATTGCCAAAGGATACAGCAGATGAATTGAAAACAAAAGGGAAGGTGACGAAGAAGAAATACAACATGGTGACTGTTTTGTTTTCAGATATCCAGGGATTTACGAAGATTGCGGAACAGATGAATCCGGAAACGCTTATTGACGAACTGGACCGCTTTTTTTATCACTTTGATAACGTTGCGGAGAAATACAACATTGAAAAAATTAAAACTATTGGTGATGCATACATGTGTGCGGGAGGCATTCCGGACAAAAACAGGACCAATCCGGTTGAGGTTGTTTTAGCAGCGTTAGAGATGCAGCAATATATGAAAGACCTTCAATTGCAAGCAAAAGCAAACAACCGGGAATTTTGGGATATCCGGATCGGGGTCCATACAGGATCTGTTATAGCAGGCGTTGTCGGTTCAAAGAAATTATCCTATGACATCTGGGGAGATACGGTAAATACAGCCAGCCGTATGGAATCATCGGGAGAGGCAGGAAAGGTTAATATCTCAGGCTCAACATACGAGCTGGTCAGGGATTTTTTTATCTGTGAATACCGGGGTAAAATGCCGGTAAAATACAAGGGGGAAATCGACATGTACTTTGTAACCGGTATCAGGCCTGAACTATCCGTTGACCTGAAAGGATTACCCAATAAAAAATTCATCATACAGTTGCAGATCCTGAGATTGAATGATTTCGAGGAACGTCTTATAACCCGCTTGGAAAGCGAATTACCCGAAAACCTCTATTTCCATAACATTAAACATACCATGAATGTTGCTACGCAGGTTGAATTGATTGGTCGGGCAGAGGGCATTTCAGAAGAGGATATGTTGATCATAAGAACGGCTGCTTTGCTTCATGATACCGGATTTATTAAAGAATATGAGAATCATGAATTGGCTAGTTGTGATATTGCTAAAGAAATATTACCCAAATTCAACTATTCCGATCAGCAAATTGAAAAAATTTGCAGCCTGATACTGGCAACCAGGCCTTCCGTAGTCCCGGAAACATTACTTGAGAAAATCATTATTGATGCAAACATGTCTTATTATGGAAGAATCGATTTCATTGCTTCTCTTCAAAACCTCTGCAGGGAATTACAGGCGAAGAACATAATTGATTCTGCTAAACACTGCTATGAAAAGCATATTGCCCTCATTTCCGAACATGAATTTTATACGAAAACTGCCAGGCTGTTGCGGGATATTGAAAAAGAGAAACAGATCCAGGAAATTAATAAATTAATCAATCTTCCATCATGACATCACAATCCGATGATGGGTTGCGCAGAATAGATAAAAGCTATACCTTTAAAATTTGATTCAACGTTAAGATTACAAAAATGGATACAATTGACTGGGGTCACTTGCCCTTTGGTTATCAAAAAACGGATTATAATGTGCGCTGTTATTACCGGAATGGGAAATGGGGAGAGTTGGAAGTATCTTCATCTGAATTCGTGAATGTTCATATCGCTGCTACTGGCTTGCATTACGGACAGGAAGCATTCGAAGGGATGAAAGCATTTTGTGGGAAGGATGGTAAAATCAGGGTTTTCCGCTGGAAAGAGAATGCCAGGAGATTTCGTTCATCGGCAGCGGGAATACGAATGGCTGAGGTGCCGGATACTATTTTTAAGAATGCCATCTGGAAAGCCATCAAATTAAACCGGAAACACCTTCCACCCTATGGTTCAGGTGCTTCTCTCTATATCCGGCCCTTGCTTTTCGGAGTGGGTGCTGAAGTTGGTGTAAAACCCGCTAAAGAATATCTGTTCCTGGTATTTGTAACACCGGTAGGTCCTTATTTCAAAGAAGGAATAAAACCGGTTGAGATGATGATATGCAGAGAGTGCGACAGAGCTGCTCCCCTGGGTACAGGGCACATTAAAGTCGGAGGCAACTATGCCGCCAGTTTATCTGCCATTGAACAAGCACATTCTAACGGGTATGCAAATGTTGTTTTTTTGGATGCAAAAGAGAAGAAATATATAGATGAGTGTGGACCAGCTAATTTCTTTGCGATTAAGGGCAGCACTTATGTCACACCCGATTCACCCTCCATATTGCCGTCAATTACCAACAAAAGCCTCATACAACTCGCAGAGGATATGGGGATAAAATCGGAAAGACGCCCAATCTCCGTGGAAGAACTATCCTCTTTTGAAGAGGTTGGTGCCTGTGGAACAGCTGCTGTAATTAGCCCCATAGCAAAAATAGTGGATAGTGAAACGGGTAACGTGTATTTATTCTGCAAAGACGGGAAACCCGGTCCAATATCAATGAAATTATATCATAAGCTTATTGCAATTCAGACAGGTGATGAACCGGATCCATATGGTTGGGTTGATATTGTTGACTGAAGGTACTATTCAATTTCCATGAAGAAAAAGGAATCCCGGATTACCCGCCGAAGACTGCGAAGTTCGTATGTTACTTCAATCATAAGCATCTCACTTGTTCTCTTTCTATTGGGTTTGTTGGGATTATTGATCCTGAATGCAAAAAAATTATCGGATTACGTGAAGGAGAATATAGGTATCTCAATTATACTGAAAGAGGGGGTTAAGGAGGTGGATATAAGAAGACTTCAAAAAGACCTGGATGCTGCACCATATGTGAAATCGACAGAGTATATTTCCAGAGAAGAAGCGGCAAAGAAACTGCAGGAGGAACTGGGTGAAGACTTCATTGACTTCCTTGGGTACAACCCGTTACTGGCTTCAATAGATGTTTACCTGTTTGCCGATTATACCAACGTGGATACCATCGCTGGAATTGAAACCAACATCGGAAGATTTCCTGAGGTAAAAGAGGTTTTTTATCATAAATCACTGGTGCATCTGATCAATGAAAATGTTCGCAAAATCAGCTTCTTTATACTAACATTCAGTGCATTACTTTTTATTATTGCCCTGACATTAATCAATAATACAATCCGCCTATCTGTCTATTCACGGCGATTTCTGATCAACACCATGCAACTGGTAGGAGCAACAAATGGATTCATTCGCAGGCCATTTCTGATAAAAAGCATCATGCACGGGTTGTATGGTGCCCTGATCGGCATCGGACTCCTGATTGGTGTTATCTATCTTGCACAGAGAGAATTTTCAGAGATTGTCAGTTTCAAGGATGTCGAAATTTTGGGAGTTTTATTTATCTTCGTGCTGTTTTTAGGAATCTTAATTACCTGGATATCCACCTTTTTTGCTGTGAATAAGTTCCTTAGAGCCCAGGAAGACGAACTCTATTATTGATAAACAGTTAACAACATGCCGGAAAAGAAAAAAGAAGAGAATCAAAAACCCGGGTTTGCACTTGGGAAAGAGAATTATATATTACTGATCATCGGGTTTGTAATTATCATTATCGGTTTCCTGCTTATGATTGGTGGCAAAGCAGAAAATCCAAATGAATTTAATCCTGAAATATTTAGCTTTAGAAGAATTACCCTGGCACCCATCGTAGTCCTTATTGGGTTTGTTTTTGAAATCTGGGCCATTATGAAGAAACCCAGGGAATAGTATTCCATTATACATTTCTATGTTTTATTGTTGTATTTGCTATTCCGGACATAACAATGATCCGGGACATTCTTTCTTTTACAAATGAACTGGATCGAATCTTTTGTTTTGGGTGTTTTGCAGGGATTGACGGAGTTCTTGCCAGTCAGCAGCAGCGGACATCTCGAGTTGGGAAAATATTTTTTAGGCATTGAGGGCCAGTATAACCTGACGTTTACAATAGTCGTGCATGGAGCAACTGTCTTGAGTATTATTGTTGTATTCTGGAAAGATATTTTGTTACTGATAAAAGAGCTGATAAAGTTTGAATACAATGACGGCACAAAATTCGTCCTGAAGATCCTGATTTCCATTATCCCGGTAATGATCCTGGGGCTGTTTTTCAGGGACCATGTCGAAAATCTTTTTACCGGTCGAGCCAAACTGGTTGGAGCAATGTTACTGGTTACGGCACTACTGTTAATTGTAGCACAATATTCCAAACAAACCCGCAATACGATTTCCTATGGTCATGCACTATTTATTGGTGTAGCGCAGGCATTTGCCGTAATTCCCGGAATTTCAAGATCCGGAGCTACTATTGCCACTGGATTAATGCTTGGGAACAACAAGGAAGAGGTAGCGAAATTTTCTTTCCTGATGGTTTTAATACCCATTATCGGTGCAAATATTCTTGATCTGACCGGTAGGAATCAATCGTATGGAGATAGTATCGGGACATTACCAATCCTGATTGGATTCTTATCTGCCTTTGTTGTGGGATTGCTGGCATGTAAATGGATGGTCAATCTTGTAAAAAGAGGTAAATTGATTTACTTTGCGCTCTATTGCTTAGTGATTGGTTTGGTTGCACTGATTTTTTGATTGTACGTTAGCATGATAATTGAGGAGAATAATGAGTTCACCCAGGGAAAGGTTCTTTTGTTTGATAAACCCTATTCCTGGAGTTCGTTTCATCTGGTAAAAAAGGTTAAATACCTGATTGAAAAGAACCATAATACAGGAAAGATAAAGATTGGTCATGCCGGAACGCTGGATCCCCTGGCGACAGGATTAATGATCCTCTGTACAGGAAAGGCTACAAAAAAAATAAGTGAATTCCAGGATCTCGAAAAAGAATATATTGCTACTATTGAACTGGGAAAAACGACTCCATCCTTTGATAATGAAACCGCGGTGGATGTTGTTTTTGAGAGTTCACACATTACGGAAAAACTGTTTACACAGACCCTGAGTCAATTTGTTGGTGAGATCAGCCAGGTTCCACCCATTTATTCAGCCAAGAATGTGAAGGGTGAACGTGCCTATAAACTGGCGCGGAAAGGAAGAAGTGTACATCTTGAACCGGTCGAAATCTTTATTCACGGAATCGAGCTATTGGAGTATCGCTTTCCGGTGGTAAAGATCAGAATTGTCTGTAGCAAAGGAACCTATATTAGAGCACTGGCAAGAGATATTGGTATTGCATTAAAAAGCGGTGCTTATCTTACCGGTTTAGTCCGGACCAGAATAGGAGAATACAGGCTTGAAAATGCACTAACGGTTGAAGATTTTGAAAAAAAAGTTAATAAAACATAACAAAAACGAGTTTATTACGTATAAGGTTACTGCTTCAAAAGAATCATAACTTTTCCAACATGAAATTATCCCAGTATAAATACAACCTGCCGCCTGATTTGATTGCAATGTTTCCCAAAGAAAACAGGGATGAGTCCAGGTTAATGGTATTGGATAGGGGGAACCGGAATGTTGAGCATCGGATATTTAAGGATGTGCTGGATTATTTTCGTGACAACGATGTCATGGTCTTTAACAATACCAAAGTTTTTCCCGCCCGGTTGTTCGGGAATAAGGAGAAAACCGGAGCAGAAATTGAGGTATTCCTTCTACGGGAGTTGAATCGGGAGCAGCGATTATGGGATGTCCTGGTTGATCCGGCCAGGAAGATCAGGATTGGGAATAAACTCTATTTTGGAGAAAATGACATCCTGGTTGCTGAAGTGATCGATAATACCACCTCGAGGGGCAGAACCCTGAGGTTCTTGTATGACGGCACCTATGAAGAGTTTAAAAAGACATTATACAACCTGGGTGAAACTCCACTGCCTAAATTTATTAAACGAGAAGTTCAGCCGGAAGACAGGGAGAGATACCAAACGGTATATGCAAAGCACGAGGGAGCGGTTGCTGCACCGACTGCAGGTATGCATTTTAGCCGGGAACTATTAAAACGGTTGGAAATTAAAGGCATTGAGTTTGCTGAGATAACCCTGCACGTTGGATTGGGAAATTTCAGGACAGTGGATGTTGAGGATCTAACAAAACACAAAATGGATTCAGAGCAGATCCTGATCACAGAAGAGGCAGCCAATATTGTAAATAGCGCCAAAGATAGAAGAAATGATGTTTGTGCTGTCGGAACAACGGTTCTTAGAACTCTTGAAAGCTCAGTTTCAACCATGGGTTATCTGAAACCGTTTGATGGCTGGACCAATAAGTTCATTTTTCCACCGTATGAATTCAATGTACCGACCCGGATGATTACCAATTTCCACCTGCCTTATTCCACCCTTTTGATGATGGTATCGGCATTCGCCGGATATGAATTTCTCTTTGAAGCATACAAAATAGCCATAAAAGAGAAATACCGTTTTGGAACCTATGGGGATGCGATGTTGATATTATAATAGTTCTCAGTTCCCGGTTCTTACCTGCCTGCCGTGCAATTCTTCAATATTTAGGTAACATTTTTTTATTTCATATTGTAAGACATTTTTAACTCTTCAATAGATAAATTCGTCATGAGGATTAATGAGTAGATTATGAAAAGAATCCCAGCGGGATTCAATTATTAATAGCCCGGTACAAGCCCTGACATATTTGTCAGGGTGTAGTGCCGGGTATGAGGACATAAATGAATTACAACTCCGGAAGGAGTTGAATATTAATACATTAAATTTAATCATTCAACCCCTTTAGGGTTGGAATCAACACGGTCTTTTAAACCACCGGTTACAACCGGTGGCTATTCATTATTTTACCCTTGAAGGGTATTTTGGGGATAATCAGAAATAAATTTGTGATATAATATATTGTTAATTCTGAGTAAGAAGAATTATCGAACTATTTGTTACCCTTATTGTGAAGTGTTACACTGCCGGCAGGCAGGGTTCTTGGTTGAATTGAGACATTTAGTCATGTAAGACATTCCTTATTTACGATAAACCAACACCTGTTATATGTATTTTGAAAAGTGTTCGGGATTGACCAGTTCACGGTATTTAACAACAATCTTTTTAAAATCTTCCCAGGTATCTCTCTTCAAAGATGGATTTCTTAGCAGTGCAGAAGGGTGATATACGGGCATTATCCATCGATTTTCCTGGTGGAGCCAGTTCCCCCTTTCCCTGCTGATCTTCAGGT